>JAKLQJ010000093.1 GCA_022013385.1 Elusimicrobiota bacterium
AAAGAAAATCTGCTCGCGTACGGGTTTATAGCTATAAAAAAATCATTTTCGGCCACAATTCTTTTTTTACAAGATATCTCTTGTTTAATCATATCGCAAAACACGCATGAAGATTTTTGAGAAAAATAAGCGTTCGCTCCGTCCAATTCATTTGCCACGCGCATCGGAACCATCGGCATGGCAATAAGTTGAGAATGAGGATGAGCAAGGCTCGCTCCGGCATACCGGCCGTAGTTTTTGAAAATCATGATATACTTTATCTTCTTGTCTTTTTTTATTTCTCTTATCCGCGAAGCGAAACACTTAAAAACTTCGGCAATATCGCTTTCATCCATTTCATGCATCTGCCGAAAATGGTCGGGAGTTTCTATTATCACTTCATGAACGCCGATTCCTTCAATTTTTCTGTATAAACCTTCAGACTCCGCGCTTTCATCATTCCACTCTCCCGAATCGTGGCGCCTTATGGCGCCATTATTCGGGAGTGTACTGGGTACAAGAGCGGGATATTTATTCGGCACAACACGCAGTTCCCAATTATTTTCTTTTTGGGATTTAACGCGGCATATTTCGGGAGGAGTTTGTTCTTCATTGCCCGGACAAAAAGGACAATTTTTCTCGGATTCCGATATTTTGCCCGAGGCAAAATCACTGGGCCGTTCATTGCGCGTTGACGCGATTATTGTCCAGCGTCCGGAAACGGGATCTCTTCTTATCTCAGGCATTTTGTTTTACCGCTCTTCCTCTTTTTCGCCCGCATTGCGCTTGTCATCCTGAGTTTTGGGAACTATTTCATCGTCTGAAATATCGGATTCTTTTTCCCGGACTTTTTCACTTTCTTCGCTCATTTTATCTTCGCCCACATCATTGGAAGAAATATTTTTTTGATTTTCATTTTCAGCGGCGGGTGTGTCCGCTATAGCTTCTTTAGCGACGGCGGGCGCGCGCGAAGCGGCTATAGCTTGCCTGACGAAGGCGGAGGATTCCTGATCAATCAGCGTATTGATATCGGGCAGATTATCAAGACTGTTTAAACCGAATTGTCTTAAAAATTCTTTTGTGGTGCCGTATAAGAGAGGCCGACCGACGGTTTCTTTCCTGCCCACCGTTGTAATCAAACGCCGTTCAAGAAGCGTTTCAAGAGGACCTATAACCTCAACGCCTCTTATTGATTCCACCTCCGCTCTTGTAATCGGCTGTTTGTAAGCTATTATTGAAAGGGTTTCAAGAGCGGCAGTTGATAATCTTACCGTCATCCTATCATGATAAAGCCTTCTAATCCACAGGCTATATTCTTGCCTTGTCGCCATTTGATAGCCGCCGGCGACATTCATAATTTGAAAGGTTCGCGCGCCATAATCCTCTTGCAGCGCTTCTAAAGCTTTTTGAATTTTATTTTCCTTTAAATTACATATCTGAGCGATCCTCTCCACAGGGATAGGCTGATCGGCTATAAAGAGAAGGGTTTCCACCACTTTTTTAATTTCAAGCTCTTCCATAATTTCCTCCAACAAAAAAGCAACGAGTTCAGGGTTTTCCGCCATTACTTCTTAGGCGAACCCGCCGATGCCGTATGTGGATGGGGCGGATCCGCCGATTTGTTTGGAGGAAACTACTCCTTATTCCTTGTTGCCATGTTGCCTAATTACCTTGTCGCCTAACTAGTTACTCGTTACTGACTGCTAACAACCTAATCGCCTTGTATATTAGGTTCGGGTCTGCGGTATATTCTTACCTCGCCCAAATCAACATCTTGAACGACAATTATTACTCTTTGTTTCATAAGTTCAAGCAAAGCTATAAAACATGTGATTATGCCGAGCCGCTTGGTTTCGGTTAAAAATATATCATCCAAAAAAATCCATTCCCTATTGCTTAGCATTGCATTTATTTTTTCAATTCTGGGTTCAATGGGAAAAGTTTCTCCCTCTATCAATTGTGTTTCATTAACTCTGCCAAAAGCGCGTTTCACGGCGCTTAAAAGCGCGAAAATTTCCACATCAAGAAATTTATCTTCATTTGAAAATACCGGCGAGCCCCGATAGAACGCGTCTTTATACTCAAGAAAATTTTTTTCCAAAATTTCAGACGCCTTCTTATACTTTTGATATTCTTCAAGCTTTTCAATAAGCTCCTCTCGCGGGTCGGGGCCTTCGCTTTCTGCTTTCTCCATGGAGGGCAAAAGCATTTTGGCTTTAATCTGCATCAAAGTTGAAGCCATAACCAAAAACTCTCCGGCAAAAACCAGATTGAACTCTTTCATAATATCCAAATAATCAAGATATTCCTTTGTAATTTGGGAAATCGGAATATCGTAAATATCAAGATTGTTTTTTTTGATTAAATGCATCAGAAGATCCAAAGGACCTTCAAAAACATCCAAATGCACATCTATAGCGCTCATAATTTTTTACCTTTGCTTTCTGCGCGCCTTCTCTTTGCTTATCTCTGTCGTACTGTATCGCTGCCGCGCTGTTGCCTGTAGCGCTGATTACTTCTTGATGTTTACCGCTTTATTGGCCTTGCTTAATATTTTCGCGGACATAGCTCTTGCTTTTTCAGCTCCATTTTCAAGAATCTTGTTCAATAAAGAAATATCCTTTTCATAAACCGCGCGTTTATCGGAAAACGCTTTTACCGACGGCAATATAAGTTCAAATAAATTCTTCTTGCACGCTGAACACGCGATAGCGCCTTTTTTGCAATCTTCCCCGCGCACGGAAAAATCCGCATTATAAAGCTTATGAAAAGCGTAAACCACGCAGCCATCCGGATGTCCGGCGTCATCGGCGCGTAATTTTTCAGGATCCGTGTACATCCTATTTATTTTTTTTTCCAAAGATTTTTCGCTTTCTCCAAGCTCTATCGTATTGCCGTATGACTTTGACATTTTCTTTGAATCTAAACCGGGAACTAAAGGGGCTTTTGTTAAAAGCGCTTTAGGCTCTTTAAAAATGCTTTTACCTGAAACATGATTGAATTTTCTGGCTATTTCTCTTGTAAGTTCCAGATGAGGCAATTGATCTTTTCCTATAGGAACGAAATCGGCGTTATACAGCAGAATATCAGCTGCCTGAAGAATGGGATAACCTAAAAAACCGTAGGTTGAAAGATCCGAATTTATAGCGATATCTTCGCTTTGGCCCAAATGAGACTCCATAAGTTTTTGCGACATGCCTTCTTTGGTTTTTATATTGCCTTCTTGGCCTTTATATTTCTTTTTGTAAAGCTCAAGCAATTGCTCTTTAAAGGTGGGGTTTCTCAAAAGCCAGCTAATAGGCGCGACCATTCCCAAAAGTAAATACAATTCGGCATGTTCTTTAATATCCGATTGCCTGAAAATTACGCATTTTTCCGGATCCAAGCCGGCGGCGAGCCAATCAATAAGCATATCTTTGGAATCTTCCGCTGTATTTCCGCTCTCGCTTAGGCCGGCGGTTAAAGAATGCCAATCCGCTATAAAGAAAAGGCATTGATATTTATCTTGGATTTCAATCCAGTTTTTAAGCGCGCCCCAGTAATTTCCCAAATGGAGCCTGCCGGTCGGGCGCATGCCGGAAACAACTATTTTTTTACCATTTAAATTATCCATAAAATTTCTCAATATCAGTTTAGAGACAAAACAAAAAAAATTCATTTTAAACTCTGGACTGATTTATATTCTCTAAACTTTAAACTTTCCCGCCACTACGGCATAGGCGGGTCCGCCAAAGAAGTAATGGCGGAAAACTCTACACTCTGAACTATTTTATGTTCTCTTCGTTTACATCAAGCCAAATCCCATTTTAGAGAATATGGTAAGAGCAAAAATCATCGGAGGTAAAACAAGCATTTTCAATATTCCGCTGATCATAAGGAACAAAATTATATACATTCCGTAAGGAATATGTTTTTCGTAAACATCAAGCCATTTATCCGGCAAAGTTCCCAACAGTATTTGACTACCGTCAAGAGGAAAAACCGGTATCAAATTAAAAAATGCCAAGGCCAAATTTATTATAACGGCAAATCTGAAAAGCATCAGAAAAGTATTGGTTAAGTCAACGCTTGCTAATCCGCTTAATGACACAATCTTAAACATCACAAGCGAGAAAAAGGCTATGGCGATATTTGAGGCCGGGCCGCTTAAAGCGACTAATGCCATATCTTTTCTTGGCCTTCTCAATCTTAATGGATTTACAGGCACAGGCTTGGCCCAGCCAAAAACAGGCATGCCGCTCATTATGCACATGGCGGGGATAAGCACAGTGCCCGTCAAATCAATATGCGGCAATGGATTAAAGGTTAATCTTCCCGAAAGATAGGCGGTATCATCGCCTTTTTTGTGAGCTATATAGCCATGAGTGAATTCATGGACTATTATGGAGAAGAAAAGCACGGGTATTTGTATGATCCATTGCATAGCTTACTATTATATTATTATTTTACTGCTCGTGAAAGCGCAAGTTTTGTCCAAGTTTTATCTTAAAATTAGATTCAGAATTTGGGAATAATGAACGGGATATTTCTTCCAAAACAAGTTTCGCGGCTTTTTGAGCCATTCCGCTCCCCCCTCTCGTCGGGGGATTTCCCCTTCCCCTCTTTAAAACGGCTATAGGCGGGAACACTGGCCTAAGCATAGCAAAAAGATGGTCTCGCTACATGGTCTCGCAAAATTTGCCTTTATATCTGCAATTATTTTATAATCGTTAATGTAACCGATTATTTGAGGCAAATTTCGTTTTTGGCCGTTCATGGCGAATATGGCGCCACGGGGATAAACATAGTGTAAACCCCCGTTAGAAATCTCAGATTTAACTGAGGATTCGGCGTGAGATTTTTAAATTGGCGCCAACCACCAGAAAAAAGCAAAAGGAGTTCAAAAATGCATTCACTCGTTTTCATTAAACAAGTGCCTGATGCCGCTCAAGTTAGAATTAATTATGAAACAGGAACACTAATTAGAGAAGGTGTTCCGTCTATTATTAATCCCTTTGACGCTCATGCTATTGAAGCGGCTGTCCAGTTAAAAGATAAATACGGCGGCAATGTTTCGGTTATAAGCATGGGACCGCCAATGGCCAAAGAAATTTTAAAAAAAGCTCTCGCTATGGGAGCGGACAAGGTCTTTCTTCTAAGCGATATGGTTTTTGCCGGCGCTGACACATTGGCCACAAGCTATGCCCTTTGGGCGGGAGCTAAAAAAGTGGCCGAAGAAGTTGGCTCTATAGATATTTACTGGACGGGGAAGCAAGCCATAGACGGTGATACAGCTCAAACCGGCCCCGGTATTGCTACAAGATTCAATATTCCCTTAGTTACTTATGCCGTGGAAATCAAAGAAGTGGATAAACAAAATAAGAAAATAAAAGTTTCTAGATTAATTGACGGCGGAATGGAAACTGTGGAAGTTCCTCTGCCTTGCTTAATTACCACGGAAGAAACCATAAACACTTTGAGATACGCGCCTCTTCCTTATCTGATAAAAGCCGCAAAAACATCTGTTGTTTTATTGAATTCGGGCAATACTGAAATTGACGCAGAGCAATGCGGCTTAAAGAATTCACCGACAAAAGTAAAAAAAGCTTTTACTCCTCCAAAAAGAGAAAAGGGAGAGATGCTTGAAGGCAATGATGAAAAAACTTTAAACGCTCTTTATGACAAATTGGAGCCTATATTAAAACAATGCGGCAAACTCTGAGGTTATGCATTGGAACACGCCACGGGCTCATAAGCTATGCGAACGACAAAAATCTAAGAGGCTGAAAAAATGATTAAACAAAATATAACTGAATATAATAATGTTTGGGTGTTCATAGAACATAATAAGGGTAAAGTAGAACTTGTTTCCTTGCAATTATTAAGCAAGGCAAAAGAAATTGCCAGAGATTTGCACTGCGATGTCTGCGCTTTTACTGTCGGAGATAATGTTAAACCGCTTGAAAACGAAGTTGCGGAATATGGCGCTAAAAAGTTTTATATTATTGAAAATTCCGCGCTTAAAGATTATAGAACCGAGCCATGGAGAGACAGTATTTCTCATTTAATATCCAAAAATAAACCCGCGGTGGTTTTAATCGGGGCAACAGCGCTCGGAAGAGATTTGGCCGGCACAGTCGCCACAGTGCTTAAAGCGGGTCTTACGGCGGATACTACAGCGCTTGATATAGATCCGGAGACTAAAAACCTTTTGATGACAAGACCGACTTTCGGCGGCAATCTTATGGCTACTATTTTTTGCCCTGACAATAGGCCGCAGATGTCAACTGTCAGACCCGGCGTATTTGAAGCTATCAAAAATCCTTCAAAAATGGAAATAATAAAAGATAAATTTAGTATCACGGAAGATGAAATAGTTAAGAAAATAATTGAAAAAGTTCAAACCGGAGAAGACAAATTGAATTTGGGCTTTTATGATATTATCGTCGCAGGCGGCAAGGGCATGGGCAAAAAAGAAAATTTTAAATTATTGGAAAATCTAGCCAATGTTTTGGGCGGAACTTGGGCGGTATCAAGACAAGCTGTTCAAATGGGCTGGGCGCATCATACAAGGCAAGTAGGTCAAACAGGCCAAACAGTTCATCCAAAAATATATATAGCAGCCGGCATATCCGGCGCCATTCAGCACTTAGCGGGAATGAAATCTTCCGATATAATAGTGGCTATAAACACTGACGACCAGGCTCCTATTTTTGAAATTGCGACTTATGGAATAGTGGGAGATGCCTTAAAAGTTCTTCCCAAATTGACTAAAACATTTAAAGGAAAACTAAAAATATGAAAAAGAAAGATTTTGATGTGATAATAGTCGGAGCCGGCCCCGCGGGTTTAGCCGCCGCCTACAAGCTTTCAACTGCCGGAATAAAAGTCATTGTTATTGAAAGAGGCGCTTTTCCTGGAGCAAAAAATGTAATGGGCGGAATATTCTATAGAAAAGCCATGGAGGATTTAATACCTGATTTTGAAAAAACCGCTCCTCTTGAAAGGCATATCATAGAGCAAAAAGTATGGCTTTTAAGCGAAGATTCAGCGCTTAGCGGAGGACTTAGAAGCGAGAAATTTAATAAAGAACCTTATAATTGCTATAGCGTTTTTAGGGCTAAATTTGACAAATGGTTCGCGGAAAGAGCTAAAGAAGCCGGCGCTTTGATAATTACTGAAACCGTTGTTAAAGAACCCATTATTGAAAACGGAAAAGTGGTTGGCGTTAAAACCGACAGACCTGACGGCGATCTTTACGCGGATGTGGTCATAGCGGCAGACGGAATTAATTCACTTTTAACAAAGGCTTTGGGTTTAAGGGAAAGCATCACGCCCGATAAAGTGGCTTTAACCGTTAAAGAAATAATAGGTTTGCCTGAAAAAGTTATAAATGACAGATTTTGCTTAAACAACAATAGCGAAGGCGCTACTATTGAAATTACAGGGCCCTTTTTTGAAGGGATGGTAACAATGGGTTTTATTTATACCAATGAAAGTTCTATATCCATAGGACTGGGAACTATTGTTGAGGATCTTGTTAAACATAAGGTTAATATTAATGACCTTTTGGAAAAATTAAAAAATCATCCTATAGTCAAACCTCTTATTGCCGGAGGAGAAATAAAAGAGTATATGGCTCATATGATACCTGAAGGCGGATATTTTGCAATCCCAAAACTTTATACCGATGGTTTCATGGTTTGCGGAGATGCCGCCATGTTAGTGAATGCGGTGCATAGGGAAGGTTCTAATTTGGCGATTGAATCGGGAAAATTGGCGGCGGAGACATATTTAAAAGCAAAAGAGGCGGGCGATTTTTCAGCAAAAACCTTATCCGTTTATCAAAAGAAAATGAAGAATAGTTTCGTATTGAAAGATTTAAAAATGTACAGGCATTTGCCAAAAATGATGGAAGAAAAAAGACAATTGCTTACAAAATATCCGCAGTTTGCCATAGATGCCGTTTACGATATGTACAACATAGACGGAGTGCCGAAAGTTGACAAAATAAAGGCCATAAAAAAGAGTATCGGAAAGCTTGGCTATATTAGGATGGCGAAAGACATGTTTGATTTGTGGAGGAAAGTAAGATGAGAATAGAAGACAAGCTTTATCTTATAGGTTACAATGTTGACGAAGAAGGCAGCCATTTAGAGGTTAATGAGCCTGATGTTTGCAAAAAATGTAAAAACAAAGCTTGCACATTTATTTGCCCTGTTGATGTCTATAAATATGATGAGGAAGAAGAAAAATTATCTATCAATTATGATGCTTGTGTTGAATGCGGAACATGCAAAATAGTCTGCGAATATATAGAGTGGCGATATCCGAGAGGCGGATTTGGGGTCGCTTATAAATTCGGCTAAAAAATTAGAAACCAGCATCTTTTCTACCAACGCCTACTCTGTTTGCGGGCAAAAAACCCCTAACCCGAATCCTGCGGTTCAAGACGGTTTCCATTGAGAAATCGGGTGAACAAAAAAATGCCGGATTCTCCGCTACAGGGTCGAAAACCAAGCGCTATGCGCGCCGGGTTTTCGAGGGTGTATGCCGCGCTACGCGCGCCTGAGCTCCGCGAAGGGAAAAATTCAACTGAATTTTTCAGGCTAA
>JAKLQJ010000094.1 GCA_022013385.1 Elusimicrobiota bacterium
AAGTTTGCGGTAGTTAGATAAATATTGCGAAGTCCGACTTCCAAAACGGCGAGAAGTGTGGCAAGGAATATTTGGGAAGTGCGGACTTCTTAGAAGCCAAAAAAGCGGGAAGAAAATTAAAGAAGACCGGGAAGTTTGCTGTAGTAAGATAAGGGAGTTATGGAGTTGGGGAGAACTAAATGAATATGTTTAAAGGTATCTTTTTAATAATATTAGTCTTTTCAATGGTTTCTTTTGGGTTTTGCGCCCAAGATACTAAAATTGAAGCGGATAAAACGGAAACTGTTGTTAAACAACAAAATCCTAAGGCGAGAAAAATGTTATTGCGCGCCGCATGGCGCGCCGCGGCCAGAATAAGCGAAAATCCGGAAAAACTTTTTAACGCTTTTCATCGCTCTTTTTTTAAAAAATTGTCTCTTAAAAAAATAAAGCATATTCTCAAAAGTCTTTATGAAATGCATGGGAAGGTAGTTAAAGTAGATTTTGTTTCAATTGATAGCGACACTTCCGCTCAGTTTATCTTTTATACCGACAAGAAATACCTAATACCGACAACCATAACCATAGAACCTCAAACAGGAAAAATAATAGGACTTTTTTTTAAGCCGCCGTATCAAAAGACGGTCGGTATTGAGGATATCAAGTCAAGGCTTGAAAATTTGCCCGGCAGAGTCGGTTTTATGCTTAAGAAATTAAATGCTCCTTTGTCCGAGATTGAATCCATAAATGGGACGCAAGTTTTCGCTATCGGTTCAACATTTAAGCTTTATACGCTGGCGGCTTTGGTTGAGGAAAAGTATTCATGGAAAAAGATAGTTTCCCTTAGGGAAAATAGTAAATCATTGCCTAGCGGACAATTGCGGAATTGGCCGATAGGCGCCGACCTTACTCTTTATAGTCTTGCCGCAAGAATGATATCGGAAAGCGATAATACCGCGACTGATGTCATAATGGATTATATTGGCCGCAATAAAATAGAAAAGAGTCTTGAGAAACTTGGCCACGCGAAACCCAAACTTTTAAAACCTTTTCTTAAGACTTCGGAGATGTTTAAGCTTAAAAGTTCAACTCAGACAGCCGTGCTTTATTTAAATGCTGATATTAAAGAACGCTATAGAATTTTAGATGAAGAATTGCCGAAAATTCCTTTGAATTTGTATGCCGTTAATCATAAACCATTTGAAATAAATAAAATAGAATGGCCGGCAAGCCCGGAAGATATTTGTAATTTAATGGATTATTTCCGCAAGAAAAACGATGATACGGCCTTTGGCATAATGGGAATAAATTCCGGATTGGATGCGCCAAAAGATAAGTTTGATTATGCCGGCTATAAAGGCGGTTCGGAGCCCGGAGTTATAAGTATGACATGGCTTTTAAAAACAAAGAAGGCTGACTGGTATTGTTTAAGCGCTTCTTGGAATGATGAAAAGGAAACTTTGGATGAAAAGCAGTTTTTTGAAATAATGCAGTCGGCAATAAATTTTATAGGACGGAAAGGCTCTGTAACCGGAGATTGAAATGACCCTACCACCCGAACGCTCGCCAAAGCGAGCAATTTATAAAACGGCTATAGCCGTTTGTTCGGATGGTAGGGTGAAGAATATAGCGGTATTCGCTTCGGGCGAGGGCACTAATTTTCAGGCTTTGGCGGATGCGATTAAGGCGAAACAAATCAACGGCAAAATCTTATTGCTTGTTTCAAGCAATAAAAACGCCGGCGCGATAAAAAGAGCCGAGCGGGAAAATATTCCGTGCGTGATAGCGAGTTTGACGGATTTTGAAAATCCCGAAGCTTATGATAAGTATCTTGCCGATTTATGCCTTAAGCATAAGATAGATCTAATTTGTCTTGCAGGCTTTATGCTTAAACTGGGGCAATTGCTCCTTTCCGCTTTTGAAAATAAAATTATGAATATTCATCCTGCTTTGCTTCCAAATTTTGGCGGCAAAGGAATGTATGGAATGAAGGCGCATAAAGCTGTTTTGGCTTCGGGAGCGCGCATTAGCGGCGCGACGGTTCATTTTGTAAATAAGGATTATGACTTGGGGCCGATAATAGGGCAAAGGGCGGTTTCCGTTGCAAGCGGCGATACTTGCGGAAAACTTGCGGAAAAAATAAGCGTTGAAGAACACATATTATATCCCTTGGCGGTTGAATTATTTTGTGATGATTTATTGAAAATTGAGGGGAACAAGGTGAAAATATTATCGGAAGAAAAAACTCAAAAACCGTTTAAAAAAATTAAGAGAGCTTTAATATCGGCGAGCGATAAAACCGGTATTGTTGAATTAGCGAGAAAGCTGTCTGAAATGGGTATTGAAATAATTTCAACTTCCGGAACTTATAAGTTGCTCAGAGAAGCGGGCATTAAAGTTATTCCGATTGAAGATGTAACGGGATTTCCCGAAATACTCGGCGGCCGCGTTAAAACTCTTCACCCCTTAGTTCACGGCGGAATTCTTTTTAAAAGAGATGAACCTTCTCATATTGAAGACGCTGAAAAACTTGGCATTGGTTCAATTGACATAGTGGCGGTTAATCTTTATCCGTTTAGTGAAGTTGCTAAAAACGCGGTTCCATGGTCGGATGAATTACTTGAAAATATTGATATCGGCGGCGCGGCTCTTTTGCGCGCGGCGGCTAAAAACTATAGGGATGTCGTCGTTCTTTCATCGCCGCAAGATTATGAAAATGTGTTAAAAGAGATTTCGGCTTATGGCGGCGATATTTCCGTTGAAACCAGAAAGAAGCTTTCATTGAAGGCTTTTGAGCATACAGCGCTTTATGATGCGGCGATATTTAAGAAATTAAAAACAGAAGAAGCTGATAGGGCAAAATTTCCGGGCGAATTGGATTTAAAACTTAAAAAAATAAATGATTTGCGCTATGGCGAAAATCCTCATCAAGCTTGCGCTCTTTATTCCAAAAACAGCGAATTGCCCTTTGAACAAATACAGGGGAAACCGCTTTCTTATAATAATATTTTGGATGCTTATGGAACTTGGCAGTCCGTAATGGAATTTAAAGAGCCTGCCGCCGTTATATTCAAGCATGTGACGCCTTGCGCTATGGCTAAGGGTGAAAATATTCCGGAGGCCTTTAATAGGGCATGGAGCTGCGATGCGCTTTCGGCTTTTGGCGGCATAATAGCCGTGAATAGAATATTGGACGCGGGAATAGCGGAATTTTTGTCTAAAAAATTTATTGAAATTATTTGCGCGCCGTCTTTTGATGAAGCGGCTTTGAAGATTTTGAAGAAAAAAAAGAATTTAAGGCTGCTTAAATGGAATGATTTTCCAAAGGACAATTTTATTTTTAAATCAATCGGCGATGAGTTTTTAATAAGCGACGACGATAAGAAGTTACTGGGTGATAAGTGGGATATCGCGACTGTAAAAAAACCGTCTAAAAGAGAGGAAGAGGCTCTTAAATTCGCGTGGACGGCTGTGAAATACGCGCGGTCAAACGCTATAGTTTTGGCAAATGAAAATCAGACGGTCGGAATCGGCGCGGGGCAAATGTCCAGAGTGGACGCGGCTTTTATGGCGGGGCATAAATACGGCCAATTTTTAAAGGATAATCCCAAACCTCAAATTATAGCGCTTGCTTCCGACGCTTTTCTCCCTTTTGCGGACACTGTTGAAGAGGCGGCAAAATTGGGTGTTTTGGCAATAATTCAACCGGGCGGATCAATAAGGGATAAGGAAGTGATTGATGCGGCTGATAAATTGGGTATTAGCATGGTGATGACAGGGATAAGGCATTTTAGGCATTGATACAGCGCGGCAGCGATACAGCGATACAGCGATACAGCGATACAGCGATACAGCGAGGCAGTGATACAGAGGGGCAGTGATACAGCGATACAGCGGGGCAGCGATACAGCGCGGCAGCGATACAGCGCGGCAGTGATACAGTGACAGCGATACAGCGGGGCAGTGATACAGAGGGGCAACCGAACAAGATTACAAGAAACGGATTATTTAAAAAATACATTTCACAAGCAGGCGGTAGGGTTAAAATAATGCAGACAAAAAAATCGGAAGTTTTAATTCAGCCTTCGGCGGCCGAAAAAAATCTCGGGGCGCTTTTTGAAAAAACTTTTGGCGGGAAAATTGAAAGTTTTAATTCTTTAAAGGGCGATGGCTCGTCAAGAATAATTTTTAGAATTAAGAATTCGGATAAAAGCGCGATAGGCGTTTTTGGCCCGGACAAACTTGAAAATGCCGCTTTTTTAGAATTTTCAAGGCATTTTAAAGAAATGAATTTTCCCGTGCCTGAAATTTATGCCGAGGACCGCGCCAAAAATATTTACTTGGAAGAGGATTTTGGCGATATTACTCTGTTTAATCACTTGAATTCGGTAAGAACTTCTTATGATTTTCCGCAAAACGCCGTTAAAGCTTATTGCAAAGCGATAGAATGGCTGCCTAAATTTCAAACTGAAGGCAAGAAACTCAACTATAAGTATTGCTATCCGCGCCGGAGTTTTGACAAACAGTCCATAATGTGGGATTTGAATTATTTCAAATACTATTTCTTAAGGTTGAGCGGAACTGAATTTAATGAGCAAAAGCTTGAAAATGATTTTGAAATTTTCTCTGATTTTCTTTTAAAGGCTGAAAGCGATTTTTTTCTTTATCGCGATTTTCAATCCAGAAATATTATGCTAAAGGGCGGTAAACCGTTTTTTATTGATTATCAAGGCGGGCGAAAAGGGGCTTTGCAGTATGATATAGCTTCCCTGTTATATGACGGCAAAGCCGATATTCCTCCGGACAGCCGCAAGGAGTTTTTGAACCATTATTTAGACGCTCTCGGTAGCATTGTAAAAATAGACAAAACCGAGTTTATACGCTATTACAACCCTTTTGCCTATATACGAATAATGCAGGCGATGGGCGCTTACGGTTTAAGAGGATTTTATGAGAAAAAGACTCTTTTTCTTCAAAGCATTCCTTACGCGGTCAGAAACATAGAATATCTTTTGCATAATACCGAAATGCCGGTAAAAGTTCCCGAGCTTATGAAAGTGTTTAAACGCATAGCTGTATCATCCTATTTAAGGCAGTTCGGCGATACTCATCTTAGATTGACCATTAGATTGCAGAGTTTTTCGTTTAGAAACGGCGTGCCGTCGGATGAAAAAGGCCATGGCGGCGGTTATATTTTTGATTGCAGAGCATTGCCGAACCCCGGCAGAGTTAAAAAATACGCGCGCATGACGGGAAAAGACGCGGAGATTATTAAATTTTTTGAGAGTGAAAGCGCGATTGAAAAATTTATTGATAATGCTTGCGCTCTTATAAGGCAGTCTATTGAAAATTATCAGAAGCGCAATTTTACCGATTTAATGGTTTCATTCGGATGCACGGGCGGGAGGCATCGCTCTGTTTATTGTTGTGAGCGTGTTAAAAAAATTATTGAAAGCGAGTATAAGGTCAAAATTGAAATCTCGCATAGAGAAATCAGAATATGAAAGCGATGATTTTGGCGGCGGGACTTGGAACAAGACTGCGGCCTTTAACAAATACTATGCCGAAAGCTTTGGTAGAAATCAATGGCGCGGCTATGCTTGAAATAGCCATACGCAGATTGATTGAAGCGGGCTTTGACGAGTTGATTATCAATACCCACCATTTTGCCGGCAAAATAGAAAAATTTCTTAAAGATAATGATAATTTCGGCATAAGGATAGAGATTAGCCATGAAGAGGAATTATTGGATACCGGCGGCGGTTTAAAAAAAGCGGCATGGTTTTTTTCAGGCGATAAACCTTTCGCGCTTTATAATGCCGATGTTTTTTGCGATATGGATTTAAAAAAAATGTATGAAGAACATATTCAAAAAGGTTCTTTGGCAACTTTAGCTGTTAAAGAGCGGAAAAGCAATAGTTACTTGCTCTTTGATAATGAAATGCTATTGAAGGGGATTTTATCTTCAAAGAGGCAAAATACCGATTTCAAAAATAATATTGAAGATTTCACTAAACTCGCTTTCTGCGGAATACACATAATATCGCCAAGGTTTTTCTCAAAAATGGAAGAAGACGGAGTTTTTTCTATCATTAAGCCTTATTTGCGTCTTGCGCGGGAAGGAGCGGAAATACGGGGTTTTAGGATAGACGATTATTTTTGGCGGGATATGGGGAGTATAGAAAAACTTGAAGAATTAAAAAAACTAGTTCCTCTGACTGGGAACAGGTAGCAGGTAAAGAGTTTAGCAACTATGTTGTCAAGCCCGTATTAATTGTTCTTTGAAACTCCATGCAGTATTTGTTATGCACATAGCATTAAGCGTGACAAGTAATTTTCGCATACAGGCTGTAATGGCTACTTTTTTAGGTTTACCTTTTGATAATAACCTTTCGTAGAATTCTTTTATAGCAGGGTTGAATCTTATAGCTGATAGTGTAGCCATATAGAGAACAGAACGGATATTTTCCCTTCCGCCTCTTATTCTTCTTTTGCCTTTGAATTTACCACTGTCGTTATTGAGTGGCGCAAGGCCTGCTAAATATAATTTGAAAAAGAGGCGTAAAATTTGCTATCCTTACTCTACTATGAATACCTATGAGCTTATAATAATACTCAATCCTCAGGTATCGGACGCTGAAGTTGGTGAATTTATAGAGAAAACCAAAAAACTTGTCATGAATGAGAAAGGTGAAGTTATCTCTGAAGACAAACTCGGAAGAAGAAAATTATCCCATGCCATAAACAAAAGCAGGGATGGTTTTTATGTTTTTTTAAAAATGAGAGCCGAGTCGGATGCTCTTAAAAATATAAAACACCATTTAAAGCTTCAGGAAACGGTCCTGAGAACTATGTTTTTTAAAACCGGCAAAACATTGGCATTAAAGAAATAATTGCCGAAAAAATCTGGAGAATTTATGAATATAAGAATTCCGGAACAGAATTATGTCTTGCTTACCGGCAGACTTACCAGAGATCCCGATTTGCGTTATACGCAAAAAGGCATACCGGTTTGCTCTTTTGATATAGCTGTCAATAGGCGCTATAAGGATGCTTCCACCGGGGAGTGGAAAGAGGATGCGACTTTTATCGGCATTGTGGCTTGGGGGCCAATGGGCGAGAGATCCGGCGAGAAACTAAAAAAGGGCAGTCCCGTGCATGTAGAGGGCAGGCTTTCAAGTTCCGAATATACCGACAGAGAAGGACAAAAGCGCAAGTCCATCAAGGTTACGGCAAGAAGAATACAATTTCTTGCTGTTGCTCCAAAGGGCGATGCTCCGTTAGGTGATGAAGGCGAGGCCGAGTTTAAAGCGGAATCTGAAAAATCGTCTAATGATTCAGGAATAGACGAGGCCCCTTTCTAATATCTTAACCGGATTTAAGCTGGTTTGCCCTTAGGCCGGCGGCACGCCGCAAACAGGTGGGGTAAAAACCCGTGCATTTTTAACAGGATTTACGGAGAACACAATATGAATAAAAGAGAAACGAGTAGAACATCAAAACACGATTCAAGATTTCTCGCTAGTGACGGCAATGATTCAAAAAAACATTTTCGTGGAAAAAAGTTTACTCCCAGAAGAAAAGTATGCAGGCTTTGCGCAGATCATATAGCTCATGTTGACTACAAGCAGCTGCAGATTGTAAAAACTTTTACTGCTGATAACGGTAAAATACTTTCCAGGCGCATAACGGGCACATGCGCTAAACATCAAAGGCAGATAACAAGAGCGATTAAAGCAAATAGAAATCTTGCCATTTTACCTTATAGCGGTTAATTTTTCGGAACATGAACCTTTTTCAGGCGCAAGATGCTATGCCGTCCCGCCATATTCGCCACTACTACTTAGGCGCTCTCCATTACTACATCGGTGCTCCCCATTACTACATCGGTGAGTCCGCCGAAGTTGTAGTGGCGGAAGTCCACCGAAGATTTAGTGGTGGAAACCCGCCGATGCCGTAGTGGAGGGGGCGGGATGCTTATCGGACGGCCAAGTGTAACCCCCCATAGATTCCAAGGCTATGCCGGGTGCCGTATCAAGGGGCTATGCCCATCAGACGGCCATTTCCCATGTCCGCCATAGGCGGAATAATCATGGGAAATAACGAAATCTAAGCATGGGGGGTAAAAAAACACGCAAGTGTAACCCCCCATAGATTCCATTTCCCATGTCCGCCATAGGCGGAATAATCATGGGAAATAACGAAATCTAAGCATGGGGGGTAAAAAAACACGCAAGTGTTTTTTAGGAGGCTTTGTGAAAGTAATTCTTAAAAAAGATATTCAAAATCTCGGTAAAACGGGAGAAATAAAAGAGATAAAAGACGGCTATGGCCGAAACTATCTGATTCCCAGAGGATTTGTTGAAATAGCCACAGCCGGTATTATTAATTCATGGAAATTAAGCGCGGAAAAAAGAAAGAAAAGAATGGAACAGGAAAATGAGGCATTGAAGCAAGTGGCCGAAAAGATTTCAGCCATTACGCTCTCTTTTTCAAGACCTGTTTCTGAAGACGATACTATCTTTGGTTCTGTGGCAAAGAGTGATATTGTTAAGAGTTTGAAGGCTGCGGATATAGATATTCACAAGGATATGGTAAATTTACCTTCGTCCATAAAGGCTCTCGGAAATTTTGAGGTTGAGATAGTCCTTAAATCCGGTATTGTCGCCAAAGTCAAGATCATAGTAACCGCTCACAATAAATGAAGCTATGCTTCATAAGGTGTCGGTAGTTTCGCCGTCTGATAGGCATAGCCTCTGATACGGCACTGACACAGTCTTATACGAACGACCAATAAATGAAGCTATGCTTCATAAGGTGTCGGTAGTTTCGCCGTTCTGATAGGCATAGCCTCTAATACGGCACTGACACAGTCTTGTACGAACGACCAATAAATGAAGCTATGCTTCATTCCCGTGGCGCCTATGGCGCCACGGGACAGGCAAGTGTCGGTAGTTTCGCCGTCTGCCTGCCCGCCGAAGCAGTAGTGGCGGGATTGCCTAATTGCCTAGTCGCCTAAGTGGCTATGTGTACGACCAATAAATAAATTTTAGGAAAATTTTATGAACTATATGAAGGTCCCTCCTCATTCAACCGAAGCCGAAATGGCGGTTTTGGGGGCTATGCTTATAGATAAAGATTCCATAAGTATGGCTTCGGAAATTCTTCAGGCGAAGGATTTCTATAGCGAAACAAATAGAAGAATATTTGACTCTATAGGCGAATTACATGATAAAAATAAGCCTGTGGATATTGTGACATTGATAGAGGAGTTAAAAAAGCAGAATAAACTTGAAGATCTTGGCGGAGAAAAATATCTGGCGGATCTCATGGAAAAGGTTTCAACGCCTGCCCACACGCATAATTACGCTAAAATAGTAAAAGAGAAAGCCCTTTTAAGAGAGCTTATAAATGTTTCCTCTTCCGTGATAGAAAAATCATTTTCAAATCAGGAGCAAGTTGAGGATATTTTGGATTATGCGCAAGACCAGATGATACAGGTCGCGCATAAAAGCACGGATCACGGCTTTTCTTCGGCGGAAGAGGTATCGCGCGATGTTTTGGAGCGTATTGAAAAAGCTTACGGCAATCAAGAAGCCGCAATGGGGGTTCCCACCGGTTTCAAAAGGTACGATGAGATGACAGGCGGTTTTCAGCAGTCCGAACTTTCAATTTTGGCCGCGCGGCCCAGCCAGGGTAAAACAGCCATGGCTTTAAATATCGCCTATCATGCGGCTATCAAAAGCAAAAAGAAAACCGTTATCGCCATTTTTTCTCTTGAAATGGATAAGAATGCTGTTTTTGAGAGAATGGTTTGCAGTTCGGCGATGGCCGATATCGCCGCGGTCAGAAGAGGCAGTTTTTCAAGGGAAGTTTTTCCCTCTTTAACCAGAGCCATATCGGAAATGGGATCGTCTTCAATATGGATAGATGACGCGTCTAATCTTGATATTCTTGACATAAGAAACAGAACAAGAAAATTGGCGAGTCAACTTAAAAATAAAGGCCAAGAGCTGGGATTGGTCATTATAGATTATTTGCAACTTATAAGAGGTTCGGGGCGCCGCGAAAGCAGGCAGCAGGAAGTATCGGAAATATCAAGACTGCTCAAAGATCTTGCCAAAAGCCTCAAAATCCCGGTTCTGGCATTGTCGCAGCTTAATAGAAGAAGCGAAGATAAAGGCAGGGAAGGCGGACGGCCTCAATTATCGGATTTAAGAGAATCAGGCGCTCTAGAGCAAGATGCCGATGTAGTGGCTCTTATATGGCGAGAGCATTTTTATAGCGATGATCCGGCGCTTGCGGCTCAGGCAAAACTGATTATTGCCAAACAAAGAAACGGTCCGGTCGGAACGGTTGACTTGAATTTTATTAAGAAAAGCACAAAATTTGTTAATCCTTCATTGCCCGGAATGGAACCGCTTGAAGAAGAATTAGCGTTATAGAGCGTTATGGCGCATAAACTATAAACAGAGCGTTTATGGTTTTTCTTGCATATCATCTTATCAACATATTTTTGTGTTCACTTTTTTTGCCATTATGTTTGATACAAAAATTCTAAGACCCACATGGGCGCAAATAAATCTTTCCGCGCTTAAAAACAATGTATTGAAGATCAAGAAAATAATCGGTCCCGCAAGCAAACTGCTTTTGGTTATTAAGGCCAATGCTTACGGGCACGGCGCATTGGAAGTGGCGCGTTTTGTTCAAGCTGAAAAAATGGCATGGGGTTACGGCGTGTCTTCGGTTGAAGAAGGCATTGTTTTAAGAAAAGCCGGAATATCTTCCCCTATTCTAATACTTGGAAGCCTGTTTCCTTTTGAAAGTTTTATTGAAGCGATAAATTATGATTTAACGGTAACTATTTCAAGTCTTGAAGCGGCCGCTCAGATTGTGAAGGCTTCGGAAAGTTTAGGAAAAAAAGCCATATGCCATATTAAGCTTGAAACGGGCATGGGACGAATCGGAGCGAGAAGACCGTCGGCGGTTAAAATTCTTAAAGAGCTGATAGCCTCTTCGAGTGTTTCCGTAGGCGGAGTGTATACTCATCTTTCAAGCAGTGAAACGGATAGAGATTTTACCGATCTTCAGCTTTTATATTTTAATGAAACGCTTGAAGAATTTTCACAATACAATGTAAAAGATATTATTAGGCATGCGGCTAATTCTTATGCCGCGGTCAATATCCCTTCAAGCAGATTTGATATGATAAGATCGGGTTTTGCCTGTTATGGCCTTATGGACGGTTTTGAGCCCGTATTATCTCTTAAGACGAGAATAGTATTTCTTAAAAATGTGAGAGAAGGATCGTTTATCAGCTATAATAAGACCTTTAAATGTATTAGTCCGATGAAAATAGCGACTCTTCCCATAGGTTATGCTGATGGATATTTTAGAAAATATTCAAATAAAGGTCATGTTCTTATAAAAGGGAAAAGATGCCGGGTTCTCGGCGACATTACCATGGATATGATAATGGTTGATGTTTCCGATATTGAAAATGTTTTGATAGGAGATGAAGCGGTTCTACTAGGCTGTCAAGGCGGGGAAAAAATAAGCGCGGGAGAATTGGCAGAAAAGGCCGGAACTTCTTCATATGAAGTTGTTACGCTTATTAGCGCCAGGGTGCCTAGGGTTTATGTGAAGTAAATGAGAGTAAGATGCAAGATGTCAGAAATCAGGAGTAAGAAGATAAAAAAGTTTAGAGTCGAGAGTTCAACAGAATGAGAGATAAAAAATAGGGAAGTAGGAAAATTTTTTAATTCTCTAAACTCTGAACTTTACACTTTAAACTATTTAGTTGTCGCGCTATTCTTTGGTTTTTACAATTTATTATGAAATATTTTTTTCAACAATTGGGTCAGAATTTTATTCAGCTGGTAAATACCGTCGGAAAAGTAAGTTTTATGCTGAAATCCGTTGTAGTGTGGCTGTTTAGATCCCGTCTTGAATATGAAGAAATAGTGAAACAAGCCGTTAGAATAGGTTTTGATTCTCTCACTGTTGTCTGTCTTGTCAATTTTTTTACGGGTATGGTTCTCGCCCTTCAGACAGGATACAGTTCAAAGAATTTATTTAATGAACCCTTGTATATAGGAACCATAGTGGGCTTTTCCATTATAAAAGAGCTGGCGCCTGTGCTTACCGCCATTGTTGTGGCCGGCAGAGCGGGAGCTGCGGTAACGGCGGAAATAGGCACTATGAAAGTTACCGAACAGCTTGACGCTTTGCATACTCTCGGCACCAATCCCGCCAGATATTTGCTTATACCAAGATATATAGCATTTATCGTTACTCTTCCTCTTTTAACGGTATTTGCCGGGTTTGTCGGCATAATGGGGGGGTTTGTAGTGAGCCTTGTTAAACTCGGAGTTCCGAGCACGGTTTATTGGAATGATATATTCACATTCATGGAAGTTTCCAGTTTTATGCACGGGTTTTTGAAAAGTTTATTCTTTGCTTTCATAATTGCTACGGTGTCCTGTTATAAAGGCCTTGAAATTTCGGGAGGAGCCGAAGGGGTTAGAAAATCCACGACCGAATCGGTGGTAACCAGCATGGTTCTTGTTCTTGTTCTTGATTATTTTATAAGCGCGGCATTCGTATTGGTGGGCATAATATGATTGAAGTTGAAAATTTGGTAAAAAAATATAAGGACAATATTGTTCTCGATAGTATCAGCGTCAATATATACGACGGTGAAATGTTTAGCGTTATGGGGCCTTCAGGCTGCGGCAAAAGCACTTTTATAAAATGCCTTGTCAGGCTTATAAAACCGGATGGCGGGCGGATTATTGCGGACGGGAAAAATATGGCCGCGATTGACGATGAATTTGAATTGGCAAAATACAGACGGAATTTCAGCTATTTATTTCAAGGCGGGGCATTATTTGATTCTCTTAATGTTATGGAAAATGTTTGTTTCGGCTTGAAATATTTAACGGATGCAGAACCATCAAACTATGAGCGAATAGCTAAAGAAAAACTCTCTCTTGTGGGGCTCAATAATGTTGAAGAGCTTGAAATATCGGAATTATCCGGCGGTATGAAAAAACGAGTGTCTTTGGCAAGGGCGATAGCGACAGAGCCGAAGTATATTCTTTATGATGAGCCCACTACCGGCCTTGACCCCGTCACTTCCGAAACAATAAGCGATCTTATTCTTGATATGCAAAAAAAGCTTGATATTACCTCTATTGTGGTTACGCATGATCTTAAATTAGCATTCTCAATTTCCGACAGAGTAGCCATGCTTCACGCCGGCAAATTTGACTTTGTGGGCACTCCCGACGATTTTAGAAAATCCGATAATTCCGTTGTCAAAGGTTTTATCAATAATTCGATTATAGACGAAAATAATCATAAGAATGGCCGTGAATAACCAAAAAACCGAATGTAACCTCTGCAACCCGCGGGGTTGCAGAGGTTCTTATTAAGCTATAATATGATACGCGATTAGGGATATATACAATGAGCAATGAGACTAAAATAGGAATATTTGTTCTGGCAGGGACAGTTCTTTTTGGAACGGCTATTTTTCTTTTAGGCGATTATTCGTTCAAGAGTTTCTATCCGGTATATGTTGAATTTAAGGATGTGGCGGGTCTTCCTGATAAATCCGTGGTTAAACTTTCAGGCGTTGAGATTGGCAAGATAAGCAAGATTTATATGGAAGGTGAGTCCGTTATTGTCAAAGTGAATATTTTTGAAGGAGTTGATATTTATCGCGATGCGAAATTTTCTGTCGGCTCAACAAGTATGATTGGCAGCAAATATCTCCAAATTGATCAGGGCAATCGCTTTTCCGGCATTATAAAAAGAAACGAACGCATAAAAGGGGAGGATGGTTTGCCTTTAGACAGGGCGCTTGCGGAGGCCATAGCGGATGTTCGTAAAATGATAGGCGGTTTTGACGGCGAAAGCATGGGTTCTAGCCTTAATGACTCGCTTTCCAATTTAAGAGAGATTACCGCCAATATCAATCAGATTGTTGCCGTCGCAAAGCCGCATACGGAAAATATAATGGCAAGAATAGACAGTTTGACGGCAAGACTTGACGATATGATGGAAAAAACCGATAAAATAATAGCTAAAATAGACAGTGGAGAAGGCCCCATCGGCGCTCTGATGAGCGATAAGTCAATGAAAGAAGATGTTTCCGGCGCCATTTCCAATCTTAAAGACGCGACAGCTTCCGCTAAAGACGCATTGGGAAGGATAAAAAGTTTTAGAACTTATTTTAAATTTGGCGCGAAATACGAACCGCTCATTCATGCCGCTAAGAGCAATGCCGGCGTTAAAATATATCCGAGAAACGGGAAATATTATTATCTCGGCGGTTCCAACCTTATAAATACAAAAAATATCAAAAGAGGAACGGATTATAGCAAGCGAAATACGATTGACGCTCAATTTGGCTGGGAGTTTAACGACATTGATTTATACGCGGGTGTTTTAAACGGAGCGGGCGGAGCCGGCATAAAATATAGCCCTTTTCATTTCAGTTCGGCTTTGGATAAGCTGGTTTTCTTATTTGAAGCTTCAGATATTTCAAGAAACAGGTATATTAAGAATAGACATTTTGATTCGCCGATATATACGGCGGGTATTGAGTTTGAGGTGAATAATCACCTTTCAACCGGAATAAAAGTGGAAGATTTGGCTGAAGTAAAGAGATTGAATTATAATGCCAGCATTATTTTTGAAGATAAAGATATCGCTTATCTTTTTGGTTTCGCGTCTCTCGCTTCCTTATCAAATTAGTTAGCGACAAGGCAATTTGGCAACAAGGAACACATAAACAGCTTAGGCGGCGCAAAACTTCTTTATATCAGAGTAAAAACATATGGTAAGATTTAGGACGGTTTATAAGTGTCAGGAATGCGGCTATTCCGCTTCAAAATGGGCCGGGCAGTGCTCCGAATGCGGCAAATGGAACTCTTTTGTGGAGGAAGCCGAGCAAGTTCTTTCAAAAGCCTCAATAAACAATAGAACTATGACGGAACTTTCGTCAAAAGTCTTAAAGCTTTCCGATGCCGAAGTTTTAAATGAAAAATATATTCTAACCGATATTCCGGAGCTTGACAGGGTATTGGGCGGCGGGATAATAAAAGGACAAGTGGTGCTTCTGGCCGGCCCTCCCGGGATAGGCAAATCCACTCTTATGCTTATGACGGCAAAATCATGGAGTTCTTCATCCGAAAAATCTTCCGCGCTTTACATTTCAGGCGAGGAATCGCCCGGTCAGATTTCAGCGAGAGCAAAGAGATTATCCATAAAGTCCGATGATATATATATTTTGTCGGAAACAAATCTTGAAAAAATAATGGAATGCGTTAATCATTTGAATCCAAAACTGATTATAGTTGATTCCGTGCAGACAATTTACCATCCGCAATTTATGGGCGGCGCCGGCAGTGTGGGCCAAGTTCGCGAATGCGCGGCTGAACTTTTAAAAGTGTGTAAAAATAAAAATATTCCGCTTTTTATTTTGGGGCATATTACCAAAGACGGAGCATTAGCGGGACCTAAAATATTGGAGCATATAGTTGATACCGTTTTATATTTTGATATTGAGAAAAAGGATGTTTACAGAATTCTGAGAGCCAATAAAAACAGGTTTGGCTCTACGGATGAAATAGGGATATTTGAAATGACGGAGAAAGGAATTCTTTCCGTTAATGCCACAAGCGATATTTTACTGAACGGAGATATTGGAAAATCCACGATAGGGAGAGCTGTTTCGGTAAGCGCCGAGGGCTCGCGTTGCATGATGGCTGAATTACAGGCGCTTGTCAGCCGTACATATTATCCTTATCCGCGCAGAATAGTCACCGGCATGGATTTAAACAAGGCCCAGGTGCTCATTGCCGCCATTGAAAAAAAACTGGCTATTAAATTTGACGATAAGGATGTTTTTGTAAGCGTGCAGGGCGGAATAAAAATAAAGGATCCCGCTTTAGATCTCGCTTTTTGCGCCGCCGTAATAAGTTCTGTCAAGGATATTCCTCTTCCGTCCGATTGGATTTTTATCGGAGAGGTCGGAATATTGGCGCAGGTTTCAAATATTCCCATGCTTAATAAAAGAATTTTAGAGGCCGATAGGTCGGGTTTTAAAAAAATATTTGCGCCAAAAATGCCGATGCCGGAAGGCAATTTAAAGCTTAAAACCGCCAAAGTTGTCGAAATTTGTGATATAAAACAGCTCTATTCGGCAATTAGCGCTACAGCGCAACAGTGATACAGTGTGGCAGAAAAAAAGCAAAGCTCTCCCGAATCGTGGTTGGGTAGCGGGAAATAGAGCGCAGTGAGTTGTAAGGGATTAAAAATAAAAGGGGTAATGTTTAAAAAACAGTTAGTTAGCTTTAATCCTAAGTCGTATCGATTATTAACTTGCAGTCACATAGGAGAAAATTATGATAGTGTGGATATTTAGAATAATCGCGCTTATAGGAACACCGACAATTACTTATTTTCAAATATCTAGGGATATGAAGGGAGCCTTTTTTGGTTTATGCATAGGCATTGCTTTAATCGGCATAGAGTATATGCTGGAGAATGTTAATCTCTTAAGTCTCATGATAGGTATTGTGGGAGCGGCCATAGGTTTGATAATGGCCAAGCTGATGGATTATACCGTCTTTCAGATTGCTAATGAGTCCTTGAATATTATCTGGGACAAGTATACTATTGTTATAAAATTCGCTCTTGCCTTGCTCGGTATGATTATCGCGGTTAAGAAGCTCCCCGAACTTGATGATTTGGATAGAAATATACTTTCTTTGGGAAAGAAATACGGTAGAAACATGAAAATTCTGGAAATATCGGCCATAGTGGACGGCAGAATATTGGATGTTTGCGAGACCAAGTTTATCACCGGTTCAATCATAACTCCAAGATTTATAGTCCAGGAGCTTCATGCGCTTGCGGATTCCAGAGATTCCATATCGCGAGCTAAGGGGCGTCGAGGTTTGGATATTTTAGCCAGACTTCAAGAGTCAAAGGATATTCCTTTCAAAATAATAGACAGGGAAGTGGATGATATAGACGATGATTCTTTAAAACTGATAAAAATAGCCAAAGAGCTTGGGTGCAGCGTGATAACGGCGGATTTTAATATCAACAAACTGGGCGCTCTTGAAAATGTTACGGTGTTGAATATAAATGATTTGTCCACCTCGCTTAAGCCTGTGGTTTTGCCCGGTGAAGATATGTCCATATTTACAATGAAAGAGGGTAAAGAAAAAGATCAAGGCGTCGGATATCTTGATGACGGAACTATGGTGGTTCTTGAAGACGGCCGCCAGTATATAGGAAAAAAAGTGAATGTGATAGTGCAATCCATACTTCAGACTTCGCAGGGTCGCATAATTTTTACAAGAGCTAAAAACGGAAAATTCAATACAAGAAATTAAAAAGTCGGGTGTTTATGCCTAAAGATAAAATGAAATCTTTCGCTAAGTTGAGGAATAAGCCCTCTGAAGTTACAGGCCGCAGGCCGCAGGCCGCAGGTCACGGCGGCTCTAAAGAGAACGGGCAATCCGCGATAATACTCGCGGGCGGAAGCGGAACGCGCATGAGCGCGGATAAGCAATATATAAAATTGTGTTCAAAACCCATGATAGAATGGACATTGGACGCTTTTTCGGGATTATTTGATGAAATAATCCTTGTTCTCTCTTCGGAAAATATCGCTCTTTATGGAAAAGAAACGGAGAGGAAAGGTATAAAAGTTGCGGCGGCGGGGGAGACGAGAATAAAATCTCTTATCAGCGGTTTTTCAAAAGTGTCTCCAAAGGCGGATATTATAGCTGTTCATGACGGAGCAAGACCGCTTGTTGATAGAGACTTAATTTTGCGTTGCGTAAGCGAGGCTAAAAAAAACGGGGTTTCGGTTCCGGCCGTCGCGTTAAAAGATACTATAAAAAGAATATCGCCCAATGGCCTTAATGCCGTCAAAACTCTTAATAGGGCCAATTATGCGGCTGTTCAGACGCCGCAATGTTATAGAAGGGATATCCTTGAAAAGATTATTAAAAAGGCCGATTTAAAAAAGGATTATTCGGATGAATCACAAATTCTTGAAGAAATGGATATTGAGGTTAGAATTGTAAAATCCGATTATTTTAATATTAAAGTTACCACACCGGAAGACATCATCATTGCGGAGGCTTTCATGAAAAATGCTAAAAAAAGCGCAATTAAATATCCAAAACCAAGATTCGGTTTTGGTTATGATATTCATAGAATGGTGGAGGGACGGCCCCTTATTATAGCCGGCGAAAGAATAAAACACAAAAAAGGTTTGATAGGCCATTCGGACGGAGATGTGGTTATTCACGCGGTATGCGACGCTCTTTTGGGTTCGATTGCGGCCGGTGAAATAGGCGTATATTTTCCGCCTACGGATTTGACGATAATGGGCGTTTCAAGCAGGGCAATAGCGGAAAAGGTTCTTAATATTCTTGCGGCGAGGCGGGCAAAAATTATTCAAATCGACGTCACCATAGTCGCCGAGGAACCACAGATTAAACCGTATTACGCGATTTTGCGAAAAAATATTTCTGAAATATTTAAATTGGATATATCTGATGTCAGCATAAAAGCCAAAAGCCGGGAAGGTTTGGGAGAAGTGGGGCACGGCGAGGCTATAACTTGTTATGCGGTAGCGAGTGTTGAAGCATAGTTCATAATGCCAAACATTATGAAGTTTCAGGTTTCAAGTCACAGGCGGCAGGCAACAGAAAAAGGAAAGAGATTGCATAATGAAATATATAGGAATCCCCTTTTTCAGAAGTGGAAGTCGCGTGTTTGGTCCAAAATAGAGACTTGGGGAAATATGGATTAAAATTGTGCAATAAGTTTTTTAAGAATATAGGAGAAGAATTCAAACAATAAAGGGCTTTATGGATATTTTCCTCTACAATACTCTTGCAAGAAAAAAAGAAAAATTTAAACCTATAAACGACGGAGCTGTCGGAATATATGTTTGCGGCCCTACCGTTTATAATTACGCGCATATAGGCAATATGCGGACATATATTTTTGAAGACACATTGCGGAGAATTTTCAAATATTTGGGTTATAAAATTAATTATGTTATGAATGTTACCGATGTCGGACATCTTGTGTCCGACGCGGATGACGGCGATGATAAAATGGAGATGAGCGCTCAAAAAGAAGGTAAATCAGCAAGCGAAATAGCCGAGTTTTATTCAAAAGCTTTTTTCAGGGATTTTAGCGATTTAAACTGCATAATGCCTGATATTATTTCTAAAGCGACGGAGCATATTCCTGATATGATAAAGCTTATTGAACGGATTGAAAAAAATGGCTTCACCTACAAAATAAGCGACGGCATATATTTTGACGCTTCCAAATTTAAGAATTACGGGCAGCTTGCCGGCAAGAAGCATATGAATGGCATTAAAGCGGGCGCGCGCGTGGAATTTAACAGCGAAAAGAAAAATCCGTCGGATTTCGCGCTGTGGAAACTTTCTCCGAAAGATAAAAAAAGACAAATGGAATGGAGTTCTCCTTGGGGCAAGGGCTTCCCCGGCTGGCATATTGAGTGTTCCGCTATGAGTATGAAATATCTTGGTGAGACTTTTGATATTCATTGCGGCGGAATTGATCATGTGGCCGTTCATCATACAAATGAAATAGCTCAGGCTGAGGCCGCGACGGGGAAGAGTTTTGTGAATTATTGGTTGCACGCCGAATTTCTTGTCGGATGCGAGAATGATAAAATGGCAAAATCCGCCGGAAATTTTATAACCGTAAACACATTGCGCGAAAAAAATATTGATCCTTTAAGCTATAGATATTTTTGTTACAGCGCTCAATATAAAAAACAATTGGAATTCTCATGGGAGGCTCTAAAAGCCTCTGAGAAAACTCTTATAAATTTAAGAGAGTCAATTTCTCGAATTAAAAAGGAGATTGCTTTTGATGAAACTAAAAAACCTAATAAAGAAGCTCCTTATTATGAAAGGTTTTTAAAAGCAATAAGCGATAATTTAAATATTCCGCAGGCTTTATCCGTATTGTGGGAAGTATTTAGGGATAATTCCATATTGCCGCAAGAAAAACTAAGTTTTATTTATGACGCCGATAAGATTTTCGGTTTGGATTTATTTAAGGAATGCTCTCCGATTATTTTGGAAGATGAAATAATGGAAAAAATCCGCGAGAGAGAAAACGCGCGAAAAATGAAAGATTTTAAAAAATCGGATGAAATAAGGCAAGAATTGCTTGAAAGAGGCATAGCGCTTGAAGATACTCCGTCATGTACGCAGTGGAAAAAATTGTAATTAGAAAGTTTAAGGATTTTTTTTATATAATATTGGTGAGCTTTTAAAGTTATGGCGGGCGTGGTAGCAATGGCCCCTTGACGAAGACATAATAATGTGCAATAATATAATGGAAGAAGGGGGAACCAACATAATCGCCCAAAAAGCAGAAGTGTTGGTTTTTTGTTCTAAAAATTAACTTAATCCCGGGCTAACTACCGCAAGGTCTTAGCCCGGGTCGTCTTTTTATGACAATAGAATCAACAGAAAAACATGTTGTGGTTTTTATAGATGGGCAGAATCTATATCATTCTGTAAAGACAGCTTTTGGATATTCTTTTCCTAATTACGACATAAGCAAGCTATGTGCCAATTTATGTTCAAGAGAGTCTGGTTGGATTTTGAAGCAGATTAGATTTTATACCGGGGTGCCAAAAGAAACAGATAATCTATATTGGCATACTTTTTGGAAAAAGAAACTGTCTGTTGTGGGTAGGGTTCCCAATAGCTATGTATGCACAAGGCCGCTAAAATATAGGATTTTAAAATTTCAGGATTCCAAGGGGGAAGAACATACAGGTTTTGGCGGAGTAGAAAAGGGTATTGATGTTAGAATTGCCTTAGATATAATTCGGTTGGCACACAAAAGGGAATACGATATTGCTATTGTGTTCAGTCAGGACCAAGACCTTTCGGAGGTTGTGCCGGAAATAAAAAACATTGCTCAAGAGCAGAATAGAGTGATTAAAATGTTTTCAGCATATCCCATTAGCCCTATTTGTGATAACACACGCGGAATAAATGGCGCTACATGGATTAAGTTTGATAAGTTGTTTTACGACCAGTGTATAGACCCCAAAGATTATAGGTGATTTAGGGAACGGGTGATTTTGTGCCTATCATTAAGGATATTTAAAAAATGGTGGCGCGGTGGTTTATCCTTTTGGTTCTTTACAGAACTATTCATCGTAATTAAAGGAAAAAATTGTAATTAGAAATTTAAGGATTTTTTTTATATAATACTGGTGAGCTTTTAAAGTTATGGCGGGTTTGTCTGCCATAACAAAGCGCAGGCGGGCGTGGTTCAATGGTAGAACATAACCTTGCCAAGGTTGAGACGAGGGTTCGATTCCCTTCGCCCGCTCCATTCACCAATAGCAAATTTAACAAAAACTAAGAATAACGATACCAGTTATTGATTTTTTCCGTTTGACGGGAATCTTTTCCTATTTTCTCTACCTTCGCCCGCTCCAAATTTAAATAAAAACCGGAGAAATCCGGTTTTTTTATTTATCCCCAATGAATAATTTATCTTACCGTGTGTTGTTCACGTTTAATTTTTTGAAATTTGTTGTGTATTCATGTAGATTCTCTATATTGAAGAAAGACATGGAGTGCTTTATGGGCAAGTGGTAATAAATTTTTAGATAAACCTGGTTTTCCTTGATAACTCTACAAGATCTTTGATTAGACTTTGGCGCTGCAGGTATGAAGAACGTAGTTTTTGATTGGGTTTGGTTTTTTTAAAATGTGATATGGTGTCTAAGAAATTGCCACCTATTGTGATTTTATTTTGAATGAAGTTCGCATAATATTTCGCCAAATTATTCTTAAGAATCGTTTCGAAAAAATCCTTTATCGAGATGGGTGCTACAGGCGCATTGTTTGTTTTAGATTCCTCGGAATCTGTTAAGAAAAGGAACTGATTGCAATATTTTATCTCATGAAAATTAGTGCCAGAGGAATGAATATCTTCAATGAGCGTTCTCCCTTTAGCAGGAAGAAGTGTTTTATATGTATTTAACCCTAGAACAGAAAGATTTTTAAAGACAGGGAATAATATTCCTGAAATCTTTTTTGATATTATGACTGGACATCGAATATCATGCTGACATTTTTGAAGAAATTTAAAAAGATTGTTGTTTGGGAGAGTCCATTTTCCATTTTGTATCAGACAAGAAATAGGATAGTCGTTAAAGTCCCCTGTGATGATGAATGGGTCAGTAGAGACAATATTGGCATTAGTTAGATAGTTGGTGATTAAACTAGAAATTAAACTACGAGTTTCTTCGGAATTTATATTCTCTAAGATATATTTTTCAGCAAGCTTTTTTTTAAGAGAAGGCTATTCAGTTCTTGATATGGAGAGGTTTTATCGGTGAAGGTCTTTTCGGTAAAGGTTTTTTCTTTTGTAATTAAGGGGAGGAATTCGGGGTCTGTGCGGAGGTTTCCCGGTCCCGTTTCACATAGTAGGTATTCCAATTCGTCGCCTACCAAGATTACTTTTTTTGAAAGAAGGTTTTTTATCCTATACTCAAAATATGCTCGGAACTCATCTCCAGATAAGAACTGAAGACCGAAGGATTCTATTTTATCGCGAGCATCCAGTATAATTTTTTTCATAAGCGGGATATCTTATAATATTATAAGATATTACAGTAAGAACTAAAAATCACATTTGTACTTATAACATCATAAGTACAAAGAAGGTAAACCTTATAATATTATAAGGGTTTATGTCGAAAGTTATAAAAATATATATTCCTATATAGGAATATAATGTGTTTTAGGAATATACTGTTGAATATATTCTTATTTAATGGTATATTCCTATATAGGAATATAAATAAGTGAGGTATAGCAATGTTAACTGAAAAGGAAATTTTACTTCAGCTTACTAGTAAAAGAAATATTTATGCACCTCTTAAAATTGACTCAATAGAGCAAATGCCAAAGAGAGCTTTAGCAGCCTATTATAAGGAAGATGTCCAAGTTACGATATTTTTTCAAAATCGCAAGGCAATTTTCTCAGCCGTGATTACAACTAGAACCGCTCCTAAAATAGTAGAAGGTGCACTTTGGAGGATAAAGCGAACATCTGATTCGTATTCTGAGAATATATTGTTGGTTGTTCCATATCTCTCTCCCGATATCGTGGAATTGTTAAATCGAGAAAAAGTAAGCGGTATTGATTTAAATGGTAATTACCTTATACAGGTTACTGGGATAGCAGCAATGTGTTTAGATAGGAAAAATAATTTTGTCGAATCTCAGTCAATTAAAAATGTATATGCGGGAAATAGTTCCTTAGTTGGAAGGTTGCTATTGACGAGGGGTCAGGGATTCCGTTCTGCTAATGAAATTCTTTCCAGTATTAAACAAAGGGGAGGGGCTCTTACTCAGTCGACAGTGTCTAAGGTTCTAAAGGGACTTGAGGAGGATCTTATTATTGAAAAAAGGTCTAGAGAAATATTTTTGCTTCAGCCCAAAAAACTCCTAAAGAAGCTTTTAGAAAATTATCGTTCTCCGGTGATTACAGAAAAACTAAAATTAAAGTTGCCAAATATGGAAAACTTAAATGGTCTTAGAATCGTTGACGATTTTAAAAATAGTCTCAGCGAAGTTAAGTGGGTGATTTCCGGGGATAGTTCCGCACGAAGATATTCAGTGATGGCGGATGATTCATTGCTTCGAATTTATATGACCGACTATTCTTCACTGATAGCGTATGAGGATGACCGATTCTATAATGTTGTAGCTCAAAAGACGGCCAGCTCTTTTTTGTATTTTGATACCAGAGAAGAAAATGGTTTAAATTGGGCATCTCCCATACAGAGCTGGATTGAACTCAATCGGCTAGGAAAAAGGGAACGTGAAATTGCTGATGGTGTATTTAAATCGATAATTGGGAGGGAGAATGATATCGAGAGATAATGACCCACTGGTTGATTGCCTTGTTGAATTAGCTATAGAGTTGGATAAGTCTAATATCCCGATTATGATTGGCGGGGGGCTTGGTCTTTATTTGCGTCAAAAATTTTTTAGTAGCAGGCAAACGCGATATCCGTTTGATGTTGACATTCGTTCCACTGCGGATTTGGATATTTTTCTGACTTCAAGCATAATTGTAGACTGGCAGAAAATAACTACCCTAAGGAGTGTGATTGATCAACTTGGCTACAAAGTCTTGGAACAGGCCAAAAACTTCCAGTTTTCAAAGGAGATCTCGCTTTACAATCAAAAAAGAACTATAAAGATTGATCTTTTGGCTGCTCCGCCACAAGACGTGGATATGGCGCTTGTGAAAATTAGCAGACCACGAATTAAACCCAAGGGTGTAAAAAACATACATGCATATCTAGCAGATGAATCGGAAGGAATAGAACTGGAAAAAGTTGCGTTGAGTATTGGGACGCTTGGCTCTGATATCGTTTTGAAAAATGAAATTATATTCTTGCCATCTGCATTTAACTTTTTGATACTAAAACTTTGCGCTTTTGATGACAGAAAAGAGGAAGAAAGTGATTTTGGCCAATATCATGCTTGGGATATTTTTATGACTATAGTAAGAATGAATAAGGCTGATTGGGACTCTGCAAAAAAACACTTAGACGTTCATTCTACGCGTCCTTATATTGAAAAGGCGGTGGAGATACGAAAAAACAACTTTTCTGATTTAACTAACCTTGGATTATTAAGACTTAGAGAATACCCAGCTTATAAAAGGGAAAAAGAACGTTACGATCAATATCTAAGTTTGTTTATAAAGGATCTATCGGACCTTTTTCCTAGTACTAAATAAGAGGTCTTTTGTTTATTGGGACTTTCTTTTATGTGTTCACGAACTTTCTTATTCCAAGGAAACATAATGCTTAATATTAAGCTAGTGTAGTGCGTCGTAAATAACTTGACATTTACTATTTACGCATCTTGCGTCGTGGTTTTAACCCCGCGGGTTTTTTCTACAACCAAGTTTACCCAACCCACGGGGTAAAAACAAGCATT
>JAKLQJ010000095.1 GCA_022013385.1 Elusimicrobiota bacterium
AGATGCAAAGAGCAAGTTATTTAATTCAATTATGAATGAAAATGACATAAAGTTACTGAAAAAAGGAGAAGTGATTCAAAAAAAATCGCTTACAACATAACAACCTATTTCAGGCTCATTCCTGTATTAGAAAACGCTGGGATTGGTTATGAAAGGTTAAAACCATATTCCTGCGATGGAACTTCCGCATTTCGGGCATTTACCGGCTTTCTCGCAATCAGGCTTTATATTAAAACTTTTAATGAAATAGCAGTTTCTTTCAATCAGCAACTCTCCGCAACAGTGGCAATAAGTGTTTTCCATATCGGATGATTGAATATTGCCGGCATAAACATATTTAAGCCCTTTTTCTTTGGCGATATTAAACGCCTTTCTAATAATTGCCTCATCGGTAGACGGTTTATCGGTCATTTTATAGCTCGGATGGAAAGCGGTTATATGCCAAGGAATATCCGGTGAAATATTCGCTATGAATTCCGACATGGAATTTAATTGGGCATCGTCGGTATTAAAGTCCTTAATAAGCAATGTTACAATTTCAATCCAAATACCCATTTTATAAGCGTGTTGAATTGTTTGCAGCACATTCTCTAATTTGCCGCCGATAACTTTGGAGTAATTTTCAGAATTAAATGTTTTTAAATCTATATTGAGAAAATCCAAATAAGGCATAAGAAAATTTAAGACTTCTTCAGACGCGTAACCGTTTGAAACATAGGCGCTTTTTATTTGTTTTTCGGCGGCAAGTTTGAATATTTCAAGCGACCATTCGGATGTAATTACAGGTTCATTATAGGTTGAGATAATTATTTTCGCGTTTTGATTTATAGCGTAATCAATAATCTGTGAGGGTTCTATATCATGAAAATTTTCAAGGCAATCGAAATTATCCGAAATCTGGCTGATTGTATGATTTTGGCAAAAAGGACATTTAAAATTACAGCCCAGCATGCCGTAAGAAAGAGTTTTAGCTCCAGGCGCAATATGAAAAAAAGGTTTTTTTTCTATCGGATCAAGCCCCATGGATGAAATATATCCTCTCGGAGCGTAAAGCGATCCATTCTTATTAAAGCGAACCTTGCAAATCCCCCTCGCTCCTTCTGAAATTAAGCATTTATGCGCGCACGCTAAACATCTTACGAGCGAATTATTAAGCTTCAGGCATAAGGGAGACAAAGAAGATCGTTTGTCTAATTCTCGTTTAAAATTAGAATGGTTTTGGCGCTTTAACATTTAATAATCTGGGAAGAATGGAAAATTTTAAAGAACCGTCGGAAATAAAATCTTCCCCGTCAAGATGAAAAACCGTTTGCGGAGCGCATTTTATTTCAAGCGCTCTTGCCGTATAGTCCAACACAATATTTTTATGCTTTAGAAATTTGCCATTGAATAAATCGGGGAAAGCTCTTAAAGATTTTAAGAAGGAAGTTTTGCGCACTACAACTATATTAAACAAACCATCGTCAACATAGGCATTAGGCGCCATTTTGACTCCGCCGCCATATCCTCTGCCATTGAAAATCCCAAAAATTAAAGGTGAAAACTCTTTTTTATCGCCGTTAAAATAAGCGGTCAAAAAAGGCGGTTTGTATTTTGCGAAGATCATAAAAGCAAAAAAATAATAAGGAAACATCCCCCTTTTGCCTTTTCTGCTATTAAATAATCGCGCGACTTGAGCGTCAAACCCAATGCCGGCAGTGCAAAAAAAGGGTTGTCCGTTCGCAAGACAAACATCTATTTTCCGCGGCTGCCATTTCAAAATTCCCCTGATTGCCTCATCTACATTTAGTGGAATATAAAGAATTCTAGCCAAACCATTGCCCGAACCGCATGGCAAAATGCAAAGATTTTGTTCTTTGCCTACAAGAGGCTCTGCCGCTTCTTTTATGGTTCCATCTCCTCCCGCGACCACAATATTGGAAAAACCGTTTATAATGGCGCGTCTGGAAAGCTCGCGAGCATGACCTTTATGTTCGCTAAAGGCAATTTCATAATTAACATTGCTTGCGGAAAGGTTGGAGCTTATACGCTCTGAAATATTTTTAATTTGTTTTCCGGCTTTTGGATTGATAATAAAAAAGTAAGACATAAATTAGCCACCCTTCGGGCGGAACTCTTTATTTATCAAAACAAGTTCTATTTTGTATAGTATCATCATGGAATTAATTTCCGGAAAAATTACTATCAAACACATTTTACAACATAACAATAACTGGTTCCGCTTCTAT
>JAKLQJ010000096.1 GCA_022013385.1 Elusimicrobiota bacterium
GGTCCCGGCTCGAACCCAGCTTTCCAGCGTTCTTTTTTGTTCTATGGTCATTTGCAAAGCTTCAGTTGGTTTCCACATAACACCAACTATAGCATATTAAGGTCTTATTGTAAAGATATTACTGACTCACTACACTAGAGTCTATAGTAATTCCCAACAGAGAAAAACTGTTAGTTAGCGGTCAAAGATCTGCTCTTTTTATTGGAATATTTGGATTACTTTGTGCAACTTTTCTAATATACACTAACCATGATACAGCGGGCACGATAATAGGCGGAAGCACATTGGTATCATTAGTCAGTGCATTCTTGTTCGGCAACAAGGGCCAGCAAAAGGATCTAGTGTAGTGTAACACGAATAACTTTACAGTGGCCACGACCATACAGTCATTGTAAAGCCGTTACTGTTACACCACACTAGCAAAGAAACGGCCTGAAGATAAACCCTCTAAAAATTAATCTTCATCCTGTCATTCCCATCGTCAAAAGAACAAATACAAAACTTTAAAAAACTGTCCATAATTGGTCCAAAATGACATAAATTGAGGTAAATTGGTTCAAGTCAAAAATATGTGATTCTCATTGGGGAAATAAGGCTTACCTTATGAGGGATGGCAGGTGTGTTTGCTCACAGGGATGTTCGGAACCCGACTTGGGCTTATGGGAAACGGAAAGTTATACGAATTTTTGCTTGATAATTCATAAAACTTCATAAAAAATACCGCTTTTCTTTTGATGCGCCATGTTTCCTTAAGCACACGGATAAGACATTCCGTATAGACCGGTTTCCGATGGCGCCTTGTCCCTTCCCTTAAAGGTTTCGCGCCGCGCATAAGCCGGCCGGCGTGTTTTTTATGACAACCAAGCGTTTCGCTTATCTGCCGTATAAGACGGGTTTTTTCTTTTTTACCCGAAGCGTTGCGATATATAAACTGCATTTGTTTTACATACTCCCTTTTTGCGGAAAGAGTCATCTTTATGCCTCCAAAATGAAACCACATTTCGGGAACATTTTAGATGATTTGACGACACCTGTTTCGGGAACATTTTAGATGATTAGATGCGTTAGATTGACATTGGCTTTTGCAAATGGTATCCTTAAATAATCAATGTGTCTGTCATATGTTGATTTCGCCATGAAATTTACGACAGGCGCTACATCAAGCAGTTCTTACTGCATAAAGGAGAGACTCACATGAAAAAGCTGTTATTATCACTGTTGTGCGCTGTGTTTTTTGTCGGCGGAGCATTTGCCTCAGACGAAGGACATCCTGATAGAGAATTCTTGACAGGATCAGGGTTTGAATTTGTAAAGGTAAATGATGTTCTTGTCGGAACATTCAATCTCATACCCATATGGGCGGAAAAAGCCTGTGGAGATCATATAAAAGGATTCTACAAAGTAGGAAAAGATGTAAAAGAATTTTCAGTCATTATAAAAGACGGAAAATTGACCGGCACATTCGGCAAACGCGTAATTGTAGTGGAAGGCGTTGATCCCCAAAAAAAGGAAATAACACTCACTTCCGGAGGGAATAAATTCATTTTTAAATATAACAATGGCGGGACAAATGGCGCTCACCTTGTCAATCTACAGTTTGATTTTCAGGGGATTGACCAAAACAATTACAATGTAACGCTTGACGGAGAATGCTGTCTTGGTTCGGTTATGTTCTATTCTGTCTTTATAACCGGAGTCACATCTCTATAAAGTTTTCGGCAATTGAATGGCGGCTTTATGCCGCCATTCATGAAATATCTCAAGCAATAATAAACCCTCTCCTCAAATTCACTATCACGCCCTAATAAAAAATCATCATCTTTATATATTGGACTTTCCCGCTATAAAGGCTAAAATATGCCGTGGATTGTAAAATGATTATTATACTTTTACATCTAAGGATGTTTTATTGAGGTTTTTCGGCGGTTTTAATAGAAAACCAATTTCTAAAAATTCATTTTTAACGGAGAAACAAATGAAACAAAAAATATTAATAGTAGATGATGAAAAAAATGTAAGAAATGTGATTCAAAGGGCTTTTTCACAAGAATATTCCGTATTCACAGCTTCAGAAGGAATATCCGCCATGGAGATTATAAAACAGGAACAGCCCGCTTTGATTTTTTTGGATATTGGAATGCCGGGCATGTCCGGTTTGGAAGTGCTAAAGCTAATCAAAAAAGCGGGGTTGTCATCTGTAATATGGATGCTTACCGGTGAAGAAGACATAAACATCGCAATGAAAACGATACAGATGGGAGCCTCAGGATATTTGACCAAACCTTTTGAAATAGAGAAGATACGGGAAATAGCGCGAGATGTTATAATGAATTATGAACGCAAGGCAAAGCGCGACTCTTCAGCGGATAAACCTTGGGTTGTAGATAAAGAGCAGATATATGAGGAGAAATAACAAAACAAAGAATCAATGTCAGAACCCTGTTATAATCTTGCGGCTTAAGATTATCGTCTGACAGTTGCACTAAAAGGCGCGAGATATGAAAAAACTAATTCTTTTCTTAATAGCGTTCTCTTTTTTCGGATGTTCAGCAAAGAAAGATTATAAAGTATCGCTTATGGAAATTGGCAAACCCGCGCCCGATTTAATTCTTGAAAAAATTATTAAACCTAAAGGAGAAAAATTTAAAGATTGGCAACAATTTAAGGGAAAATTTGTGATTCTTTCCTTTTTCGCTTCATGGCGGGAAAATAGCATTGACGGAATAAATAGGTTAAACGATTTGTATGAAGAGTTTAAGCGCGATTCAATCGTTTTCATCGCTATTACGGATGAAAGTGAAGCTGAAATTAGAAAATTTTCAAGAAATAATCGCATAGAAGGATGGCTTGGCGCTAAAGTTCCGGCTGAAAGCTTTAAGAATTTTAAGGTATATGAAAGGCCGATGAGTATTTTGATAAGCAGTAATGCCATTGTGACTGATTTTATGGATAGCAATGATTTGAGCCGAGATATCATTGAGAAATTTATCGGCAAAGATAATACGGAAAGGCAACAAGTAATTGAGGAAATTAAGGAATAAGAAATATTGAAAAAATTATGGATACGGAATTTAAAAAAATATTAAAGCGTTTTTTTCTGCTATCGCGTTTTGTTTTAGTTTATCCAAAATTACAGTTGGAAATAGAAAGTATGTTCTCTACCCTATTCCCTCTACCCTGTTCAAGGCGGCTGTATGAATAGGCTTTCAACTAAAGCGACTGTATATCTGATTGACGGCTGTAATCTTATAAGGAGCGCGTGGGATCAAAACCCATTTTTTAATTTCGCCGAAGCTGAGGCCGAATTTTTTGAGTGGCTTGAAAATGTTTGCAATATCGACGATTTGAGTTCCTCAACCTTTAGGATTATTATGGATGGCGGCTATAGACCGATTAAACACAGGCTTAGTCCTGCCGTGAATATAGTTTTTACCGATGACGGAAACGCGGATGATTGGATAGTGGAAAGAGCATACTACTTTAAAAGCAAAAATATAAGAACGGTAGCGATAAGTTCGGATAGGGAATTGTCCGAAAGGTTGAAAGCAGATGGAATAAATTGCGTTCCATGCAAAAAATTCATATCCATTTGCAATAAAGCCATTCGCATGACTTACGGCATCTGATGCCTGTCCCCAGCGAAGTAAAACCATAAGCTCATCGTTAAAAGAGGAGTTGGTGGCCATCCCCAAGCAATGCGAAAAATTGTGAATTTATTCGCGTGTTTAATATAATAATCATTGTTTGGCAAAGTTGATAATTTAGAGTTGAGAGTTTAAAGTTTAGAGTGTAGAGTTTAAAGTTTGGAGTTTAGCATGGGTTTATCACATGGCAAAATTGAAACTCTTTAATTGGAGAGCCAGTTATGATTGAAAAAATAAAAAACCGGGGACAATGGGCGACTCGCATGGGTTTTATGCTCGCCTGCGCAGGTTCGGCTATCGGGCTTGGCAATATTTGGAAATTCCCTTATATCGCGGGCATGAACGGCGGCGGATTATTTGTGCTCATTTATTTGGCCAGCATATTTATGATCGGCATACCTATTATGATTTGCGAATTCGCTATCGGCCGTTCAACCCAAAGCTCTCCCGTTGAAGCATTTAGAAAACTCACTTCCAAAAATAACTTCTGGCAAATAGTCGGCTGGATGGGCATTCTTTCGGGCTTTGTAATACTCTCCTATTATAGCGTTGTCGCCGGTTGGGCGATGCATTATGTCTTCCTTTCCGTGCGAAATTTTAACGGCGCCACAAACCCTGAAATTATTTCGGGGTTTTTCGGAGCTCTTTATTCAAACGGCTGGGCAAATATTTTCTGGCACGCGATATTTATGTTTCTCACCATCAGCATTATTTTAGGCGGAGTAAAAAAAGGCATAGAGCGGGCGTCAAGATGGTTAATGCCGATTCTTTTCGCAATGATGCTCATCCTTCTGATAAGAACTTCATTTATGTCGGGATTCGGCCAAGCCCTGTCCTTTGTTTTCTCTCCTGACGCGTCCAAATTAACTCCCGCCGGTGTTTTGGAAGCGCTCGGCCACGCATTTTTCACATTAAGCCTAGGTATGGGCGCCATGCTCACATACGGCAGTTATCTGTCTTATAAAACAGATATAGTCAAATCATCCGTTATTATATCCATTATGGATACGGCGGTAGCTCTCGTCGCATGCCTAATACTTTTCCCTGTTCTATTCACTTACGGAATGTCCCCTGAAGCGGGGCCAGGACTTGTGTTTAAAAGCATGCCGATAGTATTTTCGCAAATGCCCGGCGGAGCAATATTTGCGGTTATATTCTTCTTGCTTTTAACGCTGGCGGCTCTTACCTCCGCAATATCGCTTATGGAAGTGGTAACATCCTTCTTTATCGACACACTCGGCTGGAACCGTAAAACTTCAACACTCCTGCCCGGACTTTTGATTTTCTTGTTCGGGATTCCATCAGCCCTATCGGGAGGAAAATTATCAAAGTTTACAATGCTGGGAGGCAAAAACTTTTTTGACGCCATGGATTATCTTGCATCAAACTGGTTTCTTCCTCTCGGCGGATTATGTATCGCCATATTTGTGGGTTATAGAATGGATTTAAACCTTGTAAAGCGAGAATTCAAGGAAAACTCAATATTTGCGAAATGGTTTACGCCTTGGTTTTACTGCGTGCGCTATTTAGCGCCTTTGGCCGTGGCTATCGTATTTCTCCATAAAATCGGCCTATTAAAATTTTAATAACCATTTTCCACCTCGGAGGTGGAAAATGGTTACTATGAATATGACAAATATTTCGCAAGCCGCCCAATCTTTCAATCTAAATCATATATTTCCCGCGGATTTTAAAAACGCGGAAGTAAAAAATCTCAAAACAATGAATCCGCCGAACGGCGTGTTTAAGCTTGAGAACTCAACAATATCCGCGATATCAAAAGGAATACTAACAAGCGCGCCCATAAAAGCGCTATTTCCCTTTGACGAGCTCATAATATCCGCGGGCGCGCTTCTTGGAAACGGAAATTCAATTTCCGTTTCGGCGCAAGTTAAGACAAAAAACGGCAAATGGAGCAACTGGTATTCTTTCGGAGATTTCACCGGTGACGGAGAATCTTTAAGCGCGGGCAATCAAGAAGATAAGATTGGAAAAGTCGCCGTGGATATTCTAAAACTTAAAACGCCTTGCGATTATTTTAGATATAAAATCAGATTTGAATCCTTCGGCCGCTTTAATCCCGTTTTGAAACAAGTGGCGGCCGTTTACACGAATACAAAACAAAAATATAATGAAAAATATGCTTTAAAAAAATCCGCAAAATTCAAAGCCTTTAGCTTAAATGTGCCGAAACTCTCTCAAATGTCCCTGCCATTCAAATATTCAAAAGCTCTCTGCAGCCCTGTTTCGCTTTCAATGGTCATGAATTATTACGGATTACACGAAAAGCCTCTTAAAACGGTATCTTCCGTCTATGATAAAGCCGAAAAAATATACGGCAATTGGCTCTTTAATATTCAATACGCGGCGACAAAATCATTTTACGCGCGCATAAAAAGGTTTAATAATTTGGCTGAAGCCGAGAATTATATTGTCAAGGGAATTCCGGTAATAGCCAGTCTTACCTTCGCTCCTTGTGAACTTAAAAAATCGCCGATTAAATTCAGTAAGGGACATCTTGTGATAATCAAAGGCTTCACAAAGGTCGGAAATGTAATAGTAAACGATCCCGCCGCGGCCTCCAATAAAACGGTGGAAAAAATTTACAATAGAAAAGAATTTGCCAATGCGTGGCTAAAAAACAAATTCGGCGCGGCTTATGTAATAAATCCAAAACTGCCCAAGCAAGCGGTTATAGGCCAACCTTATTGCAATGTAATGGCAAAACCCTTTTTACCCAAAACTGTCAATGAATTTGAAAAAAATTTTGAAACACAAGTTATAGCCGGCGAAAAAATTAAAATTCTTGAATTAAGAAAAAATTGGGCTAAAATTAAAACCATTGAACAAATGTGCGGAAATTTTACTGCCCGCCAAACAAATCGGCAGGTCCGCCAAAGCTGTTACGGCGGAAAAAATGACGGGTTCGCGCTTTATTCGGGATGGCTTGATATAAAATGCTTGGCGACGGAAAATATACCTGATACGGATATAATTGTGAAAAGCAAACGGGCCAAAATTTTAAAATCTAAAAGCAAAAAAGAAGTTTCAATAGGAACAAAACTAAAATTCCTTTCAATTAGCGAGGGCAAAATAGTCAATGCCGCTACCGGAAACAACGAAATAATATTCTTAAAAAAAGACGATATCGTGTTCGAAAAAAAAATTAAAACTCTGAAACCCGTCGCCAAGCGAACAAAATTACTTAAAGTAGCCAGGCAATTCCTCGGCGATAAATATTGCTGGGGCGGCCGTTCCGGCTTTGAAACGGATTGTTCCGGCCTTGTAAATCTATCTTATAGAGTATTGGGAATAAATCTGCCGCGAAATGCCCGCGATCAATTTCTATTCGCCAAAGCGGTAAATAAAGAAAATTTGAAACCCGCTGATCTTATATTTTCAACGCGAACTAAACACCCAAAAGACATAGACCATGTTATGATTTATTCCGGGAAAGGTAAATTGATTGAAGCTACTCGCGAGACAAATTCCGTTCGGGAGATAAGCTTTAAAGAAAAATTCGGAAAAAATTTATCCGACATTAAAAACGGACAGTTAATTAACGGCTCAAAAATTTACTTCAGAGCGGTAATTAAATAGCGCGGCTTGTCCCGCCTTTAGCGGGAGATACCAGCGCTATAGCGCACCATGTTGCAGGTCACATCACAGGCCACAAGAAACAATAAGAAATAGTTTAGATTTGAAAGTGTAAAGTTTAGAGCATAGATAAAAAATCTAAAAATCAAAGGATTATCAAACTTTGAAATTCCTAATACAAGAACATAAAAATAATTGGAAGAATAAAGTTTTTTGTTTTGTCTCTAAACTTTGAACTCTGAACTTTAAACTTATTTGCCGGAGGCAAATTTATGAAAAAAATAATATTTTTAGTATTGGCGGCAATATCGGTAAATTCTTATGCCGCGGCAAAAAATCCAAATATGCTTTTCTACGCTCATATTGGTGAAATAACAACGCTTGATCCCGTCTACCCCTATGACGCTATAACTCAAGGAATGATGCTCAATGTTTATGAAACCTTGCTAATGTTTAAGGGCAGCTCTCTTAGCGAATATGAACCGACTTTAGCGTCCAAAGTGCCTTCCGTGACAAACTCTCTCATATCAAAAGACGGATTAACCTATACCTTTCCCATAAAAAAAAATATTAAATTCCATAACGGAAATATCTTAAAACCCGAGGATGTTAAATATTCGCTATTAAGGTTTATGCTTACCGACCCGTCGGGCGGACCGGCATCTTTAATGCTTGAACCGGTCTTTGCCATCGCCTCCACAAGGGATTTGAAAGGCCAATTCATACTTTCTAAAAAAGAGATTGAAAATGCCGTTAAGATTGAAAACGATAATGTCATAGTAAAACTCAAGCGGCCGTTCGCGCCGTTTTTATCAATAATCGCGCGCTGGTCATATATTATGAACAAACAATGGTGCATTGAAAACGGCGAATGGGACGGAACATATGAAACTCTCAGCAAATATAATAATCGCCCTAAAGAGGATTCTTTCCTATTGAAAAATATGAACGGCACAGGGCCATTTAAGTTTGAAAGATGGGATCTAAACTCCAAACAGCTTCTGTTTTCAAGTTTCAAGGATTATCGAAAATCGCCCGCTTCAATTAAAATGTTAGTCATGAAAACCGTTCCCGAATTTGGAACAAGGCGCCTTATGCTTGAAGCCGGGGACGCGGATATAATAGATGTGCCCAGAACTTTTGAAACTCAAGTTAGAGGGCTTAAAGGAACCGTAATTGAAGATAATCTGCCCAGACTTTTAACCGATCCCGTATTTTTTTTCACATTTAAAGTAAATCCGCTGGCCAATCCCGACATAGGTTCCGGCAGATTGGACGGTAACGGAATACCGCCGAATTTTTTTAGCAACAAAGACATAAGAAAAGCTTTCGCCCTTTCCTTTGATTATCAGGGTTTTCTCAAAGAAGGAATGAAAAACAAAGCGACTCTCGCTAAAGGCTCTATTCCTCCCGGACTGCTGGGATATAATTCAAATACTCCGAGTTATAAGTTTAATAAAACCAAAGCGGCCGAATATTTTAAAAAAGCTTATAACGGAAAGCTTTGGACTACAGGATTTCAGTTTACTTTAACATTTAATACGGGCAGTGAAGTCCGCCAGCTTGCTTGTCAAGTGCTTAAAAGAAATATAGAAAGCATAAACCCTAAGTTTAAAATAGATATAAGAGGCGTTGATTGGCCGATTTATTTAGAAAAAACTCAAAATAAAAAAATGCCGCTTTTTACGCGTGGCTGGACGGGAGATTATCCCGATGCGCATAATTTTATTTTCCCCTTTTATCATTCTAAAGGGCGATACGCGATAGCTCAAAACTATTCAAACGCTGAAATGGATAAACTCATAAATCTTGCCGTTTCACAAACCTCAACAATTAAAAGAAAGGAGCTTTATAAAGAAATCCAGAAATTGGCTCATGAAGAAACCATTCAGATTTATACTATCCATCCGCAGGGTCTTTTGGCAATGAGGGATTGGGTTAAAGGATTTTATGATAATGCCGTTTTTATGGGCATCTATTTTTATCCGATAAGTAAGTGAAGCCCCGCTTCACAGTTAGCAGGTCACAAGTCACAGGTCAGCAGTTTCGTTATTATGAAAAATATTTCCGCTATAATTAAAATTCTTAAAAAAGAATATCCTAAAGTTCCTACCGCGCTTGAATATTCAAATATTTTCGAACTTTTAATAGCCGTTATATTATCGGCGCAATGCACCGACAAACAAGTTAATCTTGTAGTTCCCCAATTATTTAAAAAATATAAAAAACCCGCTGATTTGGCAAAAGCTAATTTAAAAAATATTGAAAAAATCATCCGCTCTACAGGTTTTTATAAAAGCAAAGCCCTTTCATTAAAAGAAACGGCAAAAAAAATAGTTGAAAAATTTGGCGGAACAGTTCCGAAAACAATGACAGAATTGTTATCTCTAAGAGGCGTAGCGAGAAAAACCGCTAATGTTGTTTTGGGAAATGGCTATAGCATCGCGGCCGGCATTGTGGTTGATACCCATGTAAAAAGGCTTGCGTTTAGATTGGGATTTAGCAAAAACACAAATCCGCTGAAAATAGAGCGGGATTTAATGGAAATTACAAACAAAAAAAATTGGATATGGCTACCCAATGCCCTAATAAATCATGGCAGAAAAATATGCGCCGCTAAAAAACCAAATTGCGAAAACTGCCCTCTAAAAACCCTTTGCCCCAGCGCTAAAGCAACACCGGGAAAAGGTGATACATAAACACGGAAATATGTAATACGGTGATATGGAAAAAGAACAAACAGCTGACATATTATTGTATTACCTTATTTCCATATTTACGCCATTTCTTGCCTCTTGCGTCTTGGCTTCGTTTTGCCTATCGCGCTGTATCGCTGTTGTACTGTTCCCGTGGCGCCTATGGCGCCAACAAGCTGCGCTGAAATTTTGCTGTTACTGTTGCACTGCATCACTGTTGCGCTGTATCACTGCTCCCGTGGCGCCTATGGCGCCAACAAGCTGCGCTGTATCACTGTTGCCTGTCGCGCTGTATCGCTGTTGCCTGTCGCGCTGTATCGCTGTTGCCTGCCGCGCTGTATCACTGTTGCCTGTCGCGCTGTATCGCTGTTGCCTGCCGCGCTGTATCACTGTTGCCTGCCGCGCTGTGTTATAAATTCGTTATATCTTGAAATATCATGCCGGCGCCCATATTCTCGCCTTCAACCCCTTTTATATTCATTGAACTATAGCCGATAAGTTTATCTTTTCCGTTAATGGAATATTTAAATTCCTGCCGCCTGACTATTTTATCCTGTTTGAGCACATCGCCTATCACATTAACAACTTTGGGACATAATCCCATTAAATCCATTACATTCCGATTTAAATATTCATCGCCCACTTCAAATATTTCTTTGGCTTTAGGATTAAAAAAAATCACCTTATTATCAAGATCCACTCCGATAAAACCGCCGGAAAGATTGTTTATAGTGCTTTCACCTTTGAAGTTAAGCTTATTTATTGTACCTTTAAGCCTTGCTATATAAACCCTCTGCGATACAATAGAAGATAATATTACGGCAAGAGCAAGGTCGGTTTCTCCAAATCCGCCATTAAGAGAGTTAATAAACTCCATAATTCCCAATAATTCATTATCAACTATGCAAGGAACGGCTAATATGCTCTTGGTTTTAAATCCGCTGCCGTAATCCATTTTTTTGGAAAAGCGGATATCTTTTTCAACATCATTTACGATAATGGACTGTTTATTATCTGCGCACCAACCGACTATTCCTTCATAACCAAAACTTACTCCTTTTATATCTTCGCCGACCGGCCCAATGGAACTCTTTACTGAAACTGTTCTTTTTTTATCATCAGCTTCAAAATAAGTGGCCACTATACTGCCTAAAAGTGAAGAACTATTTCTTATAAAGAAATCCCATATCTCGTCTTCATTTTGAAATTTCTTTAACAAAAATTCATTAATGACGGATTGACACTTTAAATAATGATCACTCATCTTTTTTCCCCGCTTTTCTTCTTTTTGTTAATTTTATTTTTTTTACTCCGGTTTATTTGAAATTTTTAAAAAATCTAATATTCCTTTTACGATGGTCGCGGAAAGTTTTTCTCTAAAACTCCGGCTGCATGCCATTTCCTCTTGTTCGGGATAAATCATATAAGCGTTCTCAATCAAAATAGCCGGCATATATGTCATTCTTAAAACATGATAATCGCCATAACGAAGACCTTCGTCGGGCAAATTTATATTTTTAACAAATGATTCATGCATAGCCCGCGCAAATTTGGCGCTGTGACGATGATAGAAATAAAGAGAATGCCCACGCGGCATATCAAAGGGATCTTTTCCGTCGGCAATAGCATTATAATGCACGCTTATAAAAATGTCTCCTTTTGATTCTTTGGCAATTTTCGGCCTTTCCTTTAAAGGAACATCCTCATCGCCAATGCGCGTCATTATAATATTGGCGCCGAGTTTTTCAAAATCAGCTTTTAAAACCTCCGCAAGCCAAAGATTAGCCTCATATTCAAATATCCCCATCGGCCCTATCGCCCCGTCATAAGGCGGCTCTCTTTTGGCTGAATGGCCTGGATCAATTATGATATTTAAGCCATCAAGAGGCTTGGGCCACTTGCGGGCAAAGGACGGCGGCTCTTTAATTTCAACAATAAGCGCGTTTCCCGTTGAATAATAAACATCATAACCCCATATTTCCTTATTAAATTCAAAGTTTATCTCGGCGACATTCGCGCCTGCCTGCCAAAGATTTACATTTTTAATAAAAGTATCCGAGGAATCGTAAATAATCCAATTTGAATGAAGCCGCGTATAATAAAGTTTTACCGTTAAAGATTTTTCAGCTTCACTCACAATATATGGAACCCTATCCCAAATTGATATCTCAGCCATACTGCCCTTATTTGTTTTTGAAAGTTTTATAACTCCGGTTTCAGTGTCGGGAGGACGAACATTTTTAGATAATAAGGAAACATTACTCTCATCAATCCAAGCCGAATCGCAATCCGAAAGTCTTATTCTATACATTGAACCTATCTTAGCATCCGCCATCATTTTTACGCCCATTGGAGGAAACATCATATATCCTCCTCTGACTCCGTTTTTCAAAACGGCCGCATCGGTGGATACCTCAACCAAATCAATGCCATTATCAATCGTTATGCTTGCGCCTGAATACAACTGCATTGTCCCCTTAATTTTTCCGCCGCTTATTCTTACTTTCACTTTTTTATTGTTTATCTCATCACCGCTTTTGATATAGTAAGAACCGTAATACCTGCCTGAACCTTCAGGTAATTCACTCATTTGAAAATCATTTGTTAAACCCTTTATTGAAAAAACGGCCTTTTTAAAAGGAGTAGCCAAAGCATATACGATTATCCAGTCATTTTCTCTAAGGCGCATATCATTGGAAGGCGAAATAATTTCCAAATGCAAAGTGGAAGTTGACAAAGAGGTTCTCTTTGACGCTCTTACTTCTATGGAACGCGAAAAATAATTCGTGGCATTTCCGTCAAATAATTCACAATTAAAAGCAAATTTGCCTTCGGATACCGGAAGATATGTTATGAATCCGCCGTTTTTATAAACCTCAATTTTACTGCCGTTAATATGGAAAGGAGCGGTAGAAGGCGTGATATTGCCGAACACAAAAGTTTTTTTAACCGCCGGAATGGACAAACCTTCATAAGGATATGTAATTTTTATCTCGCCCGCGCTTAAATTTAGGCAAACAAGGCTAAAGGCAAAAGAAAAAAATTTAATAAAGATTCTTCTCATAATTGGCTCCTTAACCAACTCCTTGACCATCTAACGCGAATAGCGCTCTTGTTACGGGCCTGTGTAACAATAGTGCAATAAGCAGGCAATAACAAATGAATATGCTTTATTATAATATATTCAGAAGAATAGAGGACGCAGATGCGCAAAAGCAAGGCGCAAAATTTAGCGTTCTCTGCATATACAGAATTTTATGAATCTTGAACAGAAAAAAAATACAATAGATCAAATAGCGCGACAGCGCGACAGCGCGGCAGGCAACAGGCTACAGGTAGAAACCGGCATGAGGCGCGTGGCGCCGTGTAACTTGAGGCGTACAGTTTATAGCCTGCTACTCGCAGCTTGCTGCGTATCCCCTGCCGTTTATGCGACGGATTTCACTTATATTCGGCCTGGCATTAGAGCAAATTCAATTGGCGGCGCTTTCTCCGCTATCGCTGACGATCCCTATACTATTTTTTATAATCCGGCGGGTATTTCAACTTTAACCGAAATGCAGATTTCAGGAGAAATTTCCAGAAGGTTTGAATCTGTTTCCCCCATTGGCGAAGTGGCCGCCGTTTATGTCCGACCTCAACCCGATAAAAAAAATGATGTGGCGATTTTAGGTTTCCACAGTTTAAGACACGGCCAATATGAAAAAAAAGACACCCTTACCGCGGGTTATTCTACGATAAATACCATAAAATATTTTCAAAAACCGCTGCGCTGGGGCGGTAATTTTAAAATTATGCGCTTAGCCGCCGAAGGTAAAAATAATTTGGGCATAGGTTTTGACGCCGGCGTTTTGCTTGAATCGGATATGGGTTTAAAAACAGCGCTTACATTTTATGATTTTAATATCGGAACCGGAAAATCCATGCTGACGATGACAATTGGCAATTCCTATCGCTATAAAAATATTCTTTTCGCCATTGATTTAAAAATCAGAGGCGGATACTACGAATTTTTTGCCGGCATTGAACATACGGTTATGAACGGCCTTTTGCAACTTAGAGCGGGTAAAGGTTTGGCATTGGGCGGCGTGGATTATTTAGCTTATGGAATTGGAGTGAATGTCCTGCCTTTTACCATTGATGTAATCGCGTCACTTCCTTTAAAAGGACTGCATGAACAAGGCGGGCAATACGCGCTTGGTTTAACTTATAAATTCGGCGGCGAAAGTTTTAATGAAAAACTTGTGGGCAATGCCTCAAACAGGCTGAATTCTTTGAAAATTCAAATTGAAAATTTAAGAACCACAAGATTTGACCTTCAAACGAAAGTAGCCTCTTATCAGGTCAATAAAAATATTATGCAATCGGACATAACAATGATGGAATCCACAAAACGCGATTTGGAAAACAGGCTTCAAAGCCTCAAAATAGATATAGATAATGCCCAATACATAAAAGAAGAACCGAAACCGAAGAAAAAACCTATAATTAAACGCGTGGAAAAATGGCCTAAACATTATAAAATCAAGCACGGCGACACATTGCGTTCAATAGCGTCCAAATTTTACGGCAATCCCAGCTTATGGGAAACCATATATAATGCCAATGAAAAAAATATATCGCGGGGACTTCCCAAAATCGGCGCAATGTTTATTATTCCCCCTCCGCCCTCAAAAAGGTGAAGCGCAAGGCAAGAAAATAGAAGATGGATTAGAAGATGAGATAGTTAGCAACGGCAAAAAGTCAGCGAACTCAAAGGTTAGGCTCTGGAAAAGAATTAACTTGCCATTTGGCTGAGGTGATTTTTGAGCGAAACGAGAAACGAAGAGCGAGCATACCCTCTGCGGTATGTAAGCGATGAGTGACGAAGTTGTAGCCAAAAAGCAGCCAGCCCCATAGCATAATTGCTATGGGGAAGCTCATATTTTGTTGATTTCTTCGTTGCTTCGCGCTCACAGGCGGAAAGCCTTCTCGTTTGTCGCGCCTTGAACTCAACTTAAATCTGAGCTTCCAAATGATAAGGTAATTCTTTTCCAGAGCCTTAGGCGCAAAATAAGTAAAAAACAAATAACATCACGCTCATAATTGAGCGAAAGGCAAAACAATAAAATGGACACCGTTCAAATTATCACTAAAAACGAAACCGATAGAAGAACTTTAAAGCAGATATTCTCAAACATCGGAAAGAATGTGATTTTTTCACATGATTTAAACGATGCTTTAGATATATTTGAAAAAGCGCGCCCCAATGCCGTATTTATAGTTGACGAAGAAGAACCCCCTGTAAACATAAAACTCCGCGAAATACAGAGGATAGCCCCCTTTATTCCCATTGTCGTTCTTCTGAAAAAAAGAAATTCATCGTATGCTATTGAATATATGAAACTCGGCGCCTTTGATTGCGCTCACGCGCCGTGGACAGAAGAACAGCTTCGCCCCATCATAAAAAAATCTCTTAATTTAAGCGGAACAACCATAGAGCTTGAAAAACCTGATTTTAAGAAACAAAAAATAGTTGTTTTTACGGCCGCCGCTATTGTAACAATTCTATTCGGTTTTATATTCGGCTGGTTTTACGCTCATAATAAATGCAATGTCATATCCGCCGATCGGCAAAACAGAACGGAATTGCCATATCTTCATCCCTCAGGAATAGTTTTTAATAAAGGACAAATACTGATAAGCGATTGGTATACACAGGCTATTTATAAACATGATCCAAGCAATCTTAAAATTTCAGGCGTACATTCATTTCCTCACATAACGCCAATAGCTTTAACGAGCGGCGAAGATAATTTGTGGCTCGCGAATGCCGAAGGAGTGATAGAAAAAAGACTTAAAGAGGATAAATTTACGCTTCTTTCAAAAACAAAAAATGAAGCTGAAAGTTTAAGCGGAATGTGTTTTGACGGGCTTTATTTCTGGACAGCCGACTCAGCTTCCAATAGATTAACAAAACACCTTAATAATGACACTTTGGACAAACTTGAAAGTTTTAATTATCCCGGTAAAACCCTTTCCGCTATCACATGCGATAATAGATTTATTTGGATTGCCGACGACAAATTAAAAGAATTAATCAAAATGCCTTTGGATAATCCCGAAAAAATACTTTCACGAAAAGAGATAAAAGAGTATTCTTCAAAAACGCTTAAAATAACGGGAATGACAAAAAAGGATGAACAAATATGGTTCGTGGCGGAAGATAAGAAAAAAGGACTTTTATTTTCAACAAAGCATAGCAAAGAATAGAGTTTAGGGTTTAAAGTTTAAAGACGGTAGCAGGCGATTCACTCGCCGAACAAAAAAAGTTGTAACTGTAACGCCTCCCCTTGTGGAAATAAGGCTCTGAAAAACAATGGAAAATCAAAAAAACCATAAAAAATATATTCCCACAAGCATAATAACATCATCGGAAAACCCCAATTGCTGGGGCAGAATACTTGAAATAAACCAAAACCAATGCCTTATAATGAGCAACTTTGAAATAAGAATTGAAAAAATACTATCTTTGAGTTTTGAAATGGACAATACAGAGTTTAAAAATCTTCGTTGCCGCGTTAAAAAAATTACGCGCGACTCCGACGGCTATTTTTATTATGACACAATACTTGTTGACAGCCTTCAAAGATCTGATATGCGCCAAAAAATCCTGCAAATCCTCACGAAATAACAATTCAGCGCTACAGTTCCACAGTGCGACAGCTTGGCAGTTGAATATTGCATAAATTCAATAAACCCTATACTGTCGCGCTGTTTTGCCTGTTTCCTGTCGCTCTGTTGCCTGCCGCTCTGTTTTGCCTGTCGCGCTGTTTTGCCTGCCGCGCTGTATCACTGCCGCGCTGCCGCGCTGTTTTGCCTGTCGCGCCGTTTTGCCTGCCGCGCTGTATCACTGCCGCGCTGCCGCGCTGTTTTGCCTGTCGCGCTGTTCTCCTTTTTGTTATAATTTTTCTATGGAAACCCCAAAAAATAAAATAATCATTATTTCGGCTTTATCCGCGATTTTAATCATCTCCGCTTTTTATTTTGGAGCGCCGCTTGCATTAGAAAAAACATTCAACAACTTTTCTTCCTCCTACGCCAAGATGTTAAACAGAAAAATAGATTTGGGGGAACTGTCCTTTTCCTTTATTAACGGAATAGTCATATCCGATATAAATGTCTTTGGAAAAGATAATCCTTCCAAAAGCGTTTATTCAATAAAAAAAACAGCCCTAAATTTCGAAACTATTCCTCTTTTAAAAGGAGATTTAATTCTCTCAAGAATTAAAATTAAAAACGCCAAATTTACCCTTATCAGAGACAAAAACGGGAACTGGGATTTTTCCGATATTCAGGCTATTTTACCGAAACCTAAAGATAAATTTTATTCAACATGGCCAAAGCAGATAGTCGCGGAAACTTCTGAAATATTCATAATAGATAAAGCGTCGGACAATATGTGGATTTTGGAAAATGCCGATTTAAAATTTTCCAAACGCTTATCTTATTACGGCGGCTCTTTCTCAATATCCGCCGAAGGAATATTAAAAGGAAGCCTTTTAAAAAATTCATTTATCTCGAAAGAAATCAAAAGCGTGATAAAAGCGGATTTTGAACAAAATAACTTAAATTCTCTTTTCGGAGAAATCAAATTAAGGGATTCGGCATGTAATGATGTGCATATTAAGGATATTAATCTCAAATGGAACTTCCTTGCAATCAATAGCGCTGAAAATAAGCAAGATTATAAAGCTGAACTTGAAATAGACGAAATACTTGTCCCGAATATTGATAATTCATTTAGAAAAAATATCACGGAAGCACTTAATACCTTTTCAAAGATTTACGGCCAAAAAATTCCCGAAATACATGAACTAAACTTTAAAGACATTTCCGTCAAAATATCTTTTAACAAAGATCTATTTAAGATTCAAGACTTTAAATTAGATTCCAATATATTCAGTATAAATGCAAATTTAGAACTAGACAAAAAGGATGAGATAGATTTGGATTTCAAGGGCAAAATATTTGATAAGGAAATGACTATTACAGCCAAAGGACATCATGATAACCTTTATATAAAACCTGAATTTTCATACACGATACGAACAAAACTGATATCTTTTGTAAAAACGCTCACAAAGAGTATGCGTTCGGGACTTGATAAAATTAAGAAGCAAAAATAAATAGGAGGCTTAGTGAAAAACATCATAGTTATCGGCTCAGGCCCCGCTGGATATCCCTGCGCTCTTAAATTGAAAGAATTAGGCGCAAATGTAACCATAATAGAAAAAGGAGATTTCGGCGGAACATGTTTAAACAGAGGATGTATCCCGTCCAAATCCTATTTGGATGTCGGCCATAGAGTTCATTCTCTTGAAATTCTAAAAGACCTCCTCAAAGATGAAAAAAAACTTAATTTTAGCGTTTCCATGCTTTCATGGAATAAAATAAAACAAAGAAAAACGGATGTGGTTTCAAAATTAAGAACTTCTCTTGAGAAATTGGTTCGGATGAAAAAAATAGAAATTATAAAAGGGGAAGCGTCATTTGCATCTGGAAATAAGGTGAAAATTCAAACACCGGAAGGCACGGTAATAAAAGAATTCGATTATGCCGTTATAGCAACGGGAACAAATCCCGGTTTTCCCCCGCCATTTGCCGATTTCAAAGATAAACTCTTGGATTCGGACAGAATTTTTGATATTCCGCACATCCCGAAATCACTGGCAATTATCGGCGGCGGCGCGATAGGACTTGAATTCGCTTGTTTCTTTAATTCTATAGGAACCGATATTAGCGTAATAGAATTATTACCGAATATCCTGCCAGGCGAAGATGACATGGTCATACGAACGCTTAAAACATCATTTGAAAAAAGAGGGATTAAATTTTATTTAGGCAAAAAAACTCAAAATATTGAATTTTTAGAAGGCAAAAAAATCCTTAATTTGGATAACGGAACAAAAATTGAGACTGAAGAAATTTTGGTGGCTGCGGGAAGAAGCGCCAATTTAAAAGAATTAAATCTTGAAGCTGTTAAACTTAATCACAATGCTAAAGGCTTGAAAGTTAATGAGTATTTTCAAACCGAGATTGAAAATATTTATGCTATAGGCGATATTAACGGAATATCCCTTTTGGCGCATTCGGCAAGCAAACAAGGCGAGATAGCGGCTGAAAATATAATGGGCGCTAAAAAAACTTTTGACGGTAATATCGTTCCAAAATGTATTTATACTTGGCCGGAAGTGGCAAGCATAGGACTAAATAAACGAGAAGCGGATGCTAAAGGCATTGAAACAAAAACTCAAAGAACATATTTCAACTTTTCGGGAAAGGCATTGACAACGGAAGCTGCCGAAGGATTTGTCCAGATAGTTTATGATCCGGCTGATGACAGCATTATAGGCGCGCAAATAGTGGGGCAAAGCGCGACCGAGCTTATACATATTATGGCGGTAGCAATTAAATTCAAACTTAAAAGAAGCGATATGCGAGAGCTGATTTACGCCCATCCAACCATGGCCGAAGGCATAGGAGAAGCCTTAAAATAGCGAGACAGCTCTACAGTGTGGCAGTGCAACAGCTAACAGCAAGTTAGATTGAAAAAGTTTTCACGTTATATTTGCTATTTTTCTGGAAAGGGTCATGTCAGTAAGTTTACCATCAGGGTCGGGGTCGCTTAGTACTGCGCCCCTGTGTCATCGCAAGATAGAAACGCGAGAACTTGTGTCCTACATACACACGACACGATAGCGTAGTCCACCCTCGCCCTCCCATAAGCCCAAGTCGGGTTCCGAACACCCCTGCTTTGGAAACATCACTGCCATACCTTTATTTTGCCAATTTATCTGTTCTTCGGAGAGAATATCCCAGCCCCATTACGATACAGCCGAATTATCCCGCCTCATCGAAGACGAATAAAACAGCCCCGATAAAAACCGAGGCTTTTTAATGTCCCTACTTAATTAAGAAGAGTTTTTAGGTTTTCCCAATCCCATCTATAAATTCTTCCTGCATTAGGTACTGGGGTTGGATTTATAAGTTCTTTATAAACAATAATCTGTGCAATTTCTATATTATGTTTCCTTGCAAATCCTACCTCTTTCAATACACCACTTGCCTTATAAGTTTGCTCTCCAACCATAACAAGAACAATATCACACTGTTTTATTCTTCTTTCTGCCTCTTCTTCCCATCTATGTTGAAGAGCTGCTTCCTTCATTGACCAATCAGCACCAGAAAAAAGTGATGTTGATAATTTTGCCTGCCCCATAATAAATGTTTTAATACCACCATCATTATCAAAGTCAAAACTAACAAATATTCTCTTTGGAATAATTCACCCTCCTTAATATTTTTATTTTTCCCTACATTCTGTTAAATCCATTTTCTCTTATTCTATAAGACTAAGTTCAAGCTCAGTCTTTAAATTTTTCCATTTGGGAAGTTTAGATTTAAGAAAATCGTAAAAACCACGATTATGTTCTCTGTGTTTTATATGACATAGTTCATGAGTGATAACATAATCTATATATTTTGTTGACGCCTTAATAAGCTCCTGATTAAGTATCACTCTATTTGTCTTATGAGAGTAACTACCCCAACGCCTCTTCATTTGTTTTATCATTAATCCCGGTATTTCATTATGAACGAAATCAAATTTAACAAAACAAATTTTTAAACGTTCCTCAAACACTTTATGCGCTTTTTCTCTATACCACACATTAAGAAGAGCTTTGTTATGTAAAGCTTGTTTCGGTAAAGCTGTGAACATTTTTAGGATTCCGTGTTGAAGCAAAATAGTCTCATTATGATTATTTTTGCGAACCAATAGCTTATGACACCGGCCGCGATATCGAAATGTTTCCCCGCTCACATATTGCTTTTCAGGATGGATTTTAAATTGCGCGAAATAGCGTTGCTGTTTAAGCACCCATCTGAATTTTCTGCGAAGAAAATCATAAATACGATCTTCTGACCCCTTAAAAGGAGCTTTTACAAGCAGAAGTCGTGTTGGAAAAACAGTAAGCGATATAGTCTTTCTGTCTTCACGAATCAAATTATAATCAAAGGAAACATTCTTATAAACAAAATGTAGCTTTGTTTTCGCATTATGCTCTTCAATTTTCAAATTATTATGCGCTATCATTTATTCTCCACCGCCAAGTTCCAGAGCAGTGAAATAATATTGTCAATCTCGTCGACAGATAAAGGTATACCAAACTGCGCTCTAACAATATCAAAAGCATAGTCTTCCAACTCCATCCGTACTCTCCGCTCCACCTCGATATTACGATGCCAGTCTATTATCTTATGCTGGTCAATTAACCCATACATAGATTGGACCATTCCACAAAGTTTATCTTCAGGCACTGAATATTTCTCCAGCTCTGATCTTAAATTCCGAAAAAACGGATGATATTCCTTATTATCTTTGATTGAATCCGGAATATCTTCCGCTTCATATCCGCTAATGTAGTGCGTCCAACACTTCTTTACATTTAAATGCTTGTTTTTACCCCGTGGGTTGGGTAAACTTGGTTGTAGAAAAAACCCGCGGGGTTAAAACCACGACGCAAGATGCGTAAATAGTAAATGTCAAGTTATTTAC
>JAKLQJ010000097.1 GCA_022013385.1 Elusimicrobiota bacterium
AAGGAAGTCGGACTTCCTTATATATGTATCTTTCATGGTCGGCCTAATGATTTATATGTAAAACCCATTCTCCTCATTTTAGCGGGATCGTAAAGGTTTCTGCCGTCTAGAAGTCCGTACTTCCACCTATATACTTTTCACTTCTCGCTAAGGAAGTCGGACTTCCTTATATATGTATCTTTCATGGTCGGCCTAATGATTTATATGTAAAACCCATTCTCCTCATTTTAGCGGGATCGTAAAGGTTTCTGCCGTCTATGAGTATAGGATGCTTAATCAACATTAATACTTTTTTGAAATCAAGTTTTTTAAATTCATCCCATTCTGTTATAAGACAAGCGCAATCGGCATTTTTTAAGCATTGGTATGGATTTTTTGAAAATTCAATGCCTTTAATTACCTTTTTCGCGTTCTCCATAGAGACGGGATCATAAGCCTTTACTTTAGCGCCAAGTTTTTTTAGCGCGTTTATTATGTCTATGCTTGGCGCAAAACGCATATCGTCCGTATTGGGCTTAAACGCAAGTCCCAATAAAGCTATTGTTTTTCCTTTTAAATTCCAAAGTTCTTCTTCAATCTTTTTAACTATCCACATTTTTTGGCTTTCATTTATATCCTGAACATTTTTCAGGAGTTCAAAATTATAACCCTTTTGAGCGCTTAGCCAGTAAAAGGCCTCAAGATCTTTGGGAAAACAAAAACCGCCAAAACCTATTCCCGCTTTTAAAAAACTTGAACCTATTCTTTTATCCAAGCCCATTCCTTTTGCCACATCATCTATATTGGCGCCAGTTTTTTCGCATACATTGGCAACGGCATTAATGAAAGATATTTTTGTGGATAAGAAAGAGTTTGACGCGTGTTTTATTAATTCGGCACTTTTGACATCCGTTATGATAATTTGAGAATGTTTCATCGGTTTATATATTTTTTTAAATAAAAATTCCGCTTGTTTGCTCGGAACGCCGGCTACCACTCTGTCGGGATTTAAAAAATCGCTAACAGCGGAACCCTCCCTTAAAAATTCGGGGTTTGACGCTACATCAAACGGAATATGTTTTTTGTTAAATCTTGTCACGGTTTTTTCAATCCAACGGCAGGTTTCAACGGGGACGGTGGATTTTTCTATGATTACCGTATAATCCGACATATTTTTAGCGACCTCTTCCGCCACTTTTTCAATGGCTGATAAATCCGCCGAACCGTCGGGTCTTGGGGGAGTTCCCACTGCGATGAAAACAGCTTCCGCTCTGTGGCCTTTATGATGAAGCCCTTCCTTTATTGATTTAGCGAAAAAGAGTCTTTTCTTTTTCACATTTTTGTGAACAATTTCTTTAAGGCCGTCTTCATATATCGGCATAATGCCTTTTTTAAGCAGATTTATTTTTTTATCGTCTGAATCCACGCAAACGACTCTATGGCCTATTTCAGCCAAGCAAGCTCCTGAAACGAGGCCAACATAGCCGGTTCCAACTATGCAAATATCAACTTTATCAGAGTTTTTTATCATTGCGGTTTTGTCCTTTCAATTAAAGCTATTAATCTTCTTCTTCAACTATTTCATGGGCTTTCAAGAGTTCCGCGGTTCTCTTTTTTTCGCCGCGTCCCATAAAGTATATCGCTATAAAAATCAAAAAAAGGCCTATCCAGTCAACGATTTTGGGAGGATTATTGCCAATCCATTGCCAAACTACAAGAGTGGCTACTGTTCCGGCTATGAGCGAGGTTAGCCTATTGGTTAAGCCCGCGAATGTCGCGGTTCTTCCTTGAAACATAAAAAGGAAGACTGAGAAGAATGCGCCTATTCCGTATGGAATGCCCGCCCATACCGCCGAGAGCCATCTTTCATGAGGTTGGCTGACAGCTTGTTGGAATTGGTCTATAACACTTCCGTGATTAGCGGAAACAAGAAGAATAACAATCATGGATATGATTATAGTGGCGCTGGCGGATATTTGTTCTATTCCAAAAAAACCTTTATAATCATAAATCGCGTTTTTAGGGCGGGTATTTTTGTAAAAGTTCATTATATAAATTCTTATGGCGTAAGCAATAATATACGATAGGAATATTGCCATAAAGGCAAAGTTATGTATGAAATCAAAATCACCCTTTTCCACAAATACAAGTTTCAAAGCAACAGCCGATATTGCGAATATAACTCCTATATTTTCTTCACGATAAACTTTTTTATGCAGTATTCCCTGCTTTATTTGTATGGAATCTATGATTCTACTCACTATTATAACGCTGCCTCTCATTATAATCATGGCGACCATTACCGAAACTCCTTTGAAAGTATAAAGCAATGTTGTGGTCGGAATAATTATCGCTGTTAATACTCCCGAAGGAATTATATACAAAAATTCCTTCGGCATATATATGCCTAAAAATGTAGTGTAATTGTTGGACTTAAATTTATACCACTTCCAGTATATGACTAAACTTATGCAAAAAAGACTGCTTATAAGCGTAGAGTACACAAGAAATTCTATGCCGGTCATTCCCATGCCGCCGTGTTCTTTTGCGGCCATAAAGAATTTGACCAAACTGCCTGTTATTACATATGTGCCGAAATAACCCGCGGCTAATTGCAGAAGCCTTTCAGTGGTGCCTTCATGTGTTTTACGAAATAATGCGCCCGGTTTAAACATGCTTAAATCCCTCCTAAGTGAACCACTAATACTTATTTTTTGGATGAGCGTTTTTTATTTAATTCCCATGCTTTATTTATTTTCGCTTTAAGGGAATCAATGGCGAAAGGTTTTACAAGATAATCCATCGCGCCGAATAAAAGCGCGTCATTTAAAGTGGCGGCGTCATTTAATCCGCTTACCGCAATAATAGGTATATGTGTCGTTTTAGGATTGGAGTGAACATCTTTCATTAAGCTTATTCCGTCTATGCCTGGCATCATGATATCCATAAGTACGACATCGGGAAGCTCAGGATTATCGCTTAAAAGATATTCTTTGCCTTTTTTTGGATCTGAAAAAGTTTTTACTTCATAGTCTTCGGCGAATAAACCTGTTTCATATACATCAAGCATGGCTTCATCGTCATCAATGGCTACTATCTTAATTTTATATTCTGGCATAGGTTTATTTTATTTATTACGGAAGCATTAATCAACAGCAACACACAGGTAACAGCGAGAAAAAGATGATACGGGTATACGGTGATAAATAAAAAGGCCATCCACAGTTCATGCCATTAAATGGTCGTTTGCATAAGCTCGTGCGTCAGTGCCGTCCCGCCATAGGCGGGATGCCTATCCCGCCACTACTGCATCGGCGGGCAGGCCCGCCACTACTGCATCTTCGCCACTACTACTTAGGCGCTCTCCACTACTACTCGGTGAGTCTGCCGAAGATTTAGTGGCAGAAACCCGCCGATGCCGTAGTGGAGGGGGCGGGCAGGCAGACGGCGAAGCTTACGACAAGGCTATACCAGTGTTGTTTCAGAAGCTACGCTTATCAGACGGCCACATTATAAAACATAGTTTCGTTTATCGTGTTCCAAGTCATAGCCTCGTTGTTTTGGAATTTCTTTATCGATTCGTTTTCCATATCAACTTATTGTCTTATTTTCGTATTTACGTTGTTTGACTCTGTTATCGCGCATTAAGCACAAGGCATTTGAATTTGCCTCTTGTGGTGGAAATATAGAAGAGAGTGCGCAGGCCATAAAGATTCTCTTTTTTTACCAGTTTCCGTATTTCTTCCAAATCTTTTTTTGATGTTAGAGGCACAAGCCGGAAAGGTTGTTTAACCGCATCGAGTAAAGGTTTGGTTAAAGCATTGGTTTCTATTAACTTGAATTTATAGTCCCCTCCCGCGTCTTTTATAAATTTATCCGACAATTCACCTTCAAGCGGTTCGGCGGATATAAAGGCGACAATGGTTTCATTTACCGAAAGTTTTTTTGATAGTTCTTGAATTTGATTAAAGGCATGAGAAAATCCTTCTCCAAAATTAACGAGCGGGGCGATTATTCTTCGCAGTTCTCCGCTAAAATAAAACGAAATTTTAAGAATTTCTCCCTTATAGAAAACCAGTTTTGTTTTTTTAGAAATTTCAGCGACTAAGGATTCTGAATTTTTTGCTTCCCTGAAAAAATCTTTAGCGATTTGAATCGGAACCGCGCCTTTTCTCGTTATTATTTTATTTTTTGTCTCCGTTCTGGAAATAATATCGCCGTTTTTGCTTATATCCATATAGCAATAATTTGCCCCCGTCTTTTTACTTGAGACGATAGTCATCCACGCGGCATTTGCCGAAGTGTATTTATATTGTCTTTTGCGCGCATTTATCCAGCCCACTGCCAAAAAAATAAGAATAGTTGAAAGTATGATTGCTTTTTTCACGAAACCTCCAATATCAAAATAAAGGCCGGCAGAGGCCAGTAATTAATCCCTTTCTTGCTAATCGCTTAATTCCTTATTCTTTAGCCAATTATCTATTGAAAATTTTCCGCCGAATTTATAGGCGAGGAACACAAAACAGAGTATTATCAGATTTTGGAACAGTTCAAATGATGCCGAGTTGCTGTGGGCTGAGCCAAAACAGCCGCAGTTTGCCAACGGAATCCCGCGTATTATCGCGGACAAGATTAATAATTCAAAAAAAACGAAAAGCAAACCCATAATCATTGAGGTAATTCTTGTGAATAGTCCAAAAATCAAAAAAATGCCGAGATAAATTTCCGTCCAGGGCATGGCGAGAGATGAAATTGTGACTATAAACTGCGGGAAGATTTCATATGCCTCAATGGCATAAGCGAATTCTTCAGGCGGAGCTGTGGCTTTCAAAAAGCCCGCGTATATAAAAACCGCTCCCGCTGCCATTCTTGCCATTAATCCCAATAAGTTTTTGGTTTTATCCGATAATTTCATTGTATAGGAATTTCAAAGTGTAGCTACTCCCACCTATGGCGGGACTAATTTATCGTAACGGAATTTCAAAGTGTAGAGGCGCGCCAAGGGCGCGCAGCTACAGCGGTAGAAACAAAAGAATAGAATATAGCCTCCCGCCTATGGCGGGACTAACTTATTTTTTTCTAAGATATTCAAATTTTCTGGCATTATCAATAAGTTGATGCGATCCTACGGCTCTTTTTTTGTTGACAAAAAAAGTTGGGGTTGCGCTTATTTCTAGCATTTTTCCTTCCGCCATATCCGTTTTTACCGTTTTAAGGGTTTCGGGATTATTTGCGCAAGCATCAAATTTATTCATGTCCAAGTTGAGTTTTTCCGCGTAAATTTTTAACTCTTTTGGCATTTTTTCCGCATAGCCCCAATTGGCCTGATTTTCAAAAAGAAGATCGGCATATTCCCAAAATTTTTCTTGCTCGCCGGCGCAATCGGCATAAACCGCCGCGCGCAGCGACCACTGATGTAAAGATAATAAGGGGTTATGCTTAAAACTTACCATTATCTCTCCATCGAACGCTTTAAACAATTTGTGAATTATCTCATGCGCTCCCGCGCATGCCGGGCAAGCGAAATCGGTAAATTCTTCAATATGTATTTTGGCGTTTTTATCGCCGAGCGTTCTAAATTCCGGCGCCGCGCGATGAGGAAGAATATCCAGATGTCTTACCAAAAGCGTAATTAAGGTAGATAAGAATATTAGCCCCGCTCCGATAAATACGCCTCTGATTGTTCTTCTTTTAATGACCATAAAGTATGCTGATATATTACAAAATAATGAAGCTATGCTTCATTCCCGCCACTACTGCTTCGGCGGGCAGGCCCGCCATTAAGGCGGGACAGGCAGGTGTCAGTAGCTATGCAAACAACGAGGCTATGCCTCATTAAGTGTCGGAAGTTATACGAACGACTGAACGACCAAAATAATGAAGCTATGCTTCCCCCATACTTCGTTGTGGACAGGTCCCGCCTATGGCGGGATCGGTAGCTATGTTGATGACCAAATTTTAACTATCTTGGAAGGAGAAGTTGCGCCTTTAACCAGTATTATTTTTTTATAAGGAATACCCAATTCTTTTGCCAGCAGGGCAAGCGCCGCTTTATTGGCAAGACCTCTTTCAGCCGACTCCTTTACCCATATTTCATAAGCGTCTTTTGATTTTGCGAATATTTTTGAGCGTTTGGACTTTGGGTGGACTTTTAGTTTGAAATATTTTTCAGTCATATCTTCGACAGGTTAAAGTCTCAAGTTACAAGAAAAAATTTAAGCTTTACTGATTTTTTTGCCGGATTTTTTTCATGCTTCTTTGAGAAAATTCTATTAATTTTATTGATTTTCCTTTTGCCATTTTTCCTCTGCCATACGATGAGTTGAACGAACCCCAAAATATTGCTGAGGCTGAAGAATCGCCACCAGTTTACTGGTTACTGTTTACTGGTTACTGTTTACTGGTTACTGTTTACTGGTTACTGTTTACTGGTTACTGTTTACTGGTTACTGTTTACTGGTTACCGGGTCTTATGGCGCAGGCACTATTAGCGACTGACTTGTCATATCAGCCGGTTTTCTTATTCCCAAAACTTCCAATACCGTCGGCGCTATATCGGACAAGATTCCGTGTTCTCTTAATTTTATTTTTTTAGCATTATCATCAATAAAAATGAATTCCACAGGATTATTTGTATGAGAAGTTTTTGGCATATTCATTTTGTAATCCCACATTTCTTCGGCATTGCCATGATCGGCCGTTATCATTACCGTATATCCGTTTTCTACGCCCGATTCAACCAATTTCCCAACGCTGTCATCCACAATATCCACGGCCTTTAAAACCGAATCATAATTGCCTGTATGTCCCACCATATCGCAGTTAGCCAAGTTTATGAGAATGAAGTCATACTTAAGCGAGGGTATTTCTTTCAAAGCTCTTTCGGTTATTTCCCGAGCATTCATTTGAGGGTTTTGGGCGAAGCTTGAGGGATCAAAAGTTCCCTTTATTTCTATGCGGTCTTCTCCTTGATATGGCTTAAGCGCTTTTCCGTTAAAGAAAGATGTTACATGCTTGAATTTTTGTGTTTCCGATAGGCGCAATTGTGCGAGATTAGCCTCTGATATAACTTGCCCTAAAAGATTGTTCATATTTCCCGACTCATCCATCGGGGGAAGGGCATTAAATTTAAAAGAGTCATAATATCTCGTTAATCCGCAAAATGCTATATTGATTTTCTTAGGGCGCTTGCCCGGATAATCATCTTCAACAAAAGCTTTTGCCAATTGAATGGCTCTATCTTGCCTGAAATTCAAATGAACGGCGGAGTCGCTGTCTTTCATGCCCGGATAATTCGCTATTATTGTGGGGGGGATATATTCATCAACAATCGGTTTTCCGTCCGGATTTTTAAGCGAATCATAAGCCGTTTGCACGGCTTCTTCGGCCGATAAGCTTTTTCTGCCTTCGGCGTTTACCATGGCATTATAAGTTTTATCCGTTAATTCCCATTTCTCGCTTCTATCCATGGCATAATATCGTCCCGTTACGGTAGCTATCGCTCCGAGTCCTATTGATTTTATTTCATCCGAGAGGGTTTTAATGAAAGTTAAGGAACTTCTCGGCGGTGTGTCTCTGCCGTCGGCAAAAAAATGTATATACGCGGTTTTTACGCCTTTTTCTTTCGCGTGTTTTAATACCGCGAATAAATGATCTTGGTGAGCGTGAACTCCTTCATCTTGAATAAGGCCCATCAAATGCAAAGCGGAATTATTTTTAGCCGCATTTTCTATGGCGTTTTTTAAAGCGGCCGTTTTGAAAAGAGAACCGTTTTCTATCATATCCATTATTTTTTTTAGCTCTTGCTCCACTATTCTGCCGGCGCCCATGTTCAAATGTCCGACTTCAGAGGAGCCTTGATATCCTTTTGGCAGTCCGACCGCTTCGCCGGCCGGTTCAAGAACAGTATTGGGGTATTTTTTAAGAAATTCGGAAATATTTTTTTTCTGCGCATTGTAGACGGCATTAAATTTATCAGGTTTTGCTATGCCCCATCCGTCTCTTATTATGAGCAAAACTCTTTCTTTGTTTGGCATAAATTCAGCTCCTTGTTCGGTGTTCTTTTTGGAAAAATGAACTTGCAAAACGGCAAGAAACAAATCTCTTATTAAAATTGGTCGTTCACCCCGTGTAACTTCGTTCACAGGGCTAACATCCTTGGCCGTCTGATGGACATAGTCCCTTGTTACGGCACCCAGCATAGCCTTGGAATCTTCCAGATTCCTAAGGGCATAGCTACCGACACTTTATGAAGCATCGCTTCCAATATTGTATAATTTATTTCTGGTATAATTATACTACTCTGGCATCTCCTTATAGTGCGATGTGGTTGTAGAAATTTAATATTTAAAAAGGTTACTATGATCGGAAAAACAATTTTGACAGCGTTATTAATTTGGGTTTCAATATCCTTTTCTTTTGCCCAAAAACCGCAGGAATATGAAGTAAAAAATATAGTGGTCGCCACTTTTTCAGGGGTGATAAGCCCTGTTTCGGCAGAATATATAAACCAAGCCATAGACAAAGCTAATTCGGGAAAATTTGATATGCTTGTGGTGCGTTTGGATACTCCCGGCGGTCTTGATTTATCCATGCGCTCAATAATAAAAAAGATTTTGGGCTCTTCGGTTCCCATTGCCATGTATGTCTCTCCTAAAGGCGCCAGAGCGGCTTCCGCCGGAGTTTTTATTTCAATGGCTTCGCATATAGCCGCTATGAGTCCGGGCACCAATATCGGCGCCGCTCATCCCGTAATGATGGGTAAGATGCCGTCAAAGGACGATAAAAAAGAAAACTCAAGCGACATGGAAGAAAAGATTTTAAATGACGCTTCGGCATATATAAAATCCATAACTCAGAGTACGGGAAGAAATGTCCAATGGGCCATAAAAGCGGTTGAAAAAAGCGACTCCCTTTCCGCTGAAGAGGCTGTTCGAGATAATGTGGTTGATTTTATGGCGGATGATTTGGACGATTTGATAAGCAAAATTAACGGGCGCAAAGTCAAAGATTTCGGAATTATAAAAATCAATAGCCCCGTATTTGAGTATTACGAGCAAACTGATCGTCAAAAATTTCTTGCTACCATTACCGATCCCAATATAGCCATGATACTTATGAGTTTGGGCGCGGCCGGTCTTTTTATTGAGCTTTATAATCCGGGGCTTATTTTTCCCGGTGTTATAGGCGCTGTGTCTTTAGTTATAGCTTTCTATTCGTTTCAAACATTGTCCGCTAATTTTGCGGGAATAGCGCTTATGCTATTGGGCTTTTTGTTTTTTGTGGTTGAAATAAAAGTAGTGAGTTATGGTTTGTTGACGATAAGCGGGATAGTTTCAATTATTCTGGGAGCTTTGATGTTATTTGATCAATCTTCTCTTGGAGGGATGTCCATTTCTATGAGCATACTAAGCACAACTATTTTAGGTTTAGTGGCGATTGTGGCTGTTTTAACTTGGCTGGTGGTCAAAGCGCATATGAAAAGAATTGTGACCGGAAGCGAATCCTTAGACGGTAAAAAAGGCTTGGTTAAAACCGCTCTTTCACCGAGCGGAAAAGTTTTAATAGAAGGCGAACTTTGGGATGCCGTCAGTATTGAAGGCGATATCCCTAAAAATGCCGAAGTCGTGGTTCAATCTGTTAAAGGTTTCAAAATTAAAGTAAAGAAGGCTTAGGCTACATTAACAGTATTATGGAACTAAGAGAGCCGAGGAGTCATAGTTATTGTGGGCTAGTTAGGGTTACAAATATAACTCTTCCGCCACTAACTACGACCTCGGCGGGTATAGGTTATGTCCCCTGCCAATAGAAAGTACCGATGCGGTAGCGGAAAGCGCCGGAGAAGTGATGGCGGAAAACTCTAAACTTTCGACTCTAAACTCGCTAAATGCGCAGTTTTGATTTATTTTGAGTGTTTGATTTTACTGGAGGCGGTTCAATGGGCACAAGATTTACTGAGAGAGCTCAGAGAGTGATACTTATAGCGCAAGAAGAAGCCAAAAGACTTAATCACGATTATGTCGGCACGGAACATATACTTTTGGGACTTGTCGCTTTGGGCGAGGGAGTTTCCGCTCAAGTGCTTGCAAATCTTAATGTGGATATAAGAAAAGTCAGAAGCGAGATTGAAAAAATAGTGGGTACCGGCGACAATATGATGCTCTTGGGTGAAATCCCTTTTACTCCCAGAGCTAAAAAAGTTTTGGAATATGCCGTTGAAGAAGCTCAGCATATGGGGCATACCTATATAGGCACTGAGCATATTTTAATGGGGCTTATCAGAGAAGAAGAGGGCGTAGCCGCGAGAGTTCTTGATAATCTGGGGCTTAAACTTGAAACGGTTCGGGAAGAAGTCATGAATCTCCTCAGTGAAAACGAAATGGAACAAACAGGGCGTTCTCAAGGAAAAGCTTCTTCGCATCAGTCGGTAACGCCTAAAGGCAAAAGCAAAACGCCAGCATTAGACGAATTTGGCCGCGATTTAACTCAGCTTGCCGCTCAGAAAACTTTAGATCCTGTTATAGGCCGAACCACCGAAATTGAGAGGATTATACAGGTATTGGGCAGAAGAACAAAAAATAATCCCGTTTTAGTAGGAGAGCCCGGTGTGGGGAAAACAGCCATAGTTGAGGGTTTGGCGCAAAAATTAGCGACGGGAGATATAGCTGATACTCTGGCGGGCAAGAAGCTTTTGAGTCTGGATTTGGCTTCAATAGTCGCCGGCACGAAATATAGAGGGGAATTTGAACAAAGGCTTAAAACCATAATAGACGAAATAAGAAAGGCAAAAAATTCGATAATAGTTTTTATAGACGAGCTTCATACTGTTATCGGAGCGGGCGCGGCGGAAGGCGCGATAGACGCCTCAAATATGCTTAAGCCGGCTCTTGCTAGGGGAGAGCTTCAATGCATAGGAGCCACTACATTTGACGAATATAGAAAACATATTGAGCATGACCCTGCGCTTGAACGAAGATTTCAGACTGTTATAGTTAATCCCCCCACTGTGGAGGAGACGATTGAAATTCTAAGCGGGCTTAAAGACAGATATGAAGCGCATCACAAATGCGAATTTTTGGATTCGGCGATTATAGCGGCAGCGCAGTTGTCGGATAAATATATAACCGATCGCGCCCTTCCCGACAAGGCTATTGATATTTTGGACGAAGCCGGCTCAAGGGCAAGGCTTATGATTTCAGTTGTTCCCGCTGAGTTTAAGGAAAAAGAGGCCGAGATCGAGGATATAACGAAAGAAAAAAATAATGCCATTTATAACCAGGAGTATGAGAAAGCGGCAAAATTGCGCGATAAGGAAAAAGAATTGAAAAAAGCGTATGAAGATGTGAAAAAGAAATGGCGTGATAGTTGCAATAAAAAAATTCCGCAAGTTACCGAAGAAGATATCGCGACTATTACTTCAAAATGGACCGGCATACCGGTTACCCGCTTAACGGAAAGCGAGACCGAAAAGCTTACTCATATGGAAAAAGAAATTCACAAAAGGCTTATAGGGCAGGAAGAAGCGGTCAAAGTTATAGCTCAAGCCATAAAAAGAAGCAGAACGGGCATGAAAGATCCAAAACGGCCTATCGGAAATTTTATTTTTTTAGGGCCGACCGGCGTTGGAAAAACAGAACTTGCCAGAGTTTTGGCGGAATTTTTATTCGGAAATGAAGATGCTATGGTAAGGATAGATATGTCGGAATATATGGAGAAATTTTCTGTTTCAAGACTTATCGGAGCGCCTCCGGGCTATGTTGGTTATGAAGAGGGAGGAAAGCTTACGGAACTTGTAAGGAGAAAACCGTATTCGGTTGTTGTGCTTGATGAGATTGAAAAAGCTCATCCCGATGTTTTCAATATTTTATTGCAGGTTATGGACGAAGGTCTTTTAACGGATAGTCTTGGACACAAAGTCAGTTTCAAAAACACCATTATGATTATGACTTCAAATGTCGGCGCAAGGCTTATAAGTAAAGGGAAGTCGCTGGGATTTGTGGCTCAAGACGATACCGAGAAAGATTATAAAGCGATGAAAAGCATTGTGATGGAAGAGGTGAAGAGAGTTTTTAATCCTGAATTTATAAACAGGGTTGATGAAATTATTGTTTTCAGGCCTCTTACCGAAAGCGATATGGAAAAAATTCTTGAACTTAATTTAAGGAAAGTTGACGCTAAATTGAAAGAAAAGAATTTAAAATTCAGTATCGCCAAAGAAGCTAAAAAATTCCTTATTAACACCGGTTTTGATCGCAATTACGGAGCAAGACCGCTTCTTAGAACCATACAGAGGCTTTTGGAAGATCCCATATCCGAATTAATGCTCAGCAGTAAACTAAAAAAAGATCAAATGATAAAGGTTAATTGGAAAAAGGATTCTAAAGTGTTAACTTTTGATCTCGTCTAAAAAGCAAACGCAAAAGCCTAAGTAGCGATTGAAAATTTTTTTTGCGATTGGCGATTTATAATGATTAAAAATCCCATAAAAAGAAAAAAGGCGCAATTATTTAGAAGGCGAATGATAGTTATTGTTATTATCGCCTTGTCCTTGGCAATCTATCTCTTTTATAAAGCGAGTCCCGGTATTCCATTGGTCGGAAAGTTTGCTTCTGCGCCTAAAACTTATTCTCTAAATCAGGCCAAATGGGATGAAATGGTAAAAAGCTTTGAAAAGACAGTTCGTGATTATCAAGGCAGTGTCGGTGTCTATTTTAAGGATATTAACAGCGGTAATGTTTGGGAATATAAGGCGGACAAGCTTTTTCCTTCGGCAAGTCTTATTAAACTTCCGATGATGGCGGCTATTTTTGAGAAAATAAAAAAGGGAGATATTTCTTTTGACACTCAAATAAGATTAACAGGAAGGGAAAGAAGAGGAGGTTCCGGCACTTTAAAATGGGCGAGAGACGGAACAAAATTAAGCGTAATGGAGCTCCTATATAAGATGATAACCGAGAGCGATAATACAGCCGCCAATATGCTTTCGGATTATGTGGGCATGAATTATCTTCAGCGAGAATTTTCAAGAATGGGACTTGTTTATACCAAGATTTATCCGGAAGGATTCAGTCTTACTTCAGGCAGAGTAACAAGAGAAAATTATACTACCGCGAGAGAAATGGCCGATTTAATCGAAAGAATATACAATAAAGAGCTTGTGAATGAACAATCAAGCGAATTGATGATGGAGTTCTTGAAGAATTCAAAATCCAGAACTCGTCTTAGGGGCGGTTTGCCGATAGGCTGGGAGCTGGCTCATAAAACCGGCCTTTTGAGAAGATCATGCCATGATGTGGGCATCGTTTTTTCTCCGCAAGGCGATTATATAATCGCTGTTCTAACCGGCAATGTTCCCAATTATTCAAGCGCTAAAAAATTCATAGCAAAAATAGCTAAACACACTGTTGATTATTATAAAGTTGAAAGCAGTATTGCCGACTCATCTAAATTTAAGAGTTCCAAATCCCTTTAATAATCGTAAAACACGAAAAACTTAGCCATTGGCGCAAATTTTTGCGTCCCTCGCTTCCCTATTTTTCGCAAGTAGTGTTGCGACAAAGTAATTATGCAACAAAGAGCAATTTTACTATAAACGAGGCTATGCCTCATAAAGTGTCGGTAGCTTTGCGAACGACCCCCGTGGGTTGCTGCGTAACTTCTGGCGCGGCAACATCTAAAGAAACCCGTCTGTCATGCTGTATAGCGTGGCGGGGTAAGACACTGAAGTGGTTGCAAAACTAATTTGTCATTACAGTAGTATCTTGACAAAAAGTTTTGCAACTCTAGTAGTTGGGTGTTCAGGATTTCTTGGCTGGCGGGGGGACGCTGTTCCTTGTTGCCCCGCCACTACTGCATCGGCGGGCAGGCCCGCCATAGGCGGGATTGCCGAATTAACTTGTTGCTAAGTAGCTTGTGATTTTATCTAATCTTTATGATTGATAAACCAAATGAAATCGGCATATTCAAAAATTTCTTTATCAGGTTTTTCCGGGCAAGTGAAAGCGTCTTCCGTATAGAAAGAGGAATGTTTAAGATTTTTAGTTCGCGTTTTTACTGAAAAGGGAATTCCAGCATTATAGATTATATGGCCGTTGCCGGCTATCACAAGGCCGGAATATTCTTTGTTTTTATTTAAAAAATCAGCCATTTTTGCGCCCATAGCTTCGTTCCATGCCGACATGGAGACCAGGTAATTTTCCCAAGTAAACATTTCTGACATGGGACTATCGCCGTGCTCTCCGAAAGAAGTTTTGAGAAAATTTAGATATTTTGTATCTGTGGGAATATGTATATTTTCCGGCAGGAATTTTCTGTCTTCAGGCATAAGACCTTCAAGGCCGATGCGCGCTATTTTGGCAACTATTTTTTTAGGTATATTAAGCGCCAAAGCTTTAAGTTTTTTCTCTCGAATAAAATCAAACAAAGGTTTATAGAGATTAAAATCAAATCCCCATTCTTTCTCCCAGTTGGCTTTTTCCAAAAATTCATCTTCGCTTATATCGCCTTTGGCATAGTCGTCAAGAATGGGTTGAAGCGTAACATTAAGCATTTCAAAGCCAACCGCTATTTTTTTACCTTTTGCCGGATATAAGAGTTCAAGAGCTTTAAGTTGAGCAAGATGGTCTTTTATTTGGTCATGCTTTTCGCCCACATAAACCACATTGCTCGCGGATATGTGTTTCCCCAAGATTTTAAGGTTCATTTTTTTTTGTGATTTGGCGCTATAAAGACAGTACCCCATTGCATCCGGTTTAATGCTATTTGAATTTGAATCGGTCATTGCCAATAAAGGCAGATGCGCAAAAAGGATTGTCGGCAGAATATATTTTATCATACGCAAATTATATTAAATTTGCGCGCCTGTTTGCGAATAGCGCCATATTTGATAATATAATCCGTGTATATTAAAGTTTACTGGAGGAAACATGTCTAAAGAAGATAAGGAGAGAGCCTTGGATGTGGCTTTGTCACAGATAGAAAAGCTTTTTGGAAAAGAAGCCATTATGAAATTGGGAGATAAAACCAATAGAAAAATAGAAGTAATTCCGACCGGAGCTTTGTCATTGGATTTGGCATTGGGCATAGGCGGTTTGCCGCGAGGACGGGTGGTTGAAATTTATGGCCCTGAGTCATCGGGAAAAACAACTTTAGCCTTGCATGTCATTGCCAATGCGCAGAAAACGGGAATGGCGGCTTTTATAGACGCCGAACATGCTTTGGATTCTTTTTACGCTCAAAAATTAGGCGTTGATATAGACAATCTCCTTATCAGTCAGCCGGATTCCGGCGAACAGGCGCTTGAAATTACCGAAAAACTTGTTAGGTCCGGCGCTGTGGATATTGTTGTCGTGGATTCCGTGGCCGCTCTTGTGCCGCGCGCCGAAATAGAAGGCGATATGGGAGATTCGCATATGGGACTTCAGGCAAGGCTTATGTCTCAGGCTTTAAGAAAACTTACCGCCATAATTTCAAACACTAAAACCACGGTGATTTTCATAAACCAGTTAAGGCATAAAATCGGCGTAATGTTTGGGAGCCCCGAAACAACTACGGGCGGTCTGGCTCTTAAGTTCTACGCTTCCGTCAGAATGGATATTCGCAAAATAGAAACTCTTAAACGCGGTGATATTATAACAGGAGCAAGGATAAGAGTTAAGATTGTTAAAAATAAGATTGCGCCTCCTTATAGACGGGCGGAATTTGAAATGATTCATGGCGAGGGCATATCCGCAGAGAGCTGTCTTTTGGACATGGGGGTTGAAACCGGCCTTGTGGATAAAGCCGGCGCTTGGTTTATGTATAAAGGCGAAAAGATAGGTCAAGGCAGAGAAAACGCTAGAATGTATTTTAAGCAAAATCCCGATAAAGCTAAGGAATTAGATCTTAATTTGCGTGAAAAATTCTTAAATATTGAGGGCAATGTGGGCGAAAAAAAGAAACCTGTCGCGAAAAAAGAGAAAGTTTAAAAATAATTTTTGCCAAATTAAAAAAGCAAAAGGCATGCAAGGCAACAGGGGCTGGTAACAGGCGACTTGCAACACTAGTGCTTTGTCAATTTAGTTATTGATAGTTCTTTGATATTATGATAATATCTTCCTAAAAAAGGGAGATAAACCATGAGCCAAAAAAGCCACATAGTTAGATTGAACAAGCAAGAGCGTAAATATTTGCAGGCTATAGT
>JAKLQJ010000098.1 GCA_022013385.1 Elusimicrobiota bacterium
CATCGGCGGGTTTCCGCCACTTCCGCCAAACAAACTGGCGGATCCGCCTCTGGCGGAAAATCTTGGCGCCATAGGCGCCATGTAGTAATGGATACCGCCCTTAATGGCCATAGGCCTTGATGCGGTATGACATAGTCTTAGAGCGCCTAAGTAGTAGTGGCGAATATGGCGGGCCTGCCCGCCGATGCAGTAGTGGCGGGGCAAACCGGCAACCGGCGCCTGTTACACTGCATCACTGCTCCCGTGGCGCCTATGGCGCCAACAAGCCGCGCTGTATCGCTATTAAACTCTTTGTTTCGTATCACCGTATTTACATATTAACTTCTTTTCGGTGTTGCTGGTAAAATTATGCCCAAATATAGTCAGGTATTTCTTAAAAATGATTATACGGCTTTGAAGATCGCCGAATCTGTCAATGATTTTGATTGTGATTTGGTAGTTGAAATAGGTCCGGGAAAAGGTGTTTTGACAAAAGACTTGATCAAACTTTATCCCAAAAAACTTCTTTTAATTGAGATTGACGGAAGAATGATTGAGTTTTTAAAAGATAAATTTAAAGGAGATATTCCGCGCATAATCAAAGCTGATTTTATGCGTTTGGATTTATCCGAAGTTTTTTTAAAAAACAAAAAAATTGTTTTTATCGGCAATCTTCCGTATCATTGCGCTACGGCCATTCTTGAAAAAGCGCTCCTATTTGATAAATTCGTCGGCGCATCCTTTATGTTTCAGAAAGAAATGGCGCAAAGAATCATGGCGCGGCCTAATGACAAGGATTATGGTTATTTTTCTATTTTTAGCCAAGTTTTAAGCGAAGCTTTTGTGCTTATAGATGCGCCAAAATCAGATTTTAGCCCTGTTCCTAAAATAGATTCGCGAGTAGTTGTTTTTAAAAAGGAAAAAGATCCTTTTTTCAAGCCTCTGGCGGGTGCCGTATCAAGGGGCCATGCCCATCCCCGCCTTTGGCGGGGCAAGCAGACGGCCAAAAAGGGAGACTCTTTAAAAAATTTTCTTTCTTTAATAAAATTTGCTTTTTCACATAGAAGAAAGACAATATTAAATTCCTTATCCATTTCAATGAATATGGATAAAGCGCTATTGTTGAGGATTTTTGAGAAGGCTCAAATTGAGCCTCAAATAAGACCTCAAAATTTAAGCATTGAAGATTTTAAAAGGTTGTATAAAGAGTTTAATAGCGATACAGCGCGGCAGTGATGCAGTGTGGCGGTAAACCACTATCTCGCTGTAGGCGGGATATGTATGTGCGAACGACCAATTTTATCACACATTACGATAGTAACGCTATAGCACATTATGTATAATTAAAAACTATGAGCATATATAGCCAAAGGATCAAAGAACTGCAGCGCTTGCTTAAAAAAGAAAAATTGGATGCGGTCGTAATAAATCGGCCCATTGAAGCGGGTTTTTTAACCGGATTTTATCTTGATGGATGTGTTTTGCTTATTTCAAAAACAAATGCTTGGGCTTTTGTTCCTAAAATGCTTTTTGAACATTTTAAATACAAGGTTCCGTTTGTCGAAGCTGTGGCCTCCAATGATATAAAGGCAGGCGTAATTGCGGAAATTAAAAAATATAAATTTAAAATTAAAAAAACGGTTTTTCAACCTGAGACGGAAACTTATGTTAGCGGAATGTTTTGGAAAAAACACGGGCTTATTGAAAAGGCAGGCCTTACGGCATGCTTAAGGCTTACTAAAAAAGGAGCGGAGCTCAAAGCTATACGAAAAGCTTGCCATGTGGCGGCTAAAGCTTTTCTCGTAATAAAGTCTAGAATTAAAGCCGGCAGAACAGAGATTTCGGTTGCAAGAGAGCTTGAAGACATTATGCAAGCTATGGGCGCCACAGGACCTTCTTTTGACTTGATAGTAGCTTTTGGCGCTAATTCCGCTCTTCCACACCATGAAACTTCAATGCGGGTTTTGAAAAAGAATGAAGCGGTCTTGATTGATTATGGCTGTATTTATGATTTTTATCGTTCGGATATGACGAGAACTTTTTTTTATGGGAAAGCCGACACGGAGTTTAAGAAAGTTTATTCCATTGTTGAAACTTCTCAAAAAAAAGCTGTTAAAGCCCTAAAATCCGGAATAAAGGCCGCGTTTATAGATAAAACGGCTCGTGATTTGATAATGGATGAAGGATACGGACAATATTTTGTGCATGGGACCGGTCATGGCGTAGGTCTTGAGATACATGAAGCTCCGACCGTTAACTCAAAATCCAAAGACATTCTGAAAGAAGGAATGATATTAACGGTAGAGCCGGGGATATATTTAAATGGGAAATTCGGCGTTCGCATAGAAGACACGCTTTTAGTTAAGAAGAATGGATGTGAAATATTGACAAAGTAGCAGAATAGGTCATCAAACGGCGTAGATACGAGAGTAGGATGATAGGCTATATAGATAAAAAAGTTTTCTGTAATATTATATGAATACATCATCTTTTTCTCATTAGTTACCCGTGACTGGTGACTGGTGACCTGTTTGCAACTGGTGACTGGCAAATCAGTAACCAGTAATCAGTGAACAGTAATCAGTCGGGAAAAGATAGTGGCGCCAAAGCCATAGCAAGAAAAGGCAATTAGCA
>JAKLQJ010000099.1 GCA_022013385.1 Elusimicrobiota bacterium
AAAGAGGCCTATCCCCTTTACTGAAGTATGCCCAAATTTATAGAATACGGACATGGTAAACTATCCGCATACGCTACCGGAGTTCGAGCGGCAGTTCGCCACGGAAGAAGACTGTCGGACCTACTTGACAGCGATTCGTTGGGCTGATGGGTTTCACTGTCCGAGGTGTGGTGGTTCGGAGGCGTGGCATAGCCGTCAAGGGCTGTTGGTCTGCCGTACCTGCGAACGAAAAACCAGTGTGGTGGCGGGGACGATTTTTCAGGGGACCCACAAGGAGCTTCGTTTGTGGTTTCGGGCCATGTGGTGGGTTTGTAGCCAGAAGAACGGCGTCAGCGCGTTGGGTATTCAACGTGTCTTTGGCCTTGGGAGCTACGAAACAGCGTGGACATGGATGCATAAGCTCCGGCGATCTATGGTACGGCCAGGACGCGACCGCTTGAGTGGGACAGTGGAAATTGACGAAACATACTTTGGGGGCCCGGAAGCAGGCATGCATGGACGCAAGACCGAGAAGGCTATTGTCGTCGTAGCAGCAGAGAAGAACGGTAAGGGGATTGGCAGCATCCGGCTACATTGTGTTCCCGATGTTTCGGCGACCAGTTTGCTCCCGTTTATAGAGGCGGCGGTAGTTCAGGGTTCGACTGTCGATACCGATGGATGGGGTGGGTATAACAATTTGACGAGCATGGGTTATATCCACAATGTCACCAATATCAAACGAAGCGGCCAGTTGGCACACGAACTCATGCCTCGGGTACATCGTGTGGCTTCCTTATTAAAGCGGTGGTTGCTGGGCACTCATCAGGGTGGGGTTCAAAATCACCAGTTGGACTACTACTTGGACGAGTTCACCTTCCGATTCAACAGGAGAACAAGCCGGTCTCGCGGGCAACTCTTCTACCGATTAATCCAACAGGCCGTTCAAGTGGAGCCAGCACCGTACAAAGACCTGATCATGCATCAGCAGACCACCAAGCCGCGCCGGACGAATCTACTTCAGCAAAGGGGATAGGCCTTATTTCTTTTTATCGCTTGATTGAAAACTTTTGTGGGTACTCCGTATAGTTTGGCAAGATCAGTGTCAAGCATAACTCTATATCCGCGTATCAGCAAAATTTTATTTTCAATTATTTCCGCAGGAATGATATCTTTCATTTTTTTAGCCTTTTTTATTTTAGATTAGTTTCTTCAAAAGTGGTTCTCCCTCACCGATAAAATGAAAGAGCTGACGAACCAATCACACTTTTATTATAGTTTTTTTGTGGGGAGTATCAAGAAAGGTTTTTTTCGTTTTTATTTATCTTACCCCGCGGGATGTTTTTGATGCCGCCACGCCGGGAAGCTATGGTCGTTCACATAGTTCTCGACATTTGATGAGCCATAGGCTCGTTGTTCCACAACAACCCGCGGGGTTTTTTAATTGTGTTTTTGTCTGATATTGCATGAGGTAAAAAAGGGCGGGATTTTTCTCGCCCTTTTTAACGATGCGAAAACTATCTTCTGCAGGTGCCGCTCTTTACAATTTGGCTCTCTTGGTTACAGGTCGTAACTAAGCAATAGCCGGGTTTGTACTGAGTGAACTGCATGCAACGCAGTATCGCGCTGTCTCTAGCGCTTCCTTCGTCAGGGCGTAGGTCGCCGGTATAAGCGCCATAGGTACCGGTGTTGGGTAAGGGCTGGTTGGGGTCAACCGGCGCCGGGTTGAACTGAGCGGTACAGCGGAATTGTTGCATCGAACAGGTATAGCGACAGGATCCGTGTTCACTGAGACATTCCCGGCAAGCGTCTAGTTCGCTTGGTCCGCCGCCGTGTCCGCCCCAGTGCTCTTCCCAGCCGGTGTCCCTCGCTATGCAGGAGCGTCTGCCATATGAACCATAGTCATCGTTGTAACCATTCTTATTGCCATCTTTAGATGTGTTGCCGGATATGGATTCTGGTTCGTCAATTTCAAAGAATATAGTTCTGACAGGCAGGCCTTTTTCTGTCAAGACAACGGCAGTCTTTTGGATTTTAGCCTCAGATGGGATCAAGTTCTCTTGCTGAGGTGCCAAAGCCGTAAGTTGGTCCATGGCTTTAGGGACTTCGGCGAAAATGTGAATAGCCAAAGCCGGTATTAAAACAAATGCGACGCTTAATATTGATTTTTTCATCTGTAATTACCTCCGTAAACTTACCTATAGTATTATTCTATCAGGCCTGAAACATTGTTTTAAGGTGCTAATGTCCCCTAATTTATCGGAAATAGGCCTATAGACAAATAGGGCCAAAGGGCAAGGCTTTTAAGTTGTTTGCTAGGCACACCGTAAAAACAAGCCGGTTCCAAATCAATAATGATTTTGTATCCGCGTATCAAAAAATGTTTTTTGTTTTTCATCTAATCAACCCCGCGGGATGTTTTTGATGTTTCGCAACCGAGAAGCGTTGCAACAACCCGCGGGGTTTTTCAATCAACATATAAAGAACTAAATTTCTCGCGGAGATTTCTAACCGACGGCAAGGCGGAAAGTGGTTGCCTATTCTTCCGCCTTGATGTCATTATCCCTAAGCCATTCCAAGCAGCGTTCTTCTTTTCTTTCCTCTTGAAAATCGAACCATGGTTGTTCTTGGGAATACTCAAACAATACATTTTTAAACCGTCGAAAAGCGCCACTGCCGTTAATGGCAATAAGCAACATTTTCCGCAGATTTTCATCTTTTACGGTTTCAATAAAAGTTTCCATGTCTTTGTATCCTTGATGCGAATCCTGCTTCGGAACGGCAAAATATCTCACATTCAACCCATTCTCTATTTTTTCGCACAACTCATCATTATTTTCTCCGGAATAATCCTCGTCTATTAATAACTCTATTTTGCCCGTTTCAATATCCAAATAATATTGGTGTTCATCATTTCCTTCTTCAAAACAATCAAGAAGTTCATCAAGATTTATCTTTGCTTTTTTCATTATTTTCTCCTTCAATAAAACTATTATTTTTTTAAATCCTTTTTTGCCAAGTATCTCGCTCTCTTCTCTTTTGCTGAAAAGCCTATGCGTTTTTTTGGCTTTGCCGGCGGGGCCATAAGTTCGCGGATGGCGTCAAAAACAATTTTGAATTGAGCGTCGTATTTGTTTTCAAGTTGGTTAAGCCGCTTAGCAAGGTTTTTGTGAGCGGTTATCATTTGGCGCAATCTTACAAAAGTTCGAACAATATCAATGCTGATTTTTATCGCGGTGGCTGAATTTAGCACATTTGCTGACATAACGACACCATGCTCGGTAAAAGCAAAAGGAAGATAGCGACGGCCTCCGCGACTTTTTGAGGTCGCAGATTGCGACCTCAAATTTTTCGCTTCTTGTTTGTTTAATCGGAACATAAAATCTTTTGGAAAACGATTTCTATTGCGTTTGACTTGTTCATTTAAACGTTTAGTGGTTACTCCATAAAGTTTTGCCAAGTCATAGTCCAATATTATTTTCTGGCCATGTATAAAGAGTATTGCTTGTTCAATTGTTTCCGCGGGAATAGTTTCGTTATTATTTTTCATTTTGTTGACCCCTCACCGATAAAGTGAATGGGATGAAGAACTATTCACACTTTTATTATAGTTTTTTTGTGGGATATTAAAAAAGGTTTTTTCGGTTTTATTTATCTTAACCCCGCGGGATGTTTTTGATGTTTCGCAACCAAGAAGCTATGGTCGTTCACATAGTTCTCGACATTTGATGAGCCATAGGCTCGTTGTTCCACAACAACCCGCGGGGTTTTTTAATAAATGCGGTATTTCGTTCTCTTCTCTTTTACCGTGAATCCTATGCGTTTTTTTGGTTTCTCGGGCGGGCAAGGCATCATAAGTTTGCGGATAGTGTTGAAAATTAGAATTATTTCCGCATCATGTTTCTCTGTTTTTTCTTCAAGCCGGCGCATTTTCTCCGCCAGTTCTTTGTGTGTTCCCATAACTTCCCGCAATCGTACAAAGGCTCTAACAACTTGAACACTCGCTTTTATCGCCAAATCACTATTTAAGACACTGGCTAGCATAATGGCGCCATGTTCGGTGAAAACCGTAGGAATCTTTCGCCTGCCTCCGCGGCCTTTTTTTGATATTGCAAATTGCAATATCAAAGATTTAAATTCCCGTTCGGTCAACATGAAGGCGAAATCTTCGGGGAAACGCCGCCTGTTTCTGCGAAACTGCTGATTTAATCTACCCGTGGATACGCCATATATTTTTGCCAAATCGGAATCAAGCATAACTTTATGCCCGCGTATCAAAAAAATTTTATTTTCGATTATTTCCGCAGGAATAATATCTTTCATTTTTTTAGCCATCCTTAAATTATTCTATTTAAAAGTGTTTCCCTTCACCGATAAAGTGAATAAAATGAAGAACCATTTACACTTTTATTATTATAGTTTTTTTGTGGGATTATCAAGAAAGTTTTTTTTCGTTTTTATTTATCTTAACCCCGCGGGATGTTTTTGATGTTTCGCAACCGAGAAGCTATGGTCGTTCACATAGTTCTCGACATTTGATGAGCCATAGGCTCGTTGTTCCACAACAACCCGCGGGGTTTTTTAATTGATGATGCGATATGTTGAGCGTTTAAGAGGAATGCGATAGGCGGGCTATGCGTTCTTCAAGCGGAGGATGCGTCGCGAATAGTGAAAAAAACCCTTTTGGTTTGCTTGATATTTTTAATGTTGCCAATGATTCGCTTTTGGTAAGGTTGGCGTATTTGATAGTTTTTTGCAGGCCTTCCAATGCCGTGACCATTTTATCTCTTCCGGCGAGTTGAGCTCCGCCCTCATCAGCGCGAAATTCTCTCCCTCTGGAAAAAGCGGCAACCACTATGTTTCCAAGTATGCTTAGTCCTATTTCCAAAGCGATGATTACAATCCAATAGGTCATCATACTGCCGCCTTCTTTTGAGTCTCCTTTTATAAGGAAAAAGGCTATAATTCTGGCAAGGAACATGACAAAAGCGTTTATTATGCCTTGAATAAGCGTCATTGTTACCATATCGCCGTTGGCGATATGCGCTATTTCATGAGCCAATATTCCCTCTATCTGGCTTCTATTCATGGATTCAATTAAGCCGGCTGAAACCGCGACCAGCGCTCTGCTTTTAGTGGGGCCGGTGGCGAAAGCGTTTATTTCATGGCTCGGATAATAGCCAAATTCAGGCATCTTTGGGAGATTCGCGGCTTTCGCGAGATTGTGGACTGTTGTTATCAGCCATGAAAGGTCGGAGTTGGTGGTATTGGGGTCTATAACTTTAACCCTCATCATCCATTTTGCCATTATGCGCGAGAGCACTAGCGATATAAAAGCTCCTCCCATGCCCCAGAGAAGACAGAATATCATCAATGATTGGTAATTTATGCCCCGAGCGGTGATATATGGCCGCACGCCGAGGACATTAAGTGTAAAGGAAAGGGTTATAAGTATCAGTATATTTACGGCGAAAAACAGAATCATTCTTTTGCCTACTCTCATAATTAGACCTCCGATGTATGGTTCTCTGTTTATATTTTAGCAAATATTGTGCAAACCTTTTTATTTAGGTATTTTTATTTATACTCCTCAGATTTGGTTGTTTAGCCGCCGAACTGGCTTTGCCGCCGCTGTTTAGAGTTTCGCTGTCTTGCGCCAAATTCATAGTTTAAGAATAAGCAACTCAGTGTATTGGCAGAATTTTTTTGGTTCTTTTGTAATTATTGTGGGATTTGCTAATGCTTGTTTCTCACCCCGCAGGTTCTATCATAACCGAATTTACTCTAACCTACGGGGTGAAATTGTTTGATAATGAAAGCGGTGAGATAATTGAAAGTGTCTGCTTGTTTCTCACCCCGCAGGTTCTATCATAACCGAATTTACTCTAACCTACGGGGTGAAATTGTTTGATAATGAAAGCGGTGGA
>JAKLQJ010000100.1 GCA_022013385.1 Elusimicrobiota bacterium
ATTCCATGAAAAACCGGTTTATTTTATCCGCATACTTTTGTTCTATATGCCAATAGCCCATATGCTTTCGTATGATACTGCCGTTCTTACCTTCCGCGAGGGCATTGTCGTTTGTCCTATTGGAGCGTGACTTGGTCTGTTCTATCAGCAAACGATTTAGCATTTTAGCTATGTTTTTATTAATGAACTCACTGCCATTATCGCTATGAAAATTTCGTACTATAAATGGAAAGCAATATAAGGCTATCTCAAGTGTCATAATAAGGTTTGCTTCGTTTATAGCTTCCACAGAAATAACAATTTCCCATTGTAATACTTCGTCCACCAGATTTATATGATAAACGCCTTTTTCTCCATCACGGTCTCCTTGATGAACGGTATCCACGCGCAAATATCCCGGCTTTCCTTCGGGCTTTGGTTTGCATCGTATGCCTATAGATGATTTAACGGATTTGGTTTTTCCTATAGTCACAGAATGCAGCTGGTAAGTTTTGGATGCGCGCAAATTATATATATGCGATGGTGATATGTTTTTAAGGCGCTCAAAACGCTTGTCTTTGAAAAGATAGTAGTGCCTTTCCAAAATATGTTTAATTGCCGGTCCCGATAAGCGTTCATGAAGATTATCCGTTTGCGCCAATAGTTCTTTTTCAGCTCCGCCATATATTGTCCTAAACCCTCTTTTGCCTGATAGTGAGGCTTTTATATAGCCCTCCTTTAATTTTTTATCGATGAGCCTGGTTATTTGCGCTTTTGAAATGGCTGTTATTCTCATAATATATTTTCTGACAAAACCTTTGTCTTTTTTGGACAAGGAATAATACTTGAAGCGATCCAGTATTTCGTTTATCCATATGTATTTATCCTTTATCGACAAGCTTTTGAATTCAATATCTTGCGAAGAATTTAAAAAAACCTTGATTTGTTTTATATCGGTTATTCTTGAATCATCCATGATTATTGTCATGATTCAAGGCTATGCCGGGTGTCGTATCAAGGGGCTATGCCCATCAGACGACCAAATTATGCCGCTTACTAACCAAACAGCGCAATAAGCCTATTTTCAGGCTCATTTATATTGGAAACGCTTTTAATTTCAGGCTCATTCTGTGTTGGACAAGACTATCCCACTTCGGAAGTGGTCTCAGTTTGCTATAATGATAACCATAACCCACTTCCGAAGTGGGAGGAGGTCAAGTGACTGTAACCGATAATATCTATCATATTTTCAATAAAAGTATCGCGAAATTCGTTATTTATAATAAGGAAGCGGATTTTCAGAGGATGATTGATGTTATGGACTATTATCAATTATCAAAAAATTCCATCAAATTTTCAAAATACAAAAAAACATTAAAAGATGAAAATCCCTTTTATAAGAAATTATCCGGCGTTAATTTGGTGGAAATTATTTCTTATTGCATTATGCCGACGCATTTCCATATGATTCTGAAGCAAAAAACTAAAAATGGAATTCCTCTGTTTATTAAGAAGGTATGCGATAGTTATACGCGATATTTCAATATTAAACACAATCGAAAAGGTCCATTATGGGAAGGAAAATACAAAAATGTTTTAATCAAGACAGATGTCCAATTATTGCATTTAACAAGGTATTTACACTTAAACCCTGTTACATCATTTTTGATTAACAAGCCGGAAGAATGGAAGCATTCATCTTATCTGGAATTTCTGAATCGCAAGGAAAGGAAAATATGCTCTTTTTCATCCGTATTGGATATAAATCCGGAAAATTATAAGAATTTCGTGGAAGATAGAATATTGTATCAACGGGATTTGGCTAATATCAAGAAATTCGTTTTTGATTAACCAATCCCACTTCCGAAGTGGGATTGGTTGTAGGAACTTTTACTTAATATTTAAAAATTTGATATTTGGTTCCTTTCCAAGGATTTTTTTCTTTATCTTCATTTATTCCCATTACTCCGCCGAGAAAATAAGCGATAATTAAAGGAACAGAAGCCAGAATATAGGAATTAAAACCGGTTTTTGCCGCGAGTTTTATAAAAAACAAGGCCGCGACAAATGTTGAGGCCGCGATTATGATATAAAGATGTTTTTTGTTTTTTATATTAGTGGCGAGAAGGGTTGCAAGATAATATTGAACTATGGAATTTAGAATTGTCATTAGAGCAAAACCCATAAAATCATAAAAAATAAATTTCACTTTATAGGTTATTTGAAGACTGCAATTGTTTTTGAAAATATAAAATATGACGCGAATAAAAAATGATGTTATTAAAAATTCCAGACTTAGGCATAGCAGGGATATGCAGCAATACAAGGGAGTAGAAATGATTAAGTGGAGATTATCGTTCCTATCTTTAGTCATAAAACCCTATATTTTTTAAAAAGACGCTATCATTTTGCCAGTCTTTTGTTATCTTTACCGTTAATTCAAGCTTAATTTTCCTGTTTATGAATTTTTCCATATTTTTTTGAGCATTTTCACGAATTGTTTTTAGGTTCTTTCCTCTGTGGCCTATGATGATCGGTTTTGCCGATTTTTTAGACACATGAATATTTGCGTGTATATAATCGGGAAAACCCGAATGTTCTTTAAAGGCGTCTATTTCAATAGCGGCTAGATAGGGAACTTCATCTTTAAACAGTTTGAAAATCTGCTCTCTAATAATTTCAGCCGCGAAAAACCTTTCCCATTGGGTTGTTATTTCATCAGGAGCATAATAAGCGGGTGAAAGAGGCAGACGGTTTATTATGCTGTCTTTAAGTTGTTTTACGCCATTGCCGTTAAGAGCCGAAATTTCAAAAGCGGCTTCGGGCTTTAATAAGCTTGAATAGGCTTTGTTTGCATTAAGCAGTTGCTCTTTTGTGAAAGCGTCGATTTTATTTATTATAAGAAATAGCGGGAGATTGGTTTTCGCGAGTTTCTCATAATAAGCAAGATTTTTTTCATTCGGCATAATCGGCTCGGTTATTAGGCATATAAGATCGCTATCTTGAAATGTTGCCGTATTAATGGATTTCAACATGCTTTTTTCAAAAAGATTATGAGGATTTAAGAAACCCGGCGTATCAAGGAAAACAGCCTGATAGTTTTTACCGTTCAATATGCCCGTTATTTTATTTCTTGTGGTTTGAGGTTTTGGCGATGTAATGGCAAGCTTATAGCCGGTAAGGCTATTGAGCAATGTTGATTTGCCGGCATTAGGCAAGCCTAATATGGAAACGAAACCGGCTTTGAAAGTAGAGTTTTTATCCACGATGCTATTTAAGACATAGGGGATTTGCCCACAAGGGTAATTGCGTGGCCCTTTCGACTTTTCTGACTTTTAAATCTCCGGATAATTCTTGTATATGGAGTTCGCAGCTGAAAACTACGGTGCCGGCCATTAAATGCCCGCCATAAGCTTTGCCTTCCAAATCGGAAAACATAATATGTGCATGAACCATGGGTTGATCGTCGAATAGGCTGATATTGCCGTTTAGCGAAAGTATCTCAAGGTCATGATTTAAATTGATTTTGACATATTTTTTAGTCTTTTGATTGTAAACGCCGAAAGTGGCTTTTTCAACCGCTCCTATGCCGGTTATGATAGCGCATCTAATTTGATTATGATGACAGAAAAATTCTATCGATTGAAGCAAATCCTGCCCTTTTTGTATTCCAAACATAAATGTTCTGCCCGTTAAATAAGGTTTTTCATTAATCTGCATAATTCCTCCGATTAGGCTTATTTAGTTTCCATGAATTTCGCGTATTCCATGATTGTTTCAATTTGTGTTTTCGCGTCCATACCGGCTTCTTTTAAAACATCCCCCGCTTTGCCGCTTCCAAGATAATGCCCCTTCTTAAACGAATAGAGCGTTCTTTTCAAGCCTTCTTCACCGCGAATCCAATAATGCATGGTCGGCAAAGTAAAGTCAGTCATTCCCATGGCTTCTTTAGCCAAATGCGGGGGGAATATTTTATCGCGTTCTTCCTCGTCAAGCATACTGAAAAGTTCCATGCTTGTCACATAAAAAACATTCATATTCAGGCCGCGTTCTCTAATTTCACCAAGAACTTCATTGACAAATATTGAAGCTACCGCGTTTCCTTGAATAACTACTGTGCCATGATAAGGTTTGTGATCCTTAGCGGCTTTGATAATGGGATAAATTCCTTTTATGGCGGCAGTCGCTTCTGGCAGGCCGAGTTTTGTTCTATTGATAAGCGTTTCGTCAGGTCTTGGAATGAAAGGACATAAGACTGCCGGTCTTTTATTCAGAGCTTCAATCATAAGCGGCCATATTTCATCCGGCGACCACGGAGTAAGGGTTATCAAGGCTCCTTGAGGGAAATTTCCCTGAAGAATCTGCAGGGGTTGAGGATCGGCGTGAGTAGGGCCGTCTTCTCCGGTTTTAATGCCCGCGTGAGCGTTTATCATTATGAAAGTATTGCGAGGCGCTCCTGTTAATTCATGTCTTGCCTGCTGACCGATAGCGTGAAGCCGGGCGGATATATGTTCAAGCGGGGCTACAAAAGCGGCATATGAGGATGCGACTCCTATATGAGTTGAAAAACTGCTAAGTCCGGTCATCATCGCGCCTATCCCGTCTTCACAAATTCCGCCGCCGGCAAATAATCTTGAATCGGGATTTAAAACGGCATTATAAAAACCTTGGGCAAATCCTTCTCCGATAAATTTAACGCTTGTTGAACCGTATAAATCGGCGGATGAAACCAAAATGGAACCATTGCTTTTTTTATTGAGATAGCCCAATGTTTTGGACAATACTTCTCTCAATGTTATTTTTTGGCCTTCTTTTAATTCAAGTTCGGATGGAATGTTTTTTGCGTCATGGCTATAAATTTTATCCGCTTGCGGAACATCTTTATGCGGATTGCGTTTAAGAGCGTTTAGTCTGTCTTTTATGAATGTTATTTTCTCCAAAGCCATTTTAGGGATATCCATATTTCCTTCAATTACCTTTCTTACCGTCAGTAATGTGTCATAAAAACATTTTTCAATAGCTTCGGGAATGGGCTTGCTTGAGCAGAACCTGGGCATTTCAATTTTAAATTTTTCTTCAAATTCATTCAAGGTTGAATAATAGCCGTCCGACGCGAATTTATGTCCCGCGCCGTGGGAAGATTTGCCTTCCAAACCGTATTTCCATCCTTTTGTCGTTCTATATACTATAAGCGTCGGCTGTTTATTCGCTTTATTATTATAGGCGAAATTCTGAGCCGTGAGGACTTTCTTAAAATCAAATCCGTCATCCACATATATAACATTCCAATCATTTATGTATCCTAATTCGGCGGGAGTCCATTGCACATAATCGCCGGGAACTTTATTTTCCGAGCAAACCTTATTGGAATCTATGGAAGCTTGATTCCAGTCCAAATGCATAATTACATTGCTAAGCTGAGCTGTTGCCGCCGCCGCCATAGCTTCGGCCACTCTTCCGGGAGTCATTCCGCCTTCGCCCTCTATAATATTTATCACGGAAGGGTTCTCTCTGAATGTATCCATCGCGCCCAAACCAAGTCCTATGGCGCCGCCAACTCCGATACCGCTTGCTCCGGTAGCTATTTTAACGAAAGGAACTAAAGGAGTCGGATGTCCGTCAAGCGGTTTTGAATTAAATTTTTTAAAAAGGGGAGTGTCATTTGAAGGATTACGCCTAAAGCCAAGTAAATCTTCCAAGCGCAATTGAAATTTTTCTTCAGGCAATAGTTTGGGATCGGCAATGCGCAAAAGTTCATTTCTAAGCGCCCACATGGCATATAAACCCATTGCTTTATGGCCAGCGGCATAGACTATTAGATCATTATCCTTTCTTTCGGGATCGGAAATATCATAATCCATTGTGTCAAATAAAAGGGAGCTGACTATTCTTCCCGAGGAGATGCTCCCTCCCGGGTGACCGGACATCGGAGCGAAATTATAGAGAATGGCGCAAAGCGTTCTATAGATGAGATCTATATTTTCATAAAAAACTAGATCTTCATCCTCAACTTTGTATTTGGCATTTCTAATAATATCGGAGATTTCATAGAAAGCCGCTCTTTTGGGGGATAATGTAAAATTTGATGACTTTACATCTTGAAAAAGCACTTTTGTTTGCATGCAATCCCTCCGATTCTTTCTTCCCAAATATAATTTTACCAAAATAAGAGATAAATTGAAAGGACAAGTAACAGGACAAGTAACAGGACAAGTAACGGATTTCGCCGCCATTCACTCATTGTATTGGCTTTTAAAAGTAATATAATATCATATTGAACTACTATATCTCAGGAGGACAAATGTCTATAACAGCGGAAACAGTTTCATATACAGAGTTGGGTTTTGTTAATACTAAGGAAATGTTTGAAAAAGCGAATAAAGAAGGTTATGCCATTCCCGCTTATAATTTCAATAATATGGAGCAAATTCAGGCCATAATAACGGCATGTGTTAAGACCAAGTCGCCTGTTATACTTCAGGTTTCCAAAGGAGCGAGAAATTATGCCAATCCCACTCTTTTAAGGTATATGGCTTTAGGCGTTATGGAAATGATGAAAGAAATGGAAATCAGCGTTCCTGTCGCTTTACATCTTGACCATGGCGATTCTTTTGAAATTTGCAAATCCTGCATAGACAGCGGCTTTTCGTCCGTTATGTATGACGGCTCATCTTTGCCTTATGACGAAAATGTGCGCATCTCAAAACAAGTTGTGGAATACGCCCATGCCAGAGATGTTACCGTTGAAGCGGAGCTCGGCGTTTTGGCCGGAATAGAGGATGAGGTTTCTTCACAGGTATCTCATTATACTGACCCTAATGATGTTGAAGATTTTGTCAAAAAAACAGGGGTTGATTCTTTAGCCATATCCATCGGCACCAGTCATGGCGCTTATAAATTCAAACTTAAACCGGGCGAGTCCGTTCCTCCATTAAGGTTTGATATTTTAGAGGAAATTGAAAAGAGAATTCCAGGCTTCCCTATCGTTCTTCACGGTTCTTCTTCCGTTCCTCAAGAATATATAGCGCTCATAAATAAATACGGCGGAAAAATGGATAATGCAGTAGGTGTGCCGGCCGAACAGCTTAGAAAAGCGGCAAAAAGCGCCGTTTGCAAAATAAATATAGATTCGGACGGACGGCTTGTGATGACAGCCGCAATACGCAAAGTATTTAATGAAAAGCCGGGAGAATTTGACCCGCGCAAATATCTTGGTCCCGCCAGAGAAGAATTGATTAAAATGTACGCGGATAAAAACGAAAATGTTCTTGGTTCCGCCAATAGAGTGTAAAAAAAACAGGGGCTAGGGTATAGGGTAGAGATGGCGATACAGCGCGACAGAAAACAATGTAAA
>JAKLQJ010000101.1 GCA_022013385.1 Elusimicrobiota bacterium
ATTCTTCCAATCATCCATACCTCTACACATCTACAGCTAATCTGCAAATCCCAATTAACAATAAGGCGCGCAAGATGGCATTAACTAAATAGTAAATATGGCGAAGTGGGAACTTCTATACTCTGTGAACTTCTATCCTCTTGCTTTTACTTCCTAATATGTGATAAATTAGTCTTTATGGGAAAAAAAATACTTATTGTTGACGATGACCCGGAAATATCTTCTCTCGTGCAATACGCATTGGAAAGCGTGGGGCATGAAATCAAGCTTTGTGAAAACGGAAGAGATGTTATAGATATGCTCCATGATTTTAAACCCGATTTGCTTATCTTGGATGTTATGCTTCCCGGCATTGACGGATTTTCCATTGCCACTGAAATAACTGAGGATGAGCAATTAAGCTCCATGCCGTTAATAATATTGTCCGCTTTAGAGCCTTCAAGAACGATGTTTCAGAGATTTGCTCAAGTAAGCTCTTTTCTGACAAAACCGTTCAATACGGACGATCTTCTTGAAGCTGTAAAAACAGCATTGGCAAATCACGCTTAATCCTACGGCAAGAAATCCTTATCTATTTCTATCTTAGTAGTTTGAGAAAAGTAACAGTTTAGTTTGTTTTGTAGCTACAACATGGCAAAAACCCCGTGGGTAGCCGTTATGCTTCTTTGTCCCGCCATAGGCGGGAGATTCCCGCGGGGTGGACTACGCTATCGTGTCGTGGTCGTTCACATAGTTTCCGACACCTTATGAAGCATAGCTTCGTTGCCTGTGTATGTAGGACACGGTTCAATGTTCACCTTGGGATAAACCCATGGTGCCCTGATGTATATCGGGGCAAGTGGACTACGCTATCGTGTCGTGTGTATATAGAACACCCCTCAGTGATCAAGTTGAGAAAGGTCACTAAGTCTACGACGGAGAAATAATCGGACTAAACTATTACTGAGAAAAAAGTCTGGGTGTCTGAAGATTGACACACTAAACTGTTTTTTTCTCTCTAAACCATAAACTCTGAAATCTTTATTTTTGCCTGTTGCCTATCGCCTGCCGTCTGTTGCCTGTTGTACGGACAGATATGTTGGCATATATCACAACCGTATATATTGCCGCCTAATTTTTCTTTAATTGATAATGGGATTTCACTCTTGCTTTGCGTGGTCCAATATGAAATGCATTTATTAGGATTAAGAACGCCGGGTTTTTCAAGCGCTCCTGTCGGACATGCCTTAATACATAAATCGCAATCGGCGCAAAGATTGGCTGAAGGATTATCGCTTTTAAGCGCGATTGATAAAGCAATTCCGCCTATAAAAAAATAACTGCCGCGCTCTGAATTTATGATAAGAGTGTTTTTTCCCTGCCAGCCCAATCCCGCTCGCTCGGATAATTTTTTTTCAAATACCGGAGAGGTATCCACAAAAAATCTTCCGTCTATTCTATTATCAAACGTTTTTAACTCTTTTAGCATCGCTTTAAGTTTTTTCTTTATCGTTTTATGATAATCTCGGCTTAAAGCGTATCTTGAAATTTTTATAGGAATATTTCTGCTTCTAAAAAATTCCGGAAGCTCCGCTGAAATAAGTTTTCTTGATTTTTTTTTAAAAAAAAGAGGATAATCGGTAATATTGACCGCGGGCTTGCCCCGCTTAGGGCGGGGATGGGCATAGCCCTCTGATATCCCGCCGCATGGCGGGAGCATAGCCTTGGCCGTCTGTTGGGCATAGCCCTCTAATACGGCACCCGGCATAGCCTTGGCAATAGCGGCTTCATAATTCATTGAAGAATTCCAATATTGCCACGCGCATAATAAAACGGATTTAGCATCAGGATACCATTTCTTGATATCAAGCCGCTTTTCAATATTTGATTTTAAATAACTTAAATCCGGGGGGATATTTTCAAATAAAGATTTTATTTTAACTAAATCGTCCGATTTTAAAACACTTGTTATGCCGGCCGCGCTCGCTCCGTTTTTAACGGCAATGTCTTTTATTTTTTCTTCAATATCCGCCATTATTTAATCGCAGAGAACGCTAAAAATCCGCTCAAGGCTGTTATCTGTCTAACTTGTGACTTGCAACCTGTGACATGTGACAACGATGCAAAGCGTCGTTACGCGCTTTTATTTTCAAATTCAACCTGCCATTTCGCATAGTCCTTCCAAAATATCTCAAAGAAATATTTAAGGAATTTTCCTCTATCAGCCGCGGAGCCGATTATATGTTTAACGGAAATAGCGCTTGAAGATAAAGTTCCGGGAATTTTATTATTTACATTTATTCCAATACCGAGCAATATCCAATCAGGACTTTTGTTAATTGAAGCCGATGTCGTAAGCACACCGGCTATTTTCAGATATTTCTTATTTTTGGGATAAAATGCGTAAACATCATTGGGTTCCTTAACTCTGGTTTTAATGCCATAGAAAGAAGATAAAGCTGAAGCTATTACAGAGCCAGAAAACATGCTTAAATCTTTTAAAAACCTGCATTCTATTTTAGGTTTTAAAACAAGCGTCATATATATCCCGCCCTTTTCAGACGACCAATTTCTTCCCAATCTGCCCTTTCCGTTTGTTTGGACTTCGGCTATAATAAGGGAATTTTCCATATCCGATTGCGCGGAAATTTCGCGCGCCATATCCTGCGTGCTTGTAGCTTCATTCACAAAAATTATCTTTCTAATCCCCGTCAAAGTATCAATATCAAGTGTGTCATTTTTTTTATTGTCAGTTATCATATTAATCTCCTTTATAAAACAGCGCGACAGGCAACAATGCGACAGCACTACAGAGATACAGCACAATAGCTCAACATGCCCAGATACAGAAACATAGTGTTGTAGCGCGATAAAAAATAGAGCTCAGAAAAAACAACAGAACAGTTTTCAGAAAACAACATTGACACGCTATTTATTGTTTTGCCTGCCCATACTTGTATCACTGCTTCCGTGGCGCCTATGGCGCCAACAAGCTGCTCTGTAACGCTATTTACACAATATTGAAAGATATGTCCAAAGACTTGGCAGAATGAGTTAAACTTCCTGCCGATATCCTTTCAGGCGATAATTTTAAAAGTTTTCGCAATGATGAAATCCCGACATTCCCCGATATTTCTATTTCCGGAGTTCTGCCTGTTGCCTGCTGCTTGTTACCTATTGCCTGCCGCCTGTCCCCTGTCGCCGCCTGTCCCCTGCCGCCTGTAGCCTGCCGCGCTACAGCGCTTCTTATAATCTTAATCGCTTTTTTCATTTGCCCAAAAGACATATTATCAAGCATGATTATATCCACATCAAGCGCGATAAATTTTTCAACCTGTCTGATAGTTTTAGCCTCTATTTCAACCTTATAGCTTTTATACCTTTTTCTTATAAAGTTTATTTTTTTCTTGAGAGCGGGATAGGGATTGGAGCCCAAAGCCGCTATATGATTGTCTTTTATCAGAAAAGCGTCATAAAGTCCCATTCTATGGTTTTTCCCGCCGCCGCATTTTACCGCGTATTTTTCAAAAACTCTTAAAGCCGGAGTCGTTTTTCTGGTATCGTAGATATATGTCTTGCTTTTGTTTAACTTTTTTACGAATTTAGATGTAAAAGTGGCAATGCCGGACAATCTCTGAACAAAATTAATGGCTGTTCTTTCGGCTGTTAATATTTTGCGCGAGCCCTCCACGCTCATAAGTTTTTGCCCTTTAGAAATAAAAGAGCCGTCATTGGCGTAAATCTTAAATTTTGCGGCGGAATCCACTATTTGAAATGTCCTCTTTGCAATATTTATTCCGCAAAGCGTTCCGTCTTCTTTGGCTACAAGAATGCCCTTAAATTTATTTTTTGCCGGAACAAAAATATTGGTAGTTATATCGCCCGTTGAAATATCTTCTTTAAGAGCGAGTCTTATTATTTTTTCAAACTTCTTCATAGTTTTATTTTACAATATTGGAAGCTATGGTTCCCCCATACTTCGTTGTGGACAGGCATTAGGTGTCGGGAACTATGCGGACGACCGAACGACCAATAAACGAAACTATGTTTCATTCCCGTGGCGCCTATGGCGCCACGGGACAGGCAAGTGTCGATAACTTCGCCGTCTGATAGGCATGGACTCTAATACGGCACAGCCATAGGCTTGTGCGAACGACCAAAATATAAATAGCGATACATCTCTCGGTAGCGCACCGGCTATACAGTTTATGAAAACATAGTTTCACAAACGCTCTTCATTCTTCCGCACTGTTTTTGTCCTATTGTCTAATTACCTTATTGCCTTGTTACCTCTTCCACTCATTTCTTTTAATTCAAATAATCTATCTCTATATTCGGCGGCAAGTTCAAAATTCAAATTATCAGCCGCTGTTTTCATTCGTTTATCCAAATCCGCCATAACGCGTTTTAAATTTTTGGGATTAATATTCAAAGTTGAAAATTTTCCGACAATCGCCGCGCTTTCTTTTTTAAGCCTGCCGTCCAATTCCTTAATCTCTAAAACGCGCTTTTTTATGGTTTGAGGAGTAATATGATGAAGCTTATTATAGGCTATCTGTTTTTCTCTTCGCCTATCCATTTCAGATATTGCTCTTGACATTGAAGCCGTTATTCTATCGGCAAAAAAAATGACCTTGCCGCAACGATTCCTAGCGGCTCGCCCTGAAATCTGCACAAGCGTGGTTTCGCTTCTTAAAAAGCCTTCATTATCGGCGTTTAATATGGCGACTAGCGAAACTTCCGGCATATCCAAACCTTCTCTTAAAAGGTTTATGCCCACCAAAACATCAAACTTTCCATCCCTGAATTCTCCAAGTATATCAAGCCTTGCCAATGTATCCATAGAAGAGTGTATATACTTGGCTTTAATCTTTTTATCAGTAAAAAAATCGCTTAAATCTTCGGCATTTTTTTTTGTGAGAGTCAGAATAAGGGTTTTTTCACCCTTGGCCGATACTTTTTCAATTTCAGCCATAAGAGTTTTTATTTGGCCTTTAAGCGGAAGAATTTTAATTTCAGGGTCTACCAAACCCGTGGGTCTTATTATTTGTTCCGCTATATTCTCGCCATCACATAATGCCCTTTCATATTTTCCGGGAGTGGCGCTGACAAAAACGGAACTAGGCCGTAATTTTTCAAATTCAGAAAATTTAAGCGGCCTGTTGTCAAGCGCGGACGGCAGGCGAAAGCCAAAATTAACCAAAGTGTTTTTTCTGGACCTGTCGCCTTCATACATCGCTCCTACCTGCGGAATACTTACATGAGACTCGTCAATAAAAAACAAAAAATCTTTCGGAAAATAATCCAAAAGGCAATCAGGTCTCAAGCCCGCCGTCCTACCCGAAAAATGCCTTGAATAATTTTCTATGCCGTGGCAATAACCGGCTCGCCTGAGCATTTCCATATCATAATTCACGCGCTGCTCAAGCCTTTGGGCTTCCACTAATTTCTTCTGACCCCTTAATTCCTCAAGTCTGCCCGTGAGCTCTATATCTATGGATAATAACGCTTTTTCAATCTCGCCGGCGGTTGACACAAAGTGAGTAGCGGGATAAATCCAAACTTCATTTAAAGAGCGAAGCTCATCGCCTGTCAAAGGATTAATTTCCGATATAAATGAAACTTTTTGGGAAAACTCCATTCTAAACGCCGTATCAAGATCGGCGGGATAAACATCTATCATATTGCCTCTAATTCTGAAAGTTCCCCTTTGGAAATCAACATCATTTCTCTGATAATGAATATCTATCAGCGCTTTGGTAAAATTGCGTCTTTCAAGTTTTTGACCGGCTTCAATTTTAAGCCCGAGCGCAGAAAAATTATCGGGAGAACCTATATTGTAAATGCAAGATACGGAAGCGACTACGATGGTATCCGGCCTGGTTAGTATTGAAGTCGTAGTTTTAAGACGCAGTTTTTCTATTTGTTTGTTAATTGAAGCGTCCTTTTCTATATATGTGTCGGTTTGAGGGATATAAGCCTCAGGCTGATAGTAATCATAATAAGAAATGAAATATTCAACCGCATTTTTTGGAAAAAAAGATTTGAATTCAGCGTATAATTGCGCGGCTAAAACCTTATTAGGAGAGAGAATAAGAGCAGGCTTATTTAATTTGGCAATGACGGATGCCATTGTAAAGGTTTTGCCGGAACCCGTTACGCCGAGAAGTATATTGTTCTTAGATTTCGCCTTTAAAACACTTAAAAGCTTTTTTATAGCTTGAGGCTGATCTCCTTTCGGTTTAAAGGGAGCGTTTAATTCAAACTTCTGTTTCATCCTACCACCTGCTTTGGCGTTACAAACACCATTATAAAATACGCTTCGCAAATAGATGGCAGGGTCATAAATAAATTTTACAATAAATAAGCCTATGGCTCATCCCCAAACCACATTTACAATTCGGCGGTGTAGCAACACGCCAGAAAAATAACAAAGAAACCATGTTAATAAAAAAACCATTTCTCTCTTGCCGATTTTCATCTTTTTTGTGCTCTTCTTTTTGGTTTACAGCCGGCCGCCCTGCCGCGCTGTTTTGCTGTTGCTCTGCCGCGCTGTCGCTCTGCCGCGCTGTCGCTCTGCCTGTTGCCACGCCTCTATATCCCTATCCCATCTTTATTATAGAATCTGTTTATGCTTGAAAAAGTAAAAATAGCTGTTGCGCGCCACGCGGGTTTTTGTCTTGGGGTGAAAAGGGCCATAGATACGGCGCTTGAACTCGCCCGAAATCGCAAACAGCCCATTTACACATTGGGGCCATTGATTCATAACCGCCAAGTTATTGAAACACTGGAAGAAAAAAATATCAAATCCGTTTCCGACTTATCTCAAATTAAGGATTCCAATGCCATTTTAGTCATAAGAGCACATGGCATTCCTCAAAAAGAAGAAAAAAAACTGCGCGCCACAAACATGGAAATAATAGACGCAACCTGCCCTCTTGTTAAAAAAGTTCATTCAAATATACAACATTACTCCCAAAAAGGATATGAAACAATAATAGTCGGCGATAAAGACCATGCCGAAGTCATTGGGCTCATGAGTTATGCCCAAGATAATTGCCACATCATATCATGCCCCGATGATGCGCGAAAATTGCCTAATCTAAAAAAAGCAAATATTGTCGCGCAAACCACTCAAGAAGAGAAGATTTTTAGCGCGTGCGTTGAAGTTATAAGAAAAAAAACAGATGAACTGATAATTTCAAACACCATATGCGCGCCCACAAAAGAAAGGCAAAAGGAAACGATAGAATTAGCGAAGGGTTGCGATTTGGTAATTGTAGTTGGAGGAAGAAACAGCGCCAATACTCAAAGACTTTTTAAAATATGCTCAAAACTGGCAAAAGAAGCTATCCACATAGAAAAAGACGATGAATTGCCAAACGACGCTCTCAATAACAAAAGAAATATTTTTATAACGGCAGGCGCGTCCACGCCCAATTGGATGATAGAAAAAGTATTGGAAAAAACCAAAGAATTAAGCAAAAAAGAAAAAAGTTTTTGGGCAGAAAAATTAACTTTTCTTGGAAAACTTTTTGTTACCGGCAATTTATACACCGCCATAAGCGCCATGTCTCTCACTTATATCTGCATGAAACTTGAAAGCGTTAAAATGGATGCGCGCCTCATAATTTTATCCGGTTTATTCGTCGCAAGTCTCCATATAATCAATCGCATGGCGGAAAAAGGCGCCGTTGTGCCTGACAGAGCGCAAAAATTTTTATTTATAAGATTTAAAACCGCCGTCAAACTAATCGGCATTTTATTCGGTATATTTTCCATCATAATCTCTGCTATTTTTGGACTGAAGATTCTTATAATAACGGCTCTATTTTGGCTTGCCGGAATATTTTATCCGTATAAAACTTTTGCCGGCTTGAATAAATTTTCTAATTTTCCGGCTTCAAAGGATATTGTAACCGCTCTAGGTTGGAGCTTTGTCTGCGCTGGATTACCCGCCATATCAGGCGGCACAATAGCGTATAAATCCACACAGCTTGCTTTATTATTCGCTCTACTGCTCGTATTTATGCGCTCTGTTCTAGTCGGAATAAGTAATGTTCACAATGATATGATAGTGGGAAATGAAAATTTCTATAAAGCGGTCGGCGCTAAATTAACCTATTTAACCGTAACGCTCATTTTTATTTTTCTAGAAATCGTGCTCATAACTCTATTTAATATGGGCTGGAAAGAAGTTTTGGCCAGAGCCCTGTTTTTCGGCTTATTTTATTATATGGCGATTACAGCCTTATTTTTCTTTAAAAAAATACCCGAGAGAATTTCATCCGAAGCAATCATAGATTTTCAGTTTATACTACTTGGAATGCTCGCCTTTATAGCCACTTAGCAACAGTGTCACACTGTTGCTGGTCATCCCGCCATAGAGGCGGGACAGGCCAGTTGCAAGTCTCAAGTCGCAAGTAACGGTAAGAAAAAAATAATACATTTATACAACGATACGGAGAACTTTTTTATCCATATCAACTTAGCATCTTATTTCCGTATCTACGCCGTTTCTTGCCTCTTGCTTCTGACTTCTTGCTTCTTTCTGCCCTTTGCCACCTGCTTTGTTGCTCTACGAGCGACATATTGAATTGATAAGCCGCTAATTAGTAAAGTATAAAGGTAGTCTTGTTTTTTGCGCGGTTAGCTCAGCGGTAGAGCACCTCCTTTACACGGAGGGGGCCGTAGGTTCGAACCCTTCACCGCGCATTTTATTTTTTTTGTTTAATTTTGTATTATAGACATAGTTAGTCGTTGGGGTCGTGGTGTAGCTTGGTTAACACGTCGCCCTGTCAAGGCGAAGACCGCGGGTTCAAATCCCGTCGACCCCGCCACTACTGCATTGGCGGGCAGGCCCGCCAGCTATCCCCTAATTCTGCTACCGATATTCGGTAGCAGTTTTTGTTTTTGGTGGTATTTACCCCGCCTTGTTCTACTTGACGACGGGAGGCAAATACCGCTTTCTTTTTGTCTAATGAACCCTCTATACTTGCAAGAATTTTGTCTATTTCCCGCTATTTTTCTCAGACCCTTTTTTTAAAAATTTTATCTGCTTAGGAAGCTTCTTACCTTCGGA
>JAKLQJ010000102.1 GCA_022013385.1 Elusimicrobiota bacterium
ACGACGCACTACACTAGTTAGGCAATCCCGCCCCCTCCACTACGGCCCTCCATTACGACTTCGGCGGGCAAGCATCGGCGGGTTTCCGCCACTTCCGCCAAACAAACTGGCGGATCCGCCTCTGGCGGAAAATCTTGGCGCCATAGGCGCCATGTAGTAATGGGGAGCGCCTAAGTAGTAGTGGCGAATATGGCGGGCCTGCCCGCCGATGCAGTAGTGGCGGGACAACAAGGAACAGCGTCCCCCCGCCGTAGCCAAGTCGCCAAATTGCCTAGTCGCCTAATTGCCTTTTTTTCCGATTACTGTTCACTGTTCACTGTTCACTGATTACTGTTCACTTGTTACCTTGTTTCCTAGTTGCCTAGTCGCCAAATTGCCTTATTGCCTATTTTTTTCTAAAGCATAAAAAGCCGCGCCATAACATCCTAAATCGGGATTCTTAGAAACAATGAGTTTAACTTTCTTAAAAGGCGCTTTAATCTTTTGCCCGGCAAAAGCAGTTTTTATCGCCGGCAGGAAATATTTTGAAGCATTTGAAACTCCGCCCATAAAAACAATATATTCCGGATTAAAAACAAGAACCATATCGCTAAGCGCCAAAGCGAGATATGTTCCCGTATCACGCCATATTTTCAAAGCAATAGGATTTCCTTTAGCTGCGGCTCTTGCTAAAGAAATAGTGTCTATTTTTTTAACCTTAGGCAAACCATATTGTTTAATAAAAGCCGGAATATTTTTAATTTCTTCTTTCGCCCGGTTTATAATGGCATAACTTCCGGTATAAGCCTCCAAACACCCTCTCATTCGGCAATGACATTTTCTGCCGCCTGGATATATATTTGTATGGCCCAATTCTCCGGCTGAACCGCCGGATCCATTATAAATTTTTCCGTTTATAATCAAACCGCCGCCTATGCCTGTTCCCAGAGTAACTGCTATACCGTTTTTATATTTCTTTTTTAAATATAGAACATAAGCGCCCCATGCCGCAATATTGGCGTCATTTTCAATAAAACATTTAAGCCTTGTCTTTTTTCTTATATCAGCCGCCAGTTTGATATTGCTCCATTTCTCAAGATTGGGACAAAACCTTATAATTCCGTCGGCGGAATTTATATCTCCCGCAACACCCACTCCAACCGCAAAATTATCACCCGGCAAAATATTTTTCCATAAATTCACCACTTGCGATATTCTTTTTAGAAAATTCGGATACCCCAAAGCGGGAAGGGTTTTAAAGCGATATTCCTTTAAAACTTTTCCGGTTTTATTTAAAGCGACAATTTTAGTATTTGTTCCGCCTATATCAATGCCTATGCCTACCACCCCACCACCTGCTTGTGGCGCCATAAGGCGCCACGGATGTTTCTTTTGATTATCCTTCGGATAATAAGTAGGTGGTGGGGTCATTTCTCCTCCAAAAAAAATAAAAACCAGAAAATAGCAATTAAACGATTAAGTTTTTTAAGGAGCTCCTTATTTGACTTAATTACTCAATTTCTCAATCACTTAATCTCTTTTTTGCCAATCACTTAATTTCTTGCCTCTTTGTCCGCCAATGCTGTAGTGGCGAATGATTTCTTTATTATTTCAAGAGCGGCTCCCGCCAAATAAAAAGATCCTGTAACCACCACAATTTTACTTTTAGACGCTGATAAAAACGCCGCGCCAAAATCATCATGAACTTCAATTTCAATTTCAGAATTTAATTTTGCCGTTTCGTCGGCAAGCAAACAAGGAGCAATAGCTCTTGGAGAATTGGTCTTGGTAAAAATCGCTTTCTTTAAAAAAGGATTAAGAGTTTTAATCATCTCTAAATAATTTTTATCGTCCAATATCCCTATCACAAAAGCGGCATCCTCTTTAAAAAAAGGGCTTTCTTTAAATGTCATGGAAAAGGCCTCTATCGCTTCTCTATTATGTGAACCGTCTAAAATAAAAGTATTTTTTTCATTCCGGATTATTTGAAATCTGCCTTCAAGACGGATATTTTTAAACCCCTTGTTTATAGCAGCATCATCTATATTCTTAAAAGATTTTAGAGCCAGTATTTTTAATCCCGCTTTCGCGATAGAGGCATTTATAGCTTGATTCTCTCCGATGATGCCGTATTCTATTTTTTTATTATCCTTCATGCTTCTGAGAATCATAGAATTTGAAGTCCAGTTATACTCTTCAATTTTAAATTCCGGCTCAATAAATATAACTTCTCCTCCGGCTCTTTGAGCCTCCTCTTTTATTACTTGGCGGACATTTTTATCGTCACTATAAGACAAACAAACGGTTTGCCGCTTAATAATTCCCGCTTTTTGCCTTGCTATCGAAACCAAATCTGAGCCCAAATATTTGATGTGATCAATTCCTATTGATGAAATCACGCAAAGCTCGCACGGGGGCAAAACATTTGTTGTATCGTATTTTCCCCCTATCCCGACTTCTATAAAAGCGATATCCGCATTCTTCTCTTTGAAATATAAAAAGGCCATGCAAGTTAGAATTTCAAAAAAACTCATTTTATCGCCAATTTCAAAAACCCGCTCAAAAAAAAGCCGAAATTCTTCCTTCTCTATCATTTGCCCGCAAAACCTTATCCTCTCTCTAATAGAAACAAGATGAGGAGAAGAAAACAGACCTGTTTTATACCCGCTATGCCTTAATACGCTTTCCATAGCGGCGCATACCGAGCCTTTGCCATTTGTGCCCGTAACATGCACGGCTTTAAAAGAATTTTGAGGATTTCCCAGTCTTTCAAGAACCTTATAAACTCTATCCAAACCGTCTTTTTTTACATAAATCTGTTTTTTAAGCAATATATCTTTAACTTCTTCAAAATCCATAATCTTACCGCGTCAAAGTTTAGAGTTTTCCGCCATTACTGCTTAGGCGCTCTCCGTTACTACATGGCGCCTATGGCGCCAAGATTCTGTGGCAGAGACCCGCCAATAGCTTGCCCGCCGATGTCGTTGGAGCTTTAGTGGCGGGAAAATTTAGTGTAGTGGTGGGATTGCTATCCCACAATGTAGCTGCAGAGCTTGCTCTGCTATGCAAGATACTCTCAACTCCACACTCTGAACTCTCAACTTTTTTTGCCTTTTATCCTTTTTTTCTAATTATTTTAAAGCCCACGGATCTCATTTTTTCTTCAATTCCGTCGTAACCTCTGTCTATATGATAAACTCTCCTGAGCGTGGATTTGCCGCTCGCGGCCGAGGCGGCCACAATAAGCGCGGCTCCGGCTCTTATATCGGAAGCCATAATGGGCGCTCCCTTAAGCCTATCAACCCCGGTAATAACGGCCTTGTCTTCCGTAACCGTAATTTTAGCCCCCATTCTGAGTAGCTCACCAACATGCATAAATCTATTTTCAAAAATACTTTCATGTATGGCGGATTTCCCTTTTGCCCTGCACATATAAGCAAGCCATACCGCTTGTAAATCGGTAGGAAATCCTGGATAAGGCGCCGTTTTAAAACTTACCGGTTTCGGCCTTTTTCCCGAAGATATTATTTTAACCGAATTACCGCAATCTTTAATTTTTACTCCGCTCCTTTCTAAACATTTTGATACTACGGCTAAATTTTTACAACTTGTATTTAATAAATTAATTTCTCCCTGAACAGCCGCGCTTAAAATCATAAAAGTGCCGGTTTCAATCCTGTCTGGCATCACCGAATATTTAACACCGGTTAATTTTTTCACCCCCATAATCTTTATAGTGGATGAGCCGGCCCCCTCAATGAGCGCGCCCATATTTCTAAGGCAATCGGCAAAATCTTTTATCTCCGGTTCTTTGGCGCAATTTTCTATTACGGTTTCCCCTTCTATTAAAACGGCGCACATCATTAAATTTTCAGTCGCGCCCACGCTGGGAAATTTTAGTTTCACGCGGGCAGCTTTTAAATGTTTGGCGCTTATTACCACATCTCCGCCGCTATAACTTATATGCGCGCCTAATTTTTTGAAAGATTCAAGATGAATATCCACCGGCCTAACGCCTATGGTGCATCCTCCCGGCAGGGAAAATCTTGCCTGCTTAAATCTGGCGAGCAAAGGACCTGCAACAAGAATCGACGCCCGCATTTTTCTTACCAAATCATAGGGAGCATGATGCTTAAGAGAATGATTTTCGCTTATGACAAATTTATTTGAAGTAAAAGAACATTTTTTTCCAAGATAATTCAATAATTCCAAAGTAGATTGAATATCCCTAAGCTTTGGAACATTTTCAATTTCAACTTTTTCCTTTGTAAGAAGTGATGAAATAAGAATTGGAAGAGCCGCGTTTTTAGAACCGCTAATAGAAATATTTCCGGAAACGCTTTTTACTCCGTTAATTACAAAATTATCCATCAAACCGCCTCAACAGAACAAGCTCTGTGATTGCCCGTTTTCGCATAATTGCACATTTCGAGCAGGCACGGGGATATGCCCCTACAATATTTATTCCCTTATCACCACATAAACATATTTTCGTATTTACTATTTTAAAACTAGCTCCAAGAATCTTTGCTTATTATTATAATCTTTATGAAAAACAATTTCACTCCAGATCTCTTTATTTATCAGGGAAGGCAATATGCCGCTTTGATTTTCTTCAATTTCTAAAAAAACTCTTCCGCCTTTTAGAAGAATTTTGGGAGCTTCTTTGATTATTTCTTTTACTATTTTTAAACCGTCCATGCCGCCATCTAGCGCCATTTTAGGCTCAAATTGAACTTCCTCATCTAAATTCCCAATTACAGTTGAGGGAATATAAGGCGGATTTGAAACTATTAAATCAAACTTCCCCGAAAGCTCGGAAACTTTGCTTGCGCAAAAAAGTTTTATCTTTTTTTCCTGTTGGAATTTTTTTATATTTTTCTCGGCGCATTTAAGAGCCCGCTTGGATTTGTCAACGGCGGTTAATTTACAGTTTTTAAGACTTTTTGCCAAAGCCAAAGCTATACAGCCGGAACCTGTGCCAAAATCAAGAATTTTAATCTTATTTTTTTTTATCTTCCGCGCGCGAGTTAAAACAAGTTCCACAAGCTCTTCGGTTTCAGGTCTTGGTATAAGAGCGCTTCTATTCAAGAAAAGAGAAAAACCCATAAAATTATGTTCCTTGAATATATACGAAAGAGGCGCCCTTTCAGCTTTTAAAGCCATTAATTTTTTAAACTTATCCGTATCAGCTTTATTTACTAAAGTGTCAGGATTAATTAAAAGCGCCAATCTCTCCATATTTAAAGCTTTTGCCAAAATCCACTCGCAATTAAGTTTTGGCTCGGATATTTTCTTTTTTTGAAGATAAATAGTTCCTTCGCGCAGAAGTTTTGCCGCCCTATGAGCATAGTTCTTTGATAAGGCGCCAGGCATAGACTTGTCCCGCCAAAGGCGGGAACCCGGCATAGCCTTGGTCGTCTGCCTGCCCGCCGATGCAGTAGTGGCGGGTTGAGCATAGCTCCTTGATACGACACCCGGCATAGCCTTGGTCGTCTGTTGAGCATAGCTCCTTGATACGACACCCGACATAGCCTTGGTCGTCTGATGAGCATAGCTCCTTGATACGACACCCGGCATAGCCTTGGTCGTCTGATGAGCATAGCTCCTTGATACGACACCCGGCATAGCCTTGGAAATATTATTTTTTTTCAAGTTTTTCTTCTCCGGCTAAACCTAACCTTATCTGAAGTAGCATATCTTTTATTTCACCCTCCATTATTTCATCAATATTATGCCATGAAGTCTGCAATCTATGATCGGTAATTCTATTTTGAGGAAAATTATATGTTCTTATTTTCTGGGACCTATCGGCCTTTCCTACTTGTTTTTTCCTCTCATCCGATAAAGATTTAGACTGTTCTTCTTTCGCCGCCAGAGCAAGTTTGGCCTGCAATAAATGCATAGCCTTCATCTTATTTTGCCCTTGTGACCTTTCCTGTTGACATTGAGTAATTATACCGCTTGGAAGGTGAGTTATTCTAACCGCGGTTTCAACCTTATTAACATTTTGTCCGCCGGCGCCGCCGGCTCTATATGTGTCTATCTTAAGGTCCTTGGCCTCAATAGTAACTTGTACATCGTCCAGTTCCGGCATAACAGCTACCGTAATTGTAGATGTATGCACTCTGCCTGATGCCTCTGTTTGCGGAACTCTCTGCACTCTATGCACGCCAATTTCACATTTAAGCCATGAATAAGCATTCTCGCCCTTAATATACAGTGTGGCATTTTTTATTCCCTTTAATCCCGTATTATTTACATCTCTTATTTCATATTTCCAGCCCATGCTTGAAATAAATCTTATATATAATCTCATCAGAACGGCGGCAAAAAGTGATGATTCATCACCGCCCACACCGGCTCTTATTTCCAAAAAAACATTTTTTGCGTCATAAGGATCGGGCGGAAGCAGAATAAGCCTCAACTGTTTTTCAATTTCCGCCTTCTCATCTTCAAGCTCATGCTTTTCAATCATTGCCATTGCCGCAAGCTCTTCATCATCATCTTTTATTACCTTATCAATCTGAATTATCTCTTTAGACAAAAATTCAATCTTATCTTCCAATTCTACTATTTGTTTGCATTTGGCGTGTTTTTTTGAAAGGTTTTTAATATCTTCGGCGCTCAAATTGCCTGCCGAAAGTTTTTCTTCCACAAGCTTTAATTCTTCCCGCATTTTGTCAATATTATCATCTGACATGAAAAATGACCCCTTTAAATCACCATTTTACTATTCTCCGTCGCTGAGCATATCATCAAAAAAGCGCGGCTATTTCCGCCACTACAGATTTGGCGGACAGGCTACCGCATTGATGATATAGCTTCGGAGGATTATCCCGCGCCCTGGCGGGATAAAAAAAAGCAGGCATATTAAATAATTTATGCCTGCTTAGAGCACATAGAAAATAACTATTTTTTGCTTTTTGTTTTAGCTTCGTCCTTTACTGTTTTCTTCGGAGATGAAGACAATATCTTCTTTTTTACATGTTTTGGAGCTGTCTTGCTAGCCACAATTTTTTTGGGTTTTCTCTTGACCATTTTCCCTTCGGTTTTTGAAAATTTCTTTTTGAATCTTTCAACTCTTCCCGCCATATCCAGCAATTTTTGTTTGCCTGTGTAAAAAGGATGGCAAGCCGAACAAATTTCCAATTTTATGCTTTTTCCCATTGAACGAGTTTGAAAAGTATTGCCGCATGCGCAACTTACTTCACACACTTGATATTTTGGATGAATTTTATCCTTCACATAGCCTCCTTTAATTTTGCGAAGTCCCCCCTGCTTATCCGCCGATGCTGTGTGGCGGATAGGGGGGATATTTATGACCTCTTAGTTAGAATAATCACATTTTAACATATTTACAAAGCAGTCCACACGCGCTGTATCGCTGTATCACTGTATCGCTGTATCGCTGTATCGCTGCTCCCGTGGCGCCTATGGCGCCAACAAGCTGCGCTGAAGTTTTGTTGTTACTGTAACCTCTGCTACGCTGTATCGCTGTATCGCTGTATCACTGTCGCGCTGTATCACTGTCGCGCTGTATCGCTGCCGCGCTGTATTCTTGCCTGTTTTATATACTTGAAATTTCCATGGATTTCAGGAAATCCTTATTGGATTTAGTCGCGTTTAACTTGGTTAAAAGCAATTCCATCGCATCAACCGAAGACAAGGGAGCCAAAACCTTTCTGAGTATCCAAACTTTGTTCAACTCATTTTCGTTTAATAAAAGCTCTTCCTTTCTGGTGGATGTTCTATTTATATCTATGGCAGGGAAAGTTCTTCTGTTGGAAAGCTTCCTGTCCAAATAAATTTCGGAATTACCGGTTCCTTTAAATTCCTCAAATATCACATCATCCATCCTGCTGCCGGTTTCAACTAAAGCGGTAGCTATAATGGTAAGCGAGCCGCCCTCTTCCATATTTCTTGCCGCGCCAAAAAATCTTTTCGGGCGTTGAAGCGAAGTGGCTTCAAGACCGCCGGATAAAACCCTGCCGCTTGACGGCGCTATGGTATTATAGGCCCTAGCAAGCCTTGTTATTGAATCTAACAAGATTACGACATCCCTTTTCTGTTCAACCAGTCTTTTGGCTTTTTCAAGAACAATTTCAGAGACCTGTACATGTCTATCTGCCGGTTCGTCAAATGTTGAAGCTATGACTTCACCTTTAACCGATCTTTGCATATCGGTAACTTCTTCCGGCCTTTCGTCAATCAAAAGAACAAAAAGACTTATCTCGGGATGATTAGTGGTCAAAGAATTTGCTATTTGCTGAAGTATCATGGTTTTTCCGGTCTTGGGAGAGGCGACAATTAAAGCCCTTTGCCCTTTTCCGAGCGGCGCGGCAAGATCTATAGCTCTGGCCGTTAAATTATTTTTGTCGCCGGACAAAGATTCAAGAACAAATCTGTCATTAGGATGAAGAGGCGTTAAATCATCAAAATGAGGCCTCCTATAAAACTTCTCTATTTCCAATCCGTTCACGGTTTTAATTTGAAGAAGAGCAAAAAACCTTTCCCCTTCTTTTGGCGGCCGTATGAGTCCTTTCACATCATCGCCTTTTCTCAGATCCAATTTTTTTATCTGTGAAGGCGAAACATAAATGTCTTCATGGCTTGAAATATAATTATATTCTTGTGAACGAAGGAAACCAAACCCATCGGGAAGAATTTCAAGAACGCCTCCGCCTTCAATAATACCGTTTTTTTTAGTCTGATATTCCATTATTTTATCTATGAGCTCCTGCTTTTTAATGCCGGTAATATTTTCAATCTTATACTCTTCCGCCTTTTTGGAAAGCTCGGCGACAGTCATTTTGGCTAAAGCGGCGGCATCTATGGAAGAAAGATTATCATTACCGCGATATGAATCATTATTGCTATGGTAACTATGTTGACTTCTGCTTTTAGAATAGCTTGACGAACCGGAGCTATGATTATGGGAATCAGAGCTATCGCGTCCGCGATTATCCGAATAAGAGGATGATCTCCTTGATTGATAATGTCTTGGACTCCTGTCATTTGTATTATCGTTATTCATGTTTCTCCTTGTATTTTAATGCTTTGGTGTTTTGGGCAAAGTATCTTTAGCATCTTTTGCAAATCGTTTAATTTTTCATAAAAACACTTTAAAGACGAGTCATTGACAATAACTATATCACTCAATTCCGCTTTAAGCTCGCTTGAAAATTGCGATTTTATTCTACTCTCTATATTCCGTTTGGACCAATCTCTCCTGAGCAATCTTTCTCTTTGAATTTTTTTATCTGCGCAAACGGAAACCACAATATCGCAATATTTATCAAATCCCGTTTCAAAAAGAAGCGGAGCGTCAATAACCGCTGTTTTTTCTCCGCATTTTTCTATTAAAAGTATCGTGTTTTCAATTATTAGAGGATGTAGCAGGCCTTCTAACCATTTCCTTTTGGCTTTATCAGTGAAGATTACTTCCGATAAAAGGTATCTATTTAACGAACCGTCTTTATTGAGGATAGTCTTACCGAATCTATTAATAAGTTTACTATAACATTTTTTGAAAGTCAATATTTTTCCGGCCAACCTATCGGTAGAAACGGTAAATATCCCTCCGGACGCCAAATATTCCAATGCCGTTGACTTCCCGCTGCCTATTTGTCCGGTAAGACCGACAATTAATTTTTTCTTTCTGATTTTTTTAAAGCGTTTTTCAATCTCATCATTTTTCATAATTTAATTTTTAATCGCAAAAACTTCGCAGAAACCGCAAATTTTGCGCTTTTAGCTATTGCCGACTGCCGCGCTTAGTTTTATTATTTCTTGGCGCTTTGTGAACACCTCGGAGGTGTATTTTCTCAGCTATGCCCCGAAAACTTATCCAAGATAGCCTTTTCTTTGGCGCTTAAAGAAGACAAGCCTTTCTTTGAAATCTTTTCCAATATTCCGTCTATCGCGGCTCCGTCATCAACTTCAAAATCTTTATTAAACAAAGCGAACTTGGGAAAATCAAATTGAAAACTTTTCCTGCCGAATCTAAAATAAAGATATCCTATCAGCATACCTCCAAGATGCGCGACATTAGCTATATTGGAGTTCGTTGTGGAAAAACTCATAGCTAATTCCATAATCGCTAAAATAGCCACCATCTGCCATGCCTTGACCGGCAGGAGAAAATATAAATATACGATTTGTCTTGGATAAAGAACGGCAAAAGCCGCCATTAATCCGTATATGGCTCCGGAAGCTCCTATAATAGGCCGAGCCGAACCGAATGAAAAAAGAATGCTGATTATGCCGGCTCCTATGCCGCACATAAAAAAATAGTATAAAAATTCCTTTGTTCCGAGCGCTGATTCCACTATTCTTCCAAAAATCCACAACATTAAAATATTGAAGAAAAAATGCCAAAAGCCGCCATGCAGAAAAATATAAGTTACAATCTGCCAAACCCAGAAACTGTCTATGACTTTAAAAGGAATAAGCCCAAAATAGTATATCAAATACTTTTTTAGGAATAGTTCAAGGACAAAAACTCCGCCGCATATAAAAATAAGAGCTTTAGTGGCTTTCGGCAAAGAACCAAAAAGCAAGGGGCTGATATTTCTCACACTGCCACCTCCTTATTCTGCCTTTTCTAAAATCTATCTACATTTTTGCAAAGCTTTGCTTTGCAGCTACATTGCTTCCTATCGCCTGCCGCGCTGCTGCGCTCATAATGAAATCTTCTCCATATCCGCCCAATTTTTTCCGGATTTTAATTCAACTGTTATCGGCACTTTTAATTTAAAAGCATTTTCCATCTCATAGGCTATAATATTTGAAACTTCCGTTTTAATATCATCTTTTACTTCAAAAATAAGCTCATCGTGCACCTGCATAAGCATTTTGGCGTCCAATTTTAAATCTTTGATTTTTAGGAAAACATTTATCATCGCTTTTTTTATAATATCGGCCGAACCGCCCTGAACAGGCGTATTGACGGCTATTCTCTGAGCAAAATTCTTAAGACTGATATTTTTTGAATCAATATCGGGTATATTCCTTCTGCGGCCGGTCAATGTTGCGACATATCCTTTTTCTTTAGCGAAAGCGATAGTGCAATCTATCCAACTCTTAACTCCTTTATAAAGCTCGAAATAATGAACAATATATTTTTGCGCTTCATCGCCTTTAATATTAAGCTGATGCGCCAGACCATAAGCCGTTTGACCGTAAACAATGCCGAAATTTATGGCTTTAGCCAGCCGTCTCATCTCGGGCGTGACTTTATTTTCTTCAACCTTAAAAACTTCCGCCGCCGTCCTTTTATGAATATCTTCATTTTTTAAAAAGGACGCTATTAAATTTTCATCGCCGCTTAAATGAGCGAGAACGCGCAAATCAATCTGAGAATAATCGGCGGAAATAAGACAAAAGCCTTCTTTAGCAATAAAAGCTTTTCTTATTTTCGCGCCGTATTCGCTTCTAATGGGAATATTCTGCAAATTTGGCTTTGAACTTGAAAATCTTCCTGTAGCGGTTCCGTCCTGCTCATATGTGGTATGCGCGCGTGAATCTTCGGCTATTATATTCAGAAGATTATCAACAAAAGAAGATTTAAGCTTGCTTAACTCTCTGTATTTTAAAATATTGGTTATAACGGGATGTTCGCCTTTAACGGATAAAAGAGCTTCTTCCGAAGTGGAATAACCGATTTTTGTCTTATAAATTTTCTTGTTTTTTTCATCCAATTGAATATTAAGCTTTTTATAAATCAGTTCCGCAAGCTGCTTCGGAGAATTCAAATTAATTTCTTGGCCGGACAAATCAAATATTTCAATTTGAAGTTTTTTAATTTTAAATGCAAGTTCTTCGGACAGATTTTCAAGAAAAGCCTTATCCATCTTAATGCCGGACCTTTCCATTGAATATATTATGCCAATAAGCGGCAGTTCAAGCTCCTTATAAAGAGAATACAATCCCTTCTCTTTAATTTCAATATTCAATTTTTCATCCAATATGCTAAGCGGCTTTAAAAGAACGCCTAATCGTTTGAAATCATCCTCGCTATGTGAAAAGCGTAAAACATCGGTTAAACCGGATTTTTTATCGGACGGATTGAGCAAATGATAAGCAATAAGCGCGTCTGAAAAATTCCGCGGCATATAGCTTGGAAAACAAAAACCGCTTATATGCATAATTTTTTTGAGATTATAACACGCCTTAAATATTTTCTCGTCAGTCAGAATATTTGTCAATTCATTTTTTTCATCTTCAGACAATTCTTCTTCGGCTTTAATAAAGGCTTTTCCGCCGCCGCCAACGGCAATGTATCCCTTCTCGGCAAAAAGAACCAAGCTGTTTAGCGAATTTAAAACCTCACTAAGGCTGCAAAATTCCGGCATATCAATATCGCCTGACGCGGCAATGCCGTTAATACCGTCAAACAAACCGGGCGCCATATTTAAAGAGGCGGATTTATCCATTAAACCTTTAAATTCCAAACGCTCGGCCATTTTGTCCAATATTTCTTTTTCCGGAGATTTGGGAATAAAATCCTCTGTTTTTATTTCGATAGGCGCCTTATTATTTAATTTTATGAGCCTTTTTGAAAGAGCGATATTATCAAGAGACGCCCTGACCTTATCAAGCAATTTATTTATGGCGGCTTCTTCGGGGCAAACGGATTTTTCACCCTGATTTTGATTATTAAGAGCTGCGGCTATTATTTCATCAAGACAGCCATAGCGGCTAAAAAGCTTTAAAGCTCCTTTGGGGCCTATGCCTTGCGCGCCGGGAACATTATCGGAAGAATCTCCGATAAGCGATAGATAATCTAAAATCTTATCCGGCTTTACGCCAAATTTTTTAAATATTTCTTCTTCGTCTGTATAAGAAGGTTTTTGCGCGTCCCACAGTTTTATATTTTTGCCTACCAGCTGAGCGACATCTTTATCGCCCGAAACAATTATAACCTCAATGTTTTTCTCGGAAAATTCCCGCGCCGCCGTTGAAATTATATCATCGGCTTCATAACCCGAAAGAAAAAGCGGTTTGAGACCTAAAGCTTTAGTTAAATCTCTGGCAATATTCAATTGATTTTTAAGCGCTGCATCGGTTTCTTTTCTATTGGCCTTGTATTCGGTAAAAATTTCATTTCTGAAAGTTTTACCGGAAGAATCAAAACAAACCGCCACATAATCGGGCTTTTTTTTCTTAATTAGAGAAGACAACATTTTATAAAAACCGTATAAAGCGCCAACTTCCTCTCCTTTGGAATTGGAAAGATTTCTAATAGCATGATAACACTTATGAAGATAAGCGTGAGCGTCAATAATGAAAACTGTTTTGGCCGGCATTTATTTAATTTTATACATCCAAATTGGAAGATTTGAGGAATAAAACAACGAACTGCCACATCCTAAAACTTACTTTGTTTAGTCTATATTTATGAAATGTACCAGACAAGATTTAGAGGATTAACAACCGACAAGAACCTAAAACCATTTACTATCCAACATAGTCGTAACTATCCTACTCTAAATTCTAATTTTTTTATTGTTCTTTATTTTTGTTTATCGATCACTGATGTGTGCTACCAACAGAAACAACAAAGCTCTATGGAATACCGAACCTTTCGAGGTTCATCAGATGGTATGAACCACGATGGGCTCACAGCTACCTCATGCACCACCTCTATGTGGTACATGGAGAAACCCTTGCGAACAGAACACGACAGCGCAATCCACTTGCCTCAACACGGGCATGTCATGGGTTTATCCCATGGTGAACTCTAAACTTTCAACTACTTACTCTTAACTAAAGTAATTCGTCTAAAATTTTCTTAATCTCCTCTTTAGACTGCATTCCGACGAGTTCATTAACCTGCGCTCCATCTTTAAAAAATAATACGCTCGGTATGGCCGAAATTTTATATTGAGCGGACGAATCCGGATTAACATCCGTATTTAATTTGCATATTTTAACTTTGCCGGAATACTCGTCGGCTAATTCTTCAATTACCGGGCCCAACATTTTACACGGACCGCACCAAGGCGCCCAAAAATCCACCAATACCGGAACTTGGCTTTTTATAACCTCTTCTTCAAATTTGGCATCCGTTAATTCTATTTCATTAGACATTCTAATCCTCCTTATAAACAAATTTTAGAAATCAGAGGCAAGACATCAGAAATCAGATTATAAAGTATTTCCTCACAATTCTGACTTCTTGCTTCTTGTCTCTTGCTTCTATTTTTCTACTTTTGAGTTTATAAGACTTACTCTTTTTTGTCAAGCAAATATTTTATTTCCGTCCACAAAACATCTATATCCACAGGTTTGGAAAAAAACGATGATGCCCCATTTAGCATCGCGTCTGCCCTGTCAGACGGTTCGGTATACTTGGCCGAAATAAATATTACCGGTATATTCTTAAATTTCCTTGACTCCTTAATTATTTTGAGGAACTCTATTCCGTGCATATCGGGAAGCTGAACATCCAATACTATTATTGAAGGAATACTTTTTGAAAGCGCTTTTAATCCTTCTTTCGCGGATTTGGCGACCATAATTTCGGCATTCACATCTTTCATCTTGAAACTGTCTTCAAGAGTGTCTATAAAGTTTTTATCATCGTCTATTATCAAAATCTTAATCATCATTCTCCTAACTATGCATTAAATTAGGCAGAGCAAGCCATTGATACAAATTAATTGTGTCCAGCATACACACGACACGATAGCGTAGTCCACCCTGCAGCTACAAAACAACTAAACTGACTACACTTTGAAATTCCTATGCATAAATTCTAGAAGTCAAATTATAAAATATTTCCTTATAATTCCGGCTTCTTGCCGTTACTTTGTGCCCTTTCTTTAATCTGCCGTGGCGCCATAAGCGCCGCCGCGCTATTTTGCTGTTTTGAATCTTAACCTCTATCTGCCGTTTTATAAACCAAACCTCAACCTATCAATTAAAGCCTGCGGCATATTCTTTTCCTTCATCAGTTTTTGAGTTTTTTCCCTGTCATACTCAAGTCTGAATATTTGAAATGATTTATTTTGCGAATTATAAATGCCGCAAGAAGTTAAGGCATTGCCATCGCGCGGCTGTCCTACCGAACCGGGATTAAAAATATATCTGGCGGATTTATCCATTATGATTTTCTGCCCGTGTGTAATGAACTCTTTTAAAACCCCTCCGCCTTTGTATTTAAAATACATAGATAAATGGCTATGACCGACAAAACACACGGAATTTTTCCAAAGCGTCAAATTATCCATGAATTGATTTTCATTTACAAGATATTCGGTAAGATGCTTTCCCGGAGAGCCGTGAACAAGAGTAAAATCTTTATTTTCCACAAATTCAGGAATGCTTGCCAAAAAACCCAACATAGCTCCGCTCAATTCCTCATTCACTATTTTTATCGCTTTAATGGCGGATGAATTGAACCATTTAATATCCATCTTCCCGCAAACTACGGCATCATGATTGCCGGAAACAATAATCAGATTTTTAAGCCTCATAACGGCATCCAAGCATTCAGCAGGCTGAGGGCCATAGCCGACAATATCTCCGCAATATATGAAATTTTCAATATCGTTTTTTTTGAAAAGTTCAAGCACCTTCTTAAGCGCTTGAAAATTGGAATGAATATCGGAAAAAACTCCGTAAAGCATAATTCCTCTCGCTTAAACAGCGTTGATATGGCAATAAGTTTGTAAACTACGGCAAAGTGAAATTTCCGGAACATCAAACCTATGATTCAAATATTATCTTATCAATGTGTTTTCGTATTTATGCGCCATCTTCTTGCTTTTTACCCCGTTAGAGGTTGTTCTCTAACGGGGTTTACTTCTTGACATAAAGGACGCTAAATTTTGAAGTCTTTGCGCTTTATATCCGCGCTCTTTGAGCTTTATCTCTGCGCTTTACTTCCGCAGCCTCTGGGCTTTTGTTCGAAACCGGTTCAATGGAAGAATCAACAAAAGACGAAGCTTTCTTGAGATCAACCGAAATAAGCTTTGAAATGCCGGGTTCTTCCATAGTAACTCCGTAAAGCACATCGGCGGCTTCCATGGTTTTTTTGTTATGAGTGATAACGATAAACTGCGTAGTCTTGGCCGATTGCTTGCCCGCCGATGCAGTAGTGGCGGGATGAGCATAGCTCCCTGATGCGACACCCGGCATAGCCTTGGAAAATTCTTTTATAAGACGCACAAACCTTTCCACATTGGCGTCATCAAGCGCCGCATCCGCCTCATCCATAACGCAAAACGGCGAAGGATTGACGCAAAAAAAACTAAAAAGCAATGCTAATGCCGTAAGCGCTTTTTCTCCTCCTGAAAGTTGAGATATGCTTATGGGTTTTTTTCCGGGAGGATTGGCCATTATTTCAACACCGGTTTCAAGAAGATTATCCGGCATAGTCAACATTAGATTCGCTTCGCCGCCGCTAAAAAGCATGCCATAAATTTGGCTAAAATGAATCTTTACCTTATCAAATGTATTCTTAAAATTCTCCCTAGTTGTTTCATTGATCCTTGAAATGGCCGATTTTAAATTGCTTTTGGCTATATTTAGATCTTCCACCTGCGAATTCATAAAATTATACCGTGTTATTAAAGCTTCATGCTCTTGAGGCGCCGTCATATTTACCGGCCCCATGTTTTCAATCCTCTTTTTAAGAAACTGGGCTCTGTCAGCGTCAACTTCAATATTTCCGTATTTTTCAACCGCTTCTTCTTCGCTGATATTCCAATCATCAATAAGCCTGCGACCGAGATCATCCATTCTGGCGCTATCGCCGCTTATTGCCAACTCAATTTCATGGCTCTTTTTTTCAAGGTCCGAGAAAACTTCTTTGGCGTTTCTGATTTGGCTGTTTACACCGTCGTATTTATTCTTTAAATCGTTAATCTCCGTTGAGATTTGGCTTTCCATCACCTCTTTTTTGGCAAATTCACTCATTACTTCGGAAAGATTTTTTTGGGAACTTTCAATATCGTTTTTTAAGTTTTCTATATCTAGGTATAGCTCCTCTTTCTTTACCGCAAAATTTTCTTTCTCGCTTATAAGATGTTTTCTAAAATCTTCGGTTCTCCCTATTTCGTCCTTAAGATTAATAACATTGTCCTCATAATTGGAAACCGTACTGCGTTTTGAGCCTATATCTTCCTTTAATTTGGAAAATTCCGCTTGTAATGCCTCCTTTTTCAAAGTTTGCTCGGAAAGTTCGTTTTTAAAAGATTCCTCCGACTTAAATAATTCATCCGCTTTACTCGTAAAATCCGAAAGAGTTTCTTCTTGCGTTTTTATGTTCTCTTGAAATTTATCTATTTCGCTTTCCATAAAAATTATATTCCCGGAATTTACTGAATATTCTTTTTCCGCTTGAGCCGCCTCATTTTTCATTTTTTCAATTTCCATTTGCTTTGAACTGACATCTTTTTCGGCAATATCAATTGAAAGATTGAGCTCAATAATATTTTTTTCTAGTTCTTCTCTTTCGCCAAAAAGCCCCGTCTCTTCTTCGCCAAGGGATTTAATCTTTTCTTTCAGCGCGCCTTCTTCCTCCCAATACGGTTCATTTGAATCAATTTCCCTGATGCCGCCTGAAATCCAAAAAGAACTCAAAACCGAGCCGTCCGATATATAAATATTTTTCAAAAGATGTGAAATCATCGGCTGATACTCATCGGGGCAAGAAATCCTATCCATTATTTTTACCGCATTGGGAACATCCCAATCGGAAATTTCAACGGCTGAAAGCCTGTCAAGCACGATAAATCTGCATCTTCCCTTGCCTATGTGTTTAAGATATTTTATGGCTTCTTGAGCGTTTTCCAAAGTATCGCATACAATGGAATCCATAAATTTTCCAAAAGCTTCTTCCACCATAACCATATCTTCCTTTCTTACGGTTATGATATGTCTTAAAGTTCCTTTTACTCCTTTGAGATCGGCATTTAAAACATGATTTATCCCAACCCAATAGCTATCTTTAGCGCCCTGCTTAAGAATAGTTTCAAGACGGCTCTCGCTTATGGCTTTATCCGTTTTCACCTGCGCCAATCTCAATTCTGTTTGTTTTATTTTTTCTTCCAAATTTTTCTTATCGGCTTCCATAGTAAGCAAAGCGGATAGCTTTTCATCATAGACATCGGTTGCATTTAAAATCTTTTCCTTAATTTCAGACGCATTTCTTTCCAGCTCATTCTTTTTTAAATTAAGCTTCTCCAAATCCGCATTGGCCGAAAGAACATCCTCTTTTAAATGCGCTATATTGGATTCTATTTTTGCCATTTCAGCGGACGCATTATTTCGCCGCTGATATAATTCCACAAGAGCGTCTTCTTTTTTTGAAATTTCATCTGAGATATCAGCTATTTCAATACCCAAGTCCTTTTCTTTGCCCGCAATAGCTTCAAATTCACTTTTAAGCGCGGAGAAACTATCTTTGGCTTGGTTAAGCTTTTCATTTAATGATTCCAATTGAGGGTTTATATCTTCAAGTTTTACCTTATTTTTATCTTCGGAAACAGCCAAATCGCTCAACTGCTTGTTTATTTGCTCTATCATGTTTTCACTGCCGATTACTTTTCCTTCAATAGCGACTTTATTGCTTTTCACAGCGGCAATATCTTCCCTTAAAGCTCTTTCATCCTCGGACTTTTCGGTAAGATTAAGATTTAAAGCCGATGATTCCGCGTCAAGCGCGATAATATTTGAAGATATCTCGCTAATTTCTTCATTAATGGGTTTCAATTTTTCATTTGCCAAGGAAATGCTATTTCTATACCCCTTGATATTGCCGGAGAACATCGCTATTTCAGCCGATTTAAGCTCTTCCTTGTATTTTTGCTGGAGTAGCGCTTTTTTAGCGTCACTGCTAAGCTTTTTTAATTGATCATTTATGAGCGTCATTGAATCCGCCAAACGCCCCAAATCAAGATCTACTTTTTCAAGTTTTCTTATGGCCTCTTCCCGCTTAGATTTATATTTGGACACGCCGGACGCTTCTTCAAACATCTCGCGCCTTTGCTGCGGAGTTGCCGCAAGGACTGATTCAACCTCGCCTTGATCTATTATCGCGTATCCGTCACTGCCGATACCAGTATCCAAAAACATTTCTCGTATATCTTTAAGCCTGCATTGCACTCTGTTTATAAAATATTCCGATTCATCCGAGCGATATATTTTTCTGGTAACGGTAATTTCTTTAAAATCAAGCGGCAGCTTTCGCTCTTCATTATCAAAAGTCATATTGACTTCAGCCATACTTAAGGCCGGCCGTTTGGCCGTTCCTGTGAATATAACATCCATCATTGAAGGCAATCTAAGCGATTTCCAAGACATTTCGCCTATACACCATCGTATGGAATCCACAACATTTGATTTGCCGCAGCCATTTGGGCCGATGATACAAGTTATTCCGGGTTTTAGCGGAAACTTTACTTTACTGGAAAATGATTTAAACCCTTGCAATTCAATAGCTTTCAGATACATTTTGTCCTCACAGATATAGCGGGTTTACTAATTGCCCTGCATAGTCGGATATTTATTATATCAAATATATGAGCAGTAGCTAGGTGACGAACACGAACGCGATATGGAAGTTAGCGGAGTTTACTTTAAACTCTCAACCTTCAACTAAGCTACCTACATTAATAGGAAAGTTGATAAGCCACGCCCAATGAATTGCCTGTGTAATTATAGGGCAGATACCTTTCAAACTTGTTATTTGACGAACCCACAACTAAAGAATAGCTTATTCTAACCGTAGCAATATCATTCATCTTTTTTCTAATTCCGCCGCTTAAAGTGGTAAGCGTATTGCTCTGCTTGGAAGAAGTGTAAGTATTGTTGGAATCTCTTGCCGGTCTATCGGTATAATTCCTTTTAACCATGCTTAATGCTCCCGATATCGACCATCTTCCGGTTATTAAAAGGTCTAAGGGCACTGTTAAATTCAGCTCATTATAATCGTAATTGCCGGCGATAAAATCCGGCGCGGTATCTCCGAGAAATTTGTATCTCACAAAATTCTGATTTGACTTATGCCATGAATATGAAATTACCGGCGCCATTTCAAAAATCCACAGCGTATGGTGATAACCGAAATCCAACATGGAATTTTTATCTTTTTGCAATGCATCACCGTATATGCCGCCTCCTGTTCCATTATTGTCAACCACTCTTTGATTTTTGAATTTTTGCAGAGTATATGTAATCCCGCCGAAAAATTTATTCCAGCCTGTTCTTAAAGAAATTTGCCGCAATTGCTGATCTTGAAGACCGCCCGAAAGCTCTGATGATGAACCCGCGCCTTGAAACTCAAGCAAAAGATCGGTATAGTTCGGAAATTCAATATTTCTCTGCAAATACTCAAGCGTAACAATTCCGTTCCTGTTAAAATCAAAGCTATAATCAGATGCGAATTTAAAACCAAGCGAATTGGTATTATAAAGCCCGTTCTCCCATGCCTCATTAGCTCCGGCTCTTTTATATTCAATCCCATATGAAATGCCCTGTCTTATGCGAAATCTGTCATTCAACTTTCTTCTATATTCAATATTGAAGCTATGTCCCATTGTTCTCTCGCTAAATTGTCCTGCGTCTTGCGGTTGAAATCCAGGCCCCGAGTAATTGAAATTATATATTCCGAAAATTGAGTTTTCTTCATTGATTTTGGACAATAAACCGACCTGAGTGTTTATATTGCCGCCGCTAAAAAAATCTCCTTCCGACGGAACAAACGCGCCTTCCGATAAAATCATATCAAAATAAGGCGTAAATATTTTGGATTGTTCGGCCGTAGCCGCGAAAGACTTCAAACCAAAAGCCAAAACCATTATTACAGACATAATCATTCTTCTCATTAACCAAATCCTCCATTAACCATTTTCCACCTCCGAGGTGGAAAATGGTTTTTAGAAATTTAAGTGAAAATTCCAAACCGGATGTATGACAAGCACGCCTTCCGGAAATATATTAAGGCCCATTTCAAAATATTTTCCATACCAGCTTACTTTAGCGCTTATCACCTTCTCTCTAATACCGTAATTAAGCTGCATGCTCCATAGTTTGCCCACGGTTTTGGGATGCTCTATGCCGACGATAAAAAAATCATCTTTTAAACCTGAATTAAAACTACTCACATCCGTTCCCATGAAATCAACGGTTTTATTAAGTTTTAAATCAGCGGTTAATTGCGAACGCTTATAACCCCAAAATGTCCTCATGCGCGGACTCACTGAAGAACTCAAAATAAAACCCATATAATGACCGTTGAATTTAGCATTGTCTATGTCATCGGATTGTCTGGCCGCCATTTTAGCCCAAATCATATTCCAGTAGCCGCCGATTAAATCCAATTGCGGAAAACAGGGCGCAATCCTGCCTTCGGCATGCAAGCGGTATTTTCCCGATAAATTGGTATAGCCCATAGGAATGGTAGTCGGAAAAAGGCCGGTTTGGAAACCGTAAGATTTTCCCGGAGGAAGAGGCGTAGTGCCTTCCAAATCCTGCTGAAAGTCATAAAAAAAGGCCGCGGGATTCGCGATTATCTCGCCGGCCAATTGCATCACTTTGGATTCAAAATCTACTCCCGCTGAAGAAATGCTTACCGCGCCGCATACTAAAACTACAGATAATAATGTTTTCTTCATTTATTAAAAACCTCTCAAATTTCTTGGCTCTGCCAAGAGTTACAAGTCTCAAGTCACCCCAGTCACAAGTAACTGAAAAATCTTCTTCCCTGACTTCCTGCCGCCTGTAGCCTTTTACCTGCTATCTGCAGGGTAAAATTCTTTTGCGTTCTTTGCGATATTTCTGCGGCGCTATCGCGCTTCTTAACTAATCTGACAATTTGCTTAAAATAGGTAGCATTCTCTGAACAGCGGCCACTCCCAAGTCAGGAATAACAACGATGTCAATATTATTATTTTCTCCATTATGAGTAAAAAAATCATAATCCGAAATATAATCCTCAATATTGCTTTTTGTCCAATCCTCAAAGGTGAGGTTATTGACATTTCCTGCAGCCGACAGAGCATTCTTCTTTATATACACCACAGCCTCAAAAGCATGCTCTTTAAGGATAGAGAACGGATCTTTTCCTGAATCGGTAAAATCCTCAGTTTTAGCAATACCTCCGCCGTTATTGATGACATAACTTTCACGCGCATACCAAAAGATGGGATTAGATTCACCTATAGGAATAGAAATTCCCGAACTATTTACTCCTCCTACCTTATAGGCATCAGATTCAAAATGATAAAGACTTGCACTGCTATCAATATTTTCCCAATAATTGGTGCCATCATTAACAACGGGTGCCGGCATTTTTATTGACCAGTTAATGCCGCTTATGGCCGGGTTACTGCCATCAGTATATTTTAGAACTCCGTTGGATAGTCCACCGTCTTCCACATTCATGCCAATACTGTTTGCAGTAATATTAGTTATTTTCAGAAAATCTGAATTACCAACAACACCAGCTACAAGCACATCTCTATCTCCGTCATTTGTTCCACTAAAACCTATGACCCTTGAATTATTAACCAATTCATCCCGCGCCTCATCTCTCAAATAATATTCGGCAGTAAAAAACACATTGCTTGAATCTGTTTTATTAGCCGAGACAAAAGCCGCCTTCTCGGCAAAAATCGAATTATTATCCATAAAACCCGGCCAATCTTCAATTCTATCAGGCAAAGTTTTATTGAAAACCATATTCATCTGCAATAAATCCAGTCTATTTGAAATTGAAGTAGCTCCATTATATGTGAAACCGCCAATTCCCGTATGGTCTTTATTGGTATAAACGGGTCTTTTGACTAAATTGAAAAACTGCAGGGTTTGACCATCCGGCCTCATTAAGCGCTGATCCACTCTCACCAAATTGCCGTGAACATCTTTAAGCGTTCTTCCCGCTTCAATATCCGACTCTTTAACGATATCGGTAAAACTTCTAATTTTTTTGTCGGTATCATTGGCAACTCTCGCAAACTCCTTTACCTGCTGTCTATCATTTTCTTTTTGCCGAAACATTTTCTGTCTTTCATCCGGAGTCAAACCCGGATCCCAATTCTCAAGAGCTTTACTTTCTTGCGCTTTTGTTAAAAGAGCGCGCTCGCCCTGCTTTCCTTTTTCAGCCACTGACAAAATATGGCCTTGAGGTATATAAACCACATTTTTGCCTTGGCTTGGCGGAACCGTATATTCAAGTTTAACTTCGCCATAAAGAACGGCAATCCTCATTTTTCCTTCTTCGGAACTTGAAAGAGTAAACTCCGTGCCTCTTACCGCGCAAATAGCAGTGGGAGTTTTCACTCTGAATCTTTCTCTTCTTAATAAATGAGGAACCCTAATTTTTATACTCCCAAACAAAAGCGATATTCTAGTCGCAAAGCTCTTATTTTCTTCAATTTCAAGATTGGAATTAGCTCTAAGCCAAATTTTGGTTTTATTCGGCATATAAATAACAGCGGCGCCATTAGCGCCGGTTCTAATCGTTCCGCCTTCTAGTATTTCCATATTTCTTTTAGCCGGAACCCAATCTTCATCGGCAGCCGTTAAACGCGCCTCAACATTTCCGGTAAAAGCTAAAATTTTAGACCCCACCGCTAAAAGCGTTGAGGGAAATATAAGTAGTAAACAGAAAATAAGCATTTTTTTAGTCATGTCTAAAGTTTATCACTACATAGGGCTTGTGTCAATGGCATAAAGGTTACAATTGAAATAAATACGCGGCGCTAAAAAAGCAAAATAATGGTAATATATTAGGAAAGCAGAGCGGCAGTGATACAGAGCGACAGTGCGACAGTGATACAGCGCGGCAGTGCGACAGTGATACAGCACGGCAGTGCAACAGTGATACAGAGCGGTAGCGATGCAGCGCGGCAGCGATACAGCGCGCTTGTTGGCGCCATAGGCACCACGGGAGCAGTGCGACAGATAAACAGATTACTGGTAACTGGTAACTGGCAACTGGTGTCTGGTAACTGGTGTCTGGTAACTGGTGTCTGGTAACTGGTGTCTGGTAACTGGTGTCTGGTAACTGGTGTCTGGTGACTGGTGTCTGGTGACTGGTAACTGGTGTCTGGTGACTGGTAACTGGTGACTGGTGTCTGGTAACTGGTGACTGTAACTGGTGACTGGTGACTGGTAACTGGTGACTGGTAACTGGTGACTGGTGACTTGGAGAACTTATGAAAACATGCCATATACTTCCCTTAATATTCGTTTTTCTATCTGGATGCGCTATTATGCCGCCAAAGCCAAAACCCGTTATAAAAGAAACCGTTAAAGAGCCTATAATCGTAAAACCTGAAGCTCCGTTTAAACTTCTTACTCATGACAATATTCCTTTTTTCATTGATAAAGATAATAAGGAAAGCCTTTTGAAGGCGGCTAAAAAAAATGCTTTATATCTTGAAAGTATTAAGGATAATGAAAGGTTTTATATGTTCGGCGCAAGAAAAGTGAATGCGAAACTTTTGATAGCGTCTGCTAATAAATTTTTAGCAATACTAAAAGATTCAAAAAATGAAACTGATTTTAATCTGAGAATAAAGGAAAATTTTGATATTTACCAAATGGCCGGCTCGGACAATGAAGGGACCGTAACTTTCAGTTCATACTATGAACCTATAATAGAAGCCGGTTTAACCAAGACAAAAAAATATAAATATCCCATTTACGCCAAACCTCCCGACCTCATTTACGCAAATCTAGAGGATTTTAATCCGAAATTTAAAGGCGAAAAAATATCGGGCAGAATTGAAAACGGCAATCTTATTCCTTATTATACGCGCAATGAAATAGATTTTCAGAATTTATTTGAAGGCAAAAATCTGGAAATAGCGTGGTTTATTAACAGAATAGATATCATGGATTTGCATATACAGGGCTCCGGAAAACTTGCTTTGCCCGACGGAAAAACAATTAAAGCAAAATTTGCCGCCACAAACAGCTTGCCTTTTAAAGGCTGGATAACTCATTTGCTGGATATAGGAGTTCTAAAAAGAGAAGACCTAAACTATCAAAAAGCCAAACAATATATCCTTGAACATCCTGAAATTGAAAAAGAAACTCTTTCCGTCAATAAACGATATACCTTTTTTGAACTTGAAGAAATAGGCGATCCTTTGGAAGGGCCGCAAGGGACTTTCGGTTATCCGATTGTGGGTATGCGTTCAATTGCCACTGACGCTTCAATACTGCCTTTAGGCGCTTTGGCTTATATTTCTCTCAATATGCCGAAAATTGACGCTGAAAATAAATTTATAGGATTACAATCTGATTCAAGATTCGTCTTTTGCCAAGATACAGGAGGCGCGATAAAAGGACCGGGCAGAGTGGATTTTTTTGCCGGGACCGGACATAAAGCCCATGTCTTTGCGAATAAATTATGGGAAAAAGGAACACTTCACATATTTGTGCTGAAAAAAGAAAAGGAGAGCAATAAATTATGACCAGCATACTCACATATTTCCCGCGCCCTACTTTTAAAAGAAATTACACGCGTACTGTAGGCGTGGGGATGAAAAAGGCATGCGTTTTTTTAATATCGCTGACATTATTATTTCTACTATCACTAACCGCAAGAACGCAGGTTTTAACCGGTTTGGATATTCTTGAAAAACAGAATTTCAATATACTTGAAGGGAAAAAAATAGCCATAATAACGAACCATTCCGCGATAAACTCAAAAAACGCAAACGCAATTGATGTTCTGCACAAAAGTCCAAAGGTAAATCTTGTGGCTATCTTCTCGCCCGAACACGGTTTAAGAGGCAAAGAAGAAGGCGGGCTTTTAATCAACAATTCAAATGACCCTCTAACCGGCCTGCCCATATTCAGCTTATACGGCAAAACCCAAAAACCGACAGCGGAAATGCTTAAAGGAATTGACACATTGGTTTTTGATATACAAGATGTGGGCGCTAGATTTTACACTTACTTAACCACTATGGGTTATGCTATGGAAGAAGCCGCGAAGCTCGGCATTGAATTTGTCGTATTGGACAGGCCTAATCCTATAGGCGGACACATTGTGGAAGGCCCAATCCTGCAAGAAAACATAAAGGCGTTTACCGCCTATTTTCCCGTTCCGGTTAGACACGGTTTAACAGCCGGCGAAATGGCATTATTGCATAAAGACTACAAAAAATTAGATTTAAAATTAAGCGTGGTTAAAATGGAAGGCTGGAGGAGAAACACATGGTTTGACGAAACAAAACTCGCGTGGCTGAATCCGTCTCCCAATTTGCGCGAATTGAACGCGGAAATATTATATCCGGGCGTGGGCTGCTTTGAAGCCACTAATGTGTCGGTCGGAAGAGGCACAAAAAATCCTTTTTTATGGTTTGGCGCTCCGTGGATGAAAGCTAAAAAAATCGCCAAAAAACTTTCTAAAGCCAATTTGCCGGGACTTATTTTTAAATATGAAGAAAAAACTCCCGAATATAATATGTATTCGGGCGAATTATGCAAAGGAATATCCATAGAAATAATC
>JAKLQJ010000103.1 GCA_022013385.1 Elusimicrobiota bacterium
AGCCGGCTCATCGCAAACCGCCAATATCTTTGCCACAGTTGAAGGATTGTACCCGCCGACCACTTTCTTTTTTCGCATTAAGGCCATGAACAGTATTGGTGTTTGGAACAATTATGCCATTATCGGTTCAAAGGCAAACGGCTCATCCGCTCCCGGCAATCCGATTATTTCCGCTGTATATCAATCAAGCATTACGGTAAGTTACGGCGCGGTGGCGGATGTGGACGGCTATGTAATAGAGGCTTCCACAAAGTCCGATTTCAGCGTAATCCTTTATTCCTCTTCAACCGGTAATAATTTGCTTGAAACCCTGATCGTTCAGGATATGGAATTAAACGCGACCTATTATATGCGCGCGGGCTCGCTAATAGGCCAAGCTACGGATTATGCCAATACGGACCCTCCGACGGCGACTTTGCCGATTGAAACGCCGACAGATATTGTTTTTGAAGAGATTACATTCAGCACAATAACCGCTTCGGCTTATGCGGCAACACCAGGTTTTAGCAATTTGCATTCAGGGGAGTCGGCAACAAATATAGCCATAGAAGAAGCTTACGCGGGCTGGCATACCGGAGGCAATGCATGGCTTACTAAGGCGGTGATACCCACGGCGCGGATCTATTTGGCTGCCGCGGCGGTCGGCGGAAAGATATATGCTATCGGCGGGCATACAGCCTCTAATAAAAACGAAGAGTATGATCCCGCGGCCAATGAATGGATGACTAAAGCCGATTTGCCCACCGTTCGGTACCATTTGGCCGTTGCCGCGGTAGGAGGAAAGATATACGCTATCGGCGGATATAACGGAACACAAAAAGAAAATGAAGAGTATGACCCAATAGCCGATACATGGGATACTAAAGCTGTAATGCCAACAGCGCGTTATCGTTTGTCGGCCGCCGCGGTAGGCGGGAAGATATACGCAATTGGCGGTTGGGGCGGAACAAATATAAATGAAGAGTATGATCCCGCAACCGATACATGGGCCACTAAGGCTGATATGCCAACGGCGCGCGAGTATTTGGCGGCTGCGGCTGTAGGCGGTAAGGTATATGTTATTGGCGGAGGTGGCGGAACAAATAAAAACGAAGAGTATGACCCCGCGAACGGCGCGAATGGCACATGGACGACTAAAACTGATATGCCAACGGGGCGTTACAATTTGGCAGGCGCGGCAGTAGGCGGAAAGATATATGCGATTGGAGGGTATGGCGGAACACAAAAAGAAAACGAAGAATATGACCCTCTGACCAATACATGGAAGATTAAGGCTGTAATGCCTACGGCGCGTTCCGGTTTGGCAGCCGTGGCAGTAGGCGGAAAGATATATGCTGTTGGCGGAACAAATAAAAACGAAGAGTATGACCCCGGAGTTACTCAAAAGTTTACACCACTTGCCCCAAATACGGAGTATTCCTTTAAAGCCAAAGCCAGAAATGTGGCAGGAACCGAAACCGCCGAATCCGTAACCGTGTCAACCTATACACTTGTTTATTCATCAGGCCCAGCTTCATTTCCCGCTATTTATCCAAGCAGTATAACAGTTGCATGGTCAACAGGCACGCCTTTAATAGGCTACAATGGCCCCGGGGCGACTTATCTTGTTCAGACTTCGCCGTATTCCGATTTTAGCGCGGTGGCGAATTCTTCCCAGACGCTTAATATTTATGCCACAATGTCAGGAAGTATGAACCCGAATACCTTGTATTATTTCCGCGTTAAAGCGGCCAATGCCTTGAATATATGGAACGATTATACGGTCATAGGTTCAACTTATACGGCAACGGTAAAGCCCGGAAAACCTGTTTTATCAACCGACACATTTAAAGGAGTTTATTTTTCTTCCATAACGATTGCGTGGCTTGCCAACGGAAATCCCGATTACACCGAATATAGAGTGCAAGCCTCCACTACCGAAGCCGATTATACAGGCGCATTATACGGCCCTTATGTCGGGCCGTCCGGCTGGCTGACAGTAAACGCGCCGGATATTTCCACTGCGGTGGTGTCATTAACGGGCTGTGTTACATATTATTTCAGGGTTCAAGCGAGAAGTTTATCTTTCGAGGAGACAGAATTTGAGGAATTGGGAAGCACAAGAACCGCTATGTATTTTGAATGCGGTTTGCGCATGTATGACGGGACGCAGGTAGTAAGGCTTATCTGCGGCTGTCAGCCCAAGTATTGCGACCCGCCGGCATCGCCGCTTAGAATCGGCAAAGACGGCATTGTTTATACATTGCCATTAGTGGACCCCGTTGCCGCCAATGCTTCAAAACTCAGAGTGCGAGATCCCGACGGCAATACAAAAGCCCTCAGAAAAAATTAATTCAATCAAAAGGCAACAGGGCAACTTGGCAACAAGGTAATAGGTAATCAGTAACCAGTAATCAGTAATCAGTGAACAGAAATACCCCTGAGGTTGGTTAGATGTGGTTTCACCGTTTGACGCGCATAGTCCCGCCCCCTCCACTACGACTTCTTCGCCACTACTACTTAGGCGAACCCGCCGATGCCGTAGTGGAGGGGGCGGGCAGGCATCGGCGGGTTTCCGCCACTAAATCTTGGCGCCATAGGCGCCATGTAGTAATGGGGAGCGCCTAAGTAGTATTGGCGAATATGGCGGGAGCAGAACATAGTTTTCTCGAAGAAACCTCAGGGGTTGGAAACAAGGCAAAAAAAAGGCTATTGGGCAATTAGCAACATACAAGCAATCCCGCCATAGCGGGATCGCCTAACTTTTGATTTCTATAGTTACGAACTTTTAGTGAAGGATAATTAGTGAGAATAATTGCGATTGAAACCACTTGCGACGAGACGGCGGCAAGCGTTATAGAAAACGGCAAAATTAAGTCGGATATTATTTTTTCTCAAGTTTTGCTGCATCAGAAATATTATGGCATAGTGCCGGAACTTGCCAGCCGCGCTCATATGGAAAAAATTGCTAGAGTCATTAGCGCCGCTCTTAAGAAAAGCGGCATTGAATATAAAAAGAAAACCAAAACTTTTTTTAAAAAAGTTGATGCGGTGGCTTTTTCAAGAGGTCCCGGTCTTCCCGGAGCCCTTTTAGTCGGAAGAGTCGCGGGTGAAACACTTTCAAGATTTTTTAAATGTCCGCTTTTGGGAATTAATCATTTAGAGGGTCATATTCTTTCTTATGAGTTTGAGAATTTTAAAATAAGCAGGAAACTTAAATATCCGTTTATCGCCATGATTGTTTCGGGAGGCCATACGGAGCTTTGGCGGGCGCAAGCTAGCGGAAAATATAAATTACTCGGTAAAACCAGAGATGACGCTGCGGGAGAAGCCTTTGATAAAATCGCGAAATTACTTAAACTCGGCTATCCCGGAGGACCGATTATTGACACATTAGCGGTTAAGGGGAGAGCGGATGCCATCAAATTTCCAAGGCCGTATATGAGAGAAAGTCACGAATTTTCTTTTAGCGGGCTTAAAACGGCGGTAGCGTATCATTTGAAAGACAATTACAAGCTTGATGAAAAAAATAATTTTGAAATAACAAAGCAAGGCATTTATGATATATGCGCTTCTTTTCAAGAAGCTATTGTGGATACGCTAGTATATAAAGCGATAACCGTTTGCGAGAAATTTAAGCTTAAAGAACTTGTTATAGGCGGCGGAGTGGCGGCAAATTCAAGATTTAGATTAAAAATGAATGAAGCGGGTAAAAAAGCGGGAGTAAATGTTTGTTTTGCCGATAAAAAATATTCGGGAGACAATGCGGCGATGATCGGTTTATGCGCTTGGCATAAGCTGAATTCGCGCGGGAGTATTAAAAACAATATTGCTATTAGTCCGAATCTTGCAATCAGCTAAATAGTTCGACGGTGTGGCAGAGAGACAGAAAAAGAGAAAGCAGAGGCCAATAGGAGTAAGCACGGCAGGATAACAATATGGTGATGGTGATAAGAGAATAAAAAAACAGCATAAATACGGAAATACGGTGATAAGGGAATAAAAAAGAAAAAAGCCATTCGCATAGTTCCTGATACGTATCCCGCCATAGGCGGGGCGGCGCTGTGCATAGGTGGTGATTGTTCTCGCGATTAGATTCGCTTTACAAATTTATGAAGGCGAAATTTTCTTATTTGATTTATTTCCCATATTTATATACTGCCGTATTTACATATCATCGTGTTTATGTATTGTCCTTTTTTGCCGCGCTTGATAAAAAATTATGAAATTTTGGGTATTATCAGATATTGATTCCGCTAAGTTTTCTTCTTTGAAGGGCATTATTTCCAAATTCGCTTTGGATTATCCGCGCATAAAAGTGGAATTATCGGTTAAAACAAGAGAAACAATGTGGGAAAGCCTTTTCCTTCATCTTCGTGATTCTAATAATCCGATTGCCGATTTAATTGAAATTCCGCACAGTTGGACGGATATATTGTCTAAGCTGGGAATGTTTTCTGAAATGGAGAAGGTTCTTGAGGGAATAAATCTTGATAAATATCCCGATTTTTTGTACAAAGGATGCGGACTTCAAAAGGATAATGTGTTTTTTTCTCTGCCGTGGTGGATGGAGCTTTATACTTTGCAGTATCGCCTTGATATGGTAAAAAATATTTCATCCGATATGGCTACGGAGCTAAAAAGCTGGCGAGGTTTTTTAAATGTATGTGAAAAAATAAAAAAAGCCAATAAGAAAAAAGATTTTTTTGTTCTTGAAAATGCTAATCCTTCCGGCGCCATTTCGCTTTATGATGTAATAAGCTGCGTGTGGAATAGAGGCGGCAGTTTATTTATGGAAGACTTTAATAGAGCGGCCATAAGCAAAAGGGAGGTTGTGAAAGGAGTTGAGGATTTTTTAAAGCTCGCGATAAACGGTTATTTGCCTTTGTTTAAAGAGAATTATTATGAAAGCAAAGGCTTGCTTTCAGAGGGTTTAAGAGCCATGGTTTTTACCGGAAGATATTATTCGTCGGATAGAATATCGGAACCTCTTTCAGAACAGCATTTGATAGATGATAAAAAACCCGTTCTGGAAGCGGCGCTTTATCCAAATATAATGCGCGATGGACATTTTGTCTCAAGCGCCAATCTTGCCGTTACAGACGATGTGAAAGAAATTGAAGAAGTCAAATTATTCTTGAAAACACTTTTATCAGGGCATAATTTAAAAACTTTCACTGAAAGCTTCTCTGTTTTTCCCTGTTTAAAAACATCGATTGAAGGGGTCATAAGATTAAATAAGAATTATTCGGTTTACAGAAAAATTCTTTCGCGCGCGAGGATGACGCCCAATATAGCGGCTTTTCCCACATATGAGTTTTTGATGAATAGAGTTTTATGGGATATGTCGGTTAAAATAGCAAAGAATAACTATAGCTCCCAAGAGTTTGTAAAAAAACTTATATTTATCCAGAGCGAGGTTGATTATTTGATGTCGCTGTACTAAATTGGCGCGGCAGGGCAACAGCGCGGCAGTATGGCAGATAACAGCAAAAGGCAAGAGGCCGGAAACAAGAAGCATAAAAATAGTAATGAATAACAAGTAACGGGTAATAAGCAAATTAAGGAATCTCCTAATTACTGATTACCAATTACTGATTGCCCATTACTATATCTTTCTGACTTCTGATTTCTATAATTTAAAGTTGCGTTGCTTTGCTCCGCAAAAACAGAAATCGGAAAAATTATGGATGATCAAAATAAACTAATTTCCAGAATGTTCAAAAATGCCGCTAATGTATTTGAGAACAAGGCCGCGTTTTTTAGTTTTGTATTGGAATTTTTTTGTAAGCATTTTAAAATA
>JAKLQJ010000104.1 GCA_022013385.1 Elusimicrobiota bacterium
ATTTGGGCGCGGCGGCGGGCGCGTTTCTTGTTACCATTGTATTGCTGATTTTTAAGAATAAAGGAGGCATGGCGTTTGCTCTCTTATTCGCGAGCGGATATATTTTTTATTGGCTTCTGGGAAAAGCAAAGTCGTATTTTCGGGAACTTGTAAGATTTAGGGATTGTTATTTGCTGAAACAAGATAAGGTTTTTAATTCTCAGGAAGTTCAGGAATTGGTTTCTATTTTTAGAACCCATATTTATGCCAATACTCCGAACTTTTACAATAAAGGATAGTATTCCGTCAAAATGTTATACAATTATTGTAGTTCAATAATTGTAATGCAATAATGCTTAGAGCGGAACATCCGCGCCTTGGAGGAAAAATGAAAAATCCATTCCACTTAAAGGCTTTGCCGCTATCCGTCCCCTTTTGCGACAGGGAGAAAGAAATGAGCGACCTGATTCGTTATGCGGGCAACTTCACAAACATTGTTCTATCCTCCCCGCGCCGCTACGGCAAGACTTCTCTTATTAAACGCGTCCATGATAACCTTGCCAAGCACGGCACAATCCCGATATACATAGACTACTTCGGAATATCGTCTATTGATGAGTTCTCGGCCAGGTTCGCCGGAGCGATATATTCCGTTGTTTACAAGGAAAAGTCCCTTTTTGAAAAAGCCGCCAAAGTGTTCACCAGCTTACGCCCGATATTACGGCCGGACCCGGAAACCGGCATGGCATTTACAGTTGAAGTGGCGAAATCAAAACCCGGAGGGCAATTGCTGGAAGAAACGTTGAAAGGTTTCGGGGAATTCCTGAAATCAGGCAAAATCTCATACAATGTCGCCTTTGACGAGTTCCAGGAAATAACGGAGTTGAAAGAGTCAAAGTTTATTGAGGGTACATTGCGTTCGTATACGCAGGACCACCAGAATGTCTCCTATTTCTTCGTTGGTAGCCGCAGGCGCATACTCACGGATATGTTCAATGACAAAAAACGCCCATTTTACAAAAGCGCCATCAACTATGTTCTTCCCGCTCTCCCCGCCGAAGATACGGCAAAGTATCTCGTCGGGCTGTTCGCTGAAAATGGGAAGAACTGCCCCGTACCCGTAGCGACCAGAATACACGCCCTGGCCGAGGGATACCCGTACTACATCCAAAAGTTATCATATTTTATTTTTGAGGCGTCCAAAGGCAGTGTTACGGAAGCGTCGCTACATGATGGCCTTCAACAAATGCTGCTTGAGGAAACGCCGCTATTCGAGATAATGCTCCAGGCTCTACGGCCGCGCCAAATAGCGCTTTTATACGCCATTGCGAAAGAGGCCACAAAAATGCCCTTCGCCGCCGCCTATCTGAACAGGCATCGACTGGGGTCATTGGGTGGCGTACAGGCCGCCATCAAAAAGTTGACAGAGATGGACTATCTGGAGAAAACACCGGACGGTTGGAAAGTAGTGGACCCAATTTTTACCCACTGGTTGCGCCAAAAAGAAGCGATGGAGTAGTAGTTTGATTGAAGTTTGTGTTTATTAAATTTGGAATTTATTTGTTTAAGGGGACTTTGTAATAGTTTAGTCCGATGACCTTTTTCTCAACCCCGCGGGAATCTCCCGCCTATGGCGGGACAAAGAAGCATAACGGCTACCCACGGGGTTTTTGCCATGTTTAAGGGGACGGTTCTGATTAATTGAATATCCAATATATGCGGCTTTTGGAAGGGATAAAAAAGCAGAGCGGAGCTATAGCTTTAAATATATTGACTTTCACTTAAACAATTGATTAAATTTACTCAACGGTTTGAGTAAATTTAAGGGGTCTAACCATGTATGAGAGAAAAGATTTAAGCAGTTTGTTAAAAAGGCTGAAAGAACCGAGAAAATTTATTCAAGTTCTTTCGGGGCCAAGACAAATCGGAAAAACCACAATTGCCGAGCAATTAATAAAAAAAATATCCATGCCATATTCTTTTTTTTCAGCCGATGGAATTCCATCGGCCGATTCATTGTGGATAAATCAAATATGGGAATCGGCCAGATTAAAAATGGATTCGGCTAACGATAAGGGGTATTTGCTCATTATTGACGAAATACAGAAAATAAGCAATTGGAGCGAATACATAAAAAGAAACTGGGATATGGATTCAAGGAAGGGAATCAATTTAAAACTATTGATACTCGGTTCTTCCAATATGTTATTGAATAAGGGATTAACCGAATCTTTAACAGGGAGATTTGAATTAATAAAGTTGTCCCATTGGAGTTTCACTGAGATGAAAAATGCGTTTGATTTTAACGCGGAAGAATACGCGTATTTTGGAGGATATCCCGGCGCCGCTTGTTTAATCAAAAATGAAAAAAGGTGGAAAGATTATATAATCAATTCCATTGTTGAAACCACAATCTCAAAAGATATTTTGCAAACCGTTCATATCCAAAAACCGGCTTTGCTTAAAAATCTATTTGAGCTTTCATGCAAATACGCGGGGGAGATACTTTCTTATACAAAAATACTTGGTCAGCTGAATGATGCCGGCAATACAACCACATTGGCGCATTATCAAGAATTATTGGATAAATCGTGGATGATTAAGGGTTTGCAGAAATTTTCCAAATCAAAAGTTTCGACAAGATCAAGCATACCAAAATGGCTGGCATATAATACATCTTTCGCTTCCGTATATTCGCAGATTGGTTTTAAAGAGACAAAGAAAAATCCCGCTTTATGGGGAAGGCGGGTGGAGCAGGCAATCGGCGCTTATCTTTTAAATCAAACACATATATGCGGTTTTAACTTGTTTTATTGGCGCGATGGCAATAAGGAGGTGGATTTTATTTTAAAGAAAGACAATAAAATTGTAGCTTTGGAAGTTAAAGCTTCAAACCTGAAATTCCATAAAGGCTTGAATGAATTTAACAAGAAATATAAGGTTGATAAAAATATTTTGATAAGCAATGAATCATTTTCATGGATGGATATGCTGAACATAGATATTTCAAAACTTTTCAGTTAACTTTGATTTTGAAAATTTTTTCGCCCGATAATTATTCGACTTTTATCTTGTGGAATTCAATACAATCAAAAGCGGATTTATAGTGTAGTGACAAATTAGTTTTGTTACCACCGCAGTGTTCTTACCCCGCGGAATGCTCTAGATGCAGGAATTTTCTTAAAGAAGGGATTAAGATAAATTTCAATGGCAGTTTTTTAACGGGAGAAGGTTCTATAAAAAAGTTGGAAAGGATGTTTGGGATTATAAATATAGAAAAGGAACCGGGCCGAACATCCCCTTTTACTCCCCTTGACAAATTAACTCGCTCGCAGTATACTTTCTAATACAGGGGCTCGCTCTTTCCGGGCTGTCGGTAGCGCCTCTTGTTCGTTGCGGAGGGAAATAGAGTTATGAAAAATAGGAAATATATCTGGATCGCGTGCATGGCCGCAATGCTGGCGGCCGCATCCTTTATCCAGAACACCCTGTGCCACGGCGGGGACGCGCCTCAGCTTCCCAGCGACCTGCGCGACGCTATCGGCGATGCGGGGGAACAATCCCCTGCTTTCGGCGCATTGGAAGAGTTTTCCGAAGGCAAATCCGAAGAAACGCCGATCTCATCATCCACAGAACCCGCAAAACCGGTTTTAAAAGCGCCCGGCGGCGCATCCGCCTCGGAGGCCGAAGCCGCCGACGATCCGCTTGCCGTACGCTCCAAATTGCAGGCTGTGTTTGACGGGGGTGCGGATATGTCCGCGCTAACGGAGCGGCCGCCCGCAGCTGCCCAGAACCTTCGCCCCTCCAAATCCCTCCCTGCGGAACCCGCTGCCCTTAAGGCGGGCGCGACGGATTTCACCCCGCCCATGCCGTCCGATAGGGGAACGCTGGTCCTCATACAGATAGACGGACTTTCCTATAATAGGTTGATGGAAGCGATATCGAAAGGGCGCGCGAAAAATATCGCGGAGATGGTTCGGAACGGAGGCTTCAGTGTTTCCACATTTTTCTGCGGGATCCCGACCGTCACTATGTCCGTCCAGTCGCAGATATTTTTCGGCAGAATATTGCCGGGCAATGATTGGTTTAGTAAATCCAAGAACAGCGAAGTGGGGGGAGCGGTTATCGAGAAAGATGTGCCGGCCGAGGAAGGGCTCCTGTACGGCGGAAGGGTGTTCCTGAGCGAACTTTCGGGAGGGGGCGGAGAGGGCGTCAATGTCAGGGTATGGATGGACGAGGATATAGAAAAGCACGGGACATTTTTCTCCATCGCCAAACAGCTTTGGCAAGGCATTCCGTACCTTCTGTCAAGCGGGCGGTTTCCCCTTATCACTTTCTGGAAAGACTGGCGGCAGATGAAGAAAGACTTCGCAACGCAGGGATATGAAACGGAAAAAGACAAGGACGCGCCCTTATATGTGTCCATGCTCAGCAATTTCGCCGCGATAGTCGCGACAGAGGGCATCAGAAAAGCGATCCGCGATAATGTACCCTCGGTGTACACTGATTTTTCGGGCTATGACGAAAAAGCCCACTATTACGGTTTTTCATCGGAGGAGGCTTTCGGCGAGCTGGACAAAATAGATGAAAACCTGCGCAGGATAATGAAAACTGCCAAACAGCACGGCGCGCGCGTCTTCGTGTTTTCCGACCACGGCCAGACACCGTCGGAAACTTTTATCGGCAAGTTCGGAAAAAAACCGCAGGAAGTTCTGGACGAGTTCGGAAGGGATGCGGATGCAGGGTATAAGGACGGTAGCCTTGTGTTCGCGCCTGTCTACTCAATGGGCAATATTTATGTAAGGAACACGACCGGGCACCTTGGCGCCGCCGAAATAGAGAAAAGGCATCCAGGTCTTATCGCAAAGCTTGCCAACCACGCGGGTGTGGGGGCTGTGATCGCGAGGAAAGAGAACGATATCGTTCTTGCTTCAAGGAATGGCCGGGCTGTCATCAGCGGCGGGGCGATTTCCGCTGTTGACGGGGAAAACCCCCTCGCTCAGTACCTTGATGAAAGAATGAACCTGAACATCCTATCTGTTCAAATAACGAACTACATGCGGCTTGAGGAATCTGGGGACCTGGTAATTCTGGCGCCGTACGAGAACGGGAAAACGCTGGATTACAATCTTAACTACACTCTTATATCCGAGCACGGCGGCGTCGGAGGCGAACAGATGCATCCGTTCATCATCTATGATCCGCGGGTGATCACAATGGACCCCGAAACATTCATTGACGCCAGGCAATTAAATGTGATTTTTAAATCCCTGCTGAAACGATAGGATTTTTCGGCTCCGGAATGTTCCCGATAAAAAGTCCCGTCATTAAAAGGGGACGAGAGACTGTCCCCTTTAACATCAGGAGTATTTATGAAGGCAAAAGTGGTGTTTGGTTTAACAATAGTTTTAGTTCCGGTGTTTTTATGGATGACGACCCATAAGAATGCCACAAACAGTCCGACCGATTTTAGAGACGCCGTGGCTGAGGATTTAATGACCGGCGTAGCCGCTGTCGACGGCTTCAACCTGTCCGTGAACACTTCCGACATTAATGCCTTTGTCGACGCGCAAAGCACGACAATAACCCCTGACATCTCCGAAAATTCTTCCGCAACGAAACCGCCCCCCGGCAAGTGGTACGGCTCCGATTCGCGTCAGGCCATCATGCAGTTCACAGCCTACTTACTCTACAAGAACTACACCTACACCGGCCCGGTATCAGGGATACTTTCAGACCCAAAACAGCGCAAGTATATCTCCAGACTGATCGACTGGCAGCTAAAGCATATGTTTGGGGTCTTCACTACGCACCCCGATTTTGTGAACAACCCCGGCGTTCCCTCCAGCGCCTACACCGTGAATCTGCTGGGTGCGGAAAATGTCCGCGGCGGGCACTACGCAAACTATACAAAGATCAGCTATTCATACGACGACATCATGGTCTTCTCCAAATCCCTGCTCAGCGGGAGCGGCCCACAGCGCATAAAGTTCGTCCTGCCCAAAGACCCTGTAACCATCTACAAAAAGGGACTTGCCGACGGCAAGAACCTCTGCACCGATGAACATTACAACGCAGAAACCGACTTCTGGTACTTCTGGAACCCCTATCAGAGAGGCTGCCCAATCGACGACGAAGACCTTGTGACCGTGCAGGCACACCTTAAACCCATAGACATCACACGCGGCGGGGACACTTACCCTGAATACACCAGGCTCTACGGCGGCGGCGAAGCGTTGCAGGTGACATACCTTGCCAGTGTGAACAAGAATTTCGAGGACGAGGATGCCGGTAAACAGAATTTCCAGAACGCTTTTTTGCGCTTGTGCGCTGCCGGGTTTGAGGTAACAATGGACGAACCCTACCACAAAAGGCTCTCCTTTTTTGCCGATGCCAAGCGCACTTCGGTTGATATGCGGCTCATGGACCCCAATAGCTGGGAATTCGGTGAGGCGGCCGCGCACGGCATGGAAACCGCCGATATCTTTCTTTATGACGGGCATTCCGGTCTGGGCGGCAATCTGAATATTACCTACCTCTCCCAGATAATCGGCCGGCCGCTGACACTGCCCAAGAAGTACCAGATATTCTTCTTCCGAGGCTGTTCCACTTACGCCTACTATAACAGCGCCTACTTCGAGCTGAAGCGCTCCGACTCCGACCCCAATGGAACGAAGAACCTTGATATCATAACCACCGGCATAGGCGCCAGTTTCATAGTGGGCGCCAAGACTGATGTGGATTTCCTGACCAGCATAGCCTTCGGACAGCGGCCATCATGGCAGACAATAATAGACACTATCAACACGGCAGAGGGAAGATTAAGCGCGCTTACACATGTCAACGGAGACGAGGATAACCCGCGGACTCCGTAATATAGAGCGTGGCGGCCGCGATTAGAAGGGGATCCATGTGTATGGCAGGTCAGGGCCGGGAGAGGTAGCAATTTCGGGGGACTTAAAGGGGACGGTTGTTAATCTCACTAATTAAATGTATAGGAATTTCAAAGTGTAACCGCAGCCCCTTCCGCCAAAACAGCGGACAAGTGGGCTGCCTAATTTATTGAATATCCAGTATATGCGACTGTTGGAAGAGATAAAAAAGAGAAGGGAATTACAGGAATTTTCTTAAAGAAGGGATTAAGATAAATTTCAAAGGCAGGTTTTTAGTTTTAAATGTACCGGTTCTGATTAATTATCAAAGGGGAAAACTATGAGAAATAAAATATATTTCGCAAAAGAGATTTTGAGGAGCGCGGGGCAGTCGTGTGAATGGAAAATAAGAGAAAACTTCTTTTATTTGGGCGCGGCGGCGGGCGCGTTTCTTGTTACCATTGTATTGCTGATTTTTAAGAATAAAGGAGGCATGGCGTTTGCTCTCTTATTCGCGAGCGGATATATTTTTTATTGGCTTCTGGGGGAAGCAAAATCGTATTTTCGGGGACTTGAAGGCGAAAGAAAAACAAAGGAAGAAATTGAGCCGATTATAAAGGATGGCTATCATATTTTTAATGATGTGCCGGGAAATAAATTCAATATTGATTTTCTCATTATAGGTCCGAGCGGGATTTATGTTATTGTGGTTAAAAATCCCGACAAAGAAGGCAATGAGGAAATTTATTATCAAGACGAAACTATCTTTTTAGGGTCGGACCCTTTGACTGCGCCAAATCCGATATTGGAAGCTAAAAGCCGCGCTCTTTGGGTTAAAGAATACCTGAGAAATGTGAAAGGAGCGAATGTAAATAATATTAAGCCCGTGGTTCTATTCCCAGAAATCATGATTCCCCGTGATGAAGATTGTGTTTTGAAGGATATATGGATATTAAATCCGATAAGATTTAGGGATTGTTATTTGCCGAAACAAGATAAGGTTTTTAATTCTCAGGAAGTTCAGGAATTGGTTTCTATTTTTAAAGCTCATATTAATGGCAGTATCCCAAAATTAGAAGATTGAACATCATTGATGTTGAACCTCATTAGCATCTATAAAAAATCTGGGAATAAAAAAAGGGGGGGGATTGTTAATTCTTTTTCATAGGTATTCAGTGGGTTTCTGCAAAGGTCATTGCGGCCCCCCCCGCAACCAAAAAAGCCCCTGACTATTGTCAGGGGCTTTACTGTTTTTAAGACCGCTTATCTGTCTTTTTAATTTAAAACGGCCTTTTTGTTTCTTCTCGTTTACTTGCTTAGGTAGTGGTGCGCAATTAAAGCCGCTCCGCCTCCGACTATAACAGCTCCGGCAACAGCGCCAATAGGTATAGCTAAAAGTGTCGCTGTTCCCCCTCCTATAGAAGCGGCTGCCGCCACATATCCGCCGCCATAAGCGCCGAGCACTCCGCCTATAAGTCCGCTCACTACTCCTACTACAGTAGTGATTGTGTTTCCGCCTATAGTAACCGATGATTCCTTTTTCGGCTCTTTTTGTTTGCTCAGCGGCTGTA
>JAKLQJ010000105.1 GCA_022013385.1 Elusimicrobiota bacterium
AATGTAGAATTCAGAACAATTTTGTCGAGGGATATTTATCCAGAGACTGTTTTGATAAAGCTTGGCTTAAGCGAACGGCAGGTGGATGCTGTTAAGTTTATCAAGGTGGGAGGGCGTATAACCAATAAGGAGTATCAAGAAAGATTTGGATTGAAAAAGAGGCAATCCACGGACGATCTTAAAGAACTTGAGAATAAAGGTGTTTTGAAGCGAGAGGGTACAACAGGGAGAGGGACTTATTATATCTTAAAGGGGCGCTAAAGGGGTGAAAGGGGCGCTAAAGGGGTGAAAGGGGCACCAAAGGGGCGCTAAAGGGGTGCCTGAAGAAGAAATTGGGACAGCGTAAAATAAACCTTGTTAAAGGGGACGGTTTTAATTAATTGAAGATGCGGTATATGCGACTTTTGGAGGAGATAAAAAAGAGAAAGGAATTACAGGAATTTTTTTAAAGAAGGGATTAGGATAAATTTCAATGGCAGGTTTTTAGCGAGCGAGTTGGAAAATTAGTATTCTTTCATTGCTACTCCCTTTTGGATTCCCAAGAAAAGGTTTTAGCATTTTAACCATGACATTTCTATTTGCCGATAGCATGACATTTTAAAAAATTCGCTACAATTTGTCGTTCGCGTTTAAAAATCACTGTGATTTATATACAATAAAGACCGAAGAGGAATTTTCGTTATGGAAAAATTTGAACCTGTAGTAATATTTAAAACACAAAATACCGTTGAAGCTTCAATGATTTATGAAATTTTAAAATCAGAAGGAATAGACTGTTTTATATTGGATAAAAATGCCGGCGCTATAACGGGAGGCATAGCCATTTCCTCCAAGATAGCGGTAGCGCCCAAGCAAAAAGAAGAAGCTTTGGAAATAATAAAAGCCTTCCTTTTAAAATGAAAAGGCAATTTTGGAAGCTATGCTTCATAAAGTGTCGGCAGTTATACGAACGACCAAAATTGCGTTAACGAATAAAAACCCAACCGCATTAACCTAAAGGTATCGGATAAGGCCTTAAAAAACCATTTGAAGAAAGTTTACCATCTGTATAGATAAAAGGAATCGTCACAATGAACAAGCGCATTTCTATTTGCCTGATGTTCAAAAATTGAAGCCTTATGTGCACGCAATTTATGAAGTTAAAGTGTTAAAAGGTGGAAAAGGTAAATTATGGCATATGAAAGTCGGCAAAGAGCTTTGCGAGATCAAAGGTAAGCGAAATTATTGCGAGGGTAGTTAAAAAAGGAAGCCGGGATTTTTCTAAATTCGGACCGATTTGTTATTTTCATTCGCCAAAACTATAAATCTTATGTAGGAAGGTGCCAAAATTATATATTGAAACCTTTTACAAAAAAATGCACAATTATATCTATGAATAAAAAAGCGATAATAGGTTTTGTAGCCGCAATAGCCTTAATGTCCGCTGTTTCTTGCAAACCGGAAGATGTTCAGGATTCAGCCCCAATTAAAGAAACTCAAACACAAGGAAAAATTATGGAAACCGCAAAATCCAATACCGACGCATTATCAAATCCGGCACTGGCAAATGAAAAAGCTCCTGAAGTTTTTAAAGTAAAATTTAGAACCAGCAAAGGCGAATTTGTAATTGAATCGCATAGAGAATGGTCGCCGCTCGGAGCGGACAGATTCTACAATTTAGCCAAAATCGGTTACTTTACGGATATCGCTTTCTTTAGGGTTATAAGCGGTTTTATGGCGCAATTCGGTATACACGGAGATCCGGCAATAAGCGCTAATTGGAGAATCGCTCAAATAAAAGATGATCCCGTAATAAGGTCAAATAAAAAGGGTTATATCAGTTTCGCTATGGCGGGGACTAATACCCGAACAACCCAATTATTCATCAATTACGGCAATAATGCCAATTTGGATTCAATGGGTTTTTCACCTTTCGGAAAAGTAATTGAAGGAATGGATGTGGTGGACAGCATTTATTCGGGTTACGGCGAAGGCGCACCTTCAGGACGAGGACCGAGCCAACACTTAATTCAAAGCAGGGGCAATGAATACTTAAAAAAAGACTTTTCCCAGCTTGATTATATAATTGAGGCCATTATAGAATAATATAGCGGATAGCGGTCTCATTGCTATGCATAAAACATTGGGATGATACTGTAAGTTGATTGAAGTTCAAAAATTCGCAATATTACATGGTTGAATATTTGCCCGAGTAAGACCCTGAAAATCAAAAAATCTTCCGTTTTACGGCCGTCTCGCTGATGCGCTATTTTGTGTTGCGCTCTTTTTTACTATTTCTTCAAAAACACTTTGGGCAAACTCCGAAAGACTTGGGTCTCTGGCGCCCATCACTAAAATAATATCACCAGGCCAGGCTAATTTGGCGCATTTTGAAATTATATCTTTCCTTTCGGCGAAAAAAAATGCTTTCTTGCCTTTTTTGTTTATTTCATCCGTTAAATGCTTTGAAGATATATCCTTGACGACCGTTCCTCCCACATAATAAATCTCCGGCATTAACAAAATATTTTTATCGCCAAGCCGCAAAGAAAAGACTTTGATTAGCTCATCTTTTAAATGCTTTGTCGGAGCAAAACCATGCGGCTGATATATCGCGATAATTTTGCCTTTGACAACATTGCTAACGGCATCAATAATGGCGGAAATTTTGGCCGGATTATGAGCGTAATCGTCAATCACCTTTATTTGATTTGTTTCGCCAACCACATTAAACCTTCGTTCAATGCCTGAATATTCAGCCAAAGCTACGGACGAATCTTTAAGCGCGACGCCAAAATCCAAACAAATTCTCGCCGCCGCTAAAGCATTTTGGATATTGCATTCTCCCGCAATAGGCAAAGAAAATTCAATGTCCTTTATTTTGAACCTTGAAGAAAAACCGAAATACTTTATATCTGAAACGGTAAAATCGCTTTCAACACTGCCAAAAACCCGCGAGTTTGGGAAAACGTTCGCTTTAAGACCAAGAGAATTGACATATAGTTTTTTAGTGTTGCACGCGAATTTTAGGAAGATTTTTTCAATCTCATCTTCATCTTTATGATCTTTTGAAATATTCAGAATAATGCCTGAATGCGGATGATAATGAACGATAGTCCCGTCGCTTTCATCGGCTTCTACAATTAAAATATCCGATTTTCCGCGCCAAGCATTGCCGATGAAACCTTTTTTCTTTATAATTTCCAGTGCGGCTCCTGTAATAATACTCGGAGATTTTCCGGCTTTCTCAAGAATTTCATATATCATTGCCGCCACCGTCGATTTTCCGCTTGTTCCGGCTACGGCTATCGTCTTAAATCTATCAACATAACCGGCTAAAAATTCAGATCTGTGAATAATGGGGATATTAAGTTTTTGGGCTTTTAGAATATCCGCATTATCATTTTCAACGGCGGTCGAAACTATAATGGCGTCTGTGCTTTGAGAAATCCCGCTTCCATCCTGCGGAAATATTTTAATGGACAGTTTTTCAAGCTTATGCTTTAAAGAAGAATTTCTATTATTGTCAAAATCCCTATCTGAACCGCTAATTTCATGGCCTTCCATAGCGGCAATCTGCGATAAAGCGCTCATGCCCGCTCCGGCAATTCCGGCGAAGCGCATTTTTTTTATTTTTAAATTATCTTCTTTCATAATTTTATTCTAACCAAATACACCTCCGAGGTGTATTTGGTTGTTTCATGGTAAATTTTATAATATATGGGCTAGCAATACACACGAGGGAACAGGTATGGAATGTAAAAAAAATGAAAACATAAAATTATGCGCTTGCACTTATGAGCCTTGCTCAAGAAAAGGCGTCTGTTGCGAATGTATAATTTATCACAAAAATCTTGGCGAATTGCCCGGCTGTTTTTTTAGCAAAGAAGCGGAACGCTCATGTGACAGAACTATTGAGAATTTTATAGCCGACGCTGAAAACCGTTGGACAGCGGATGAGTAATACGCAAAAGCGCAGAACATGAATCCGTAAAGAACGCAAAAATAACAAACGAAGAATTGAATAAATTAGTCCCGCCCCCTCCACTACGACTTCGGCGGGTTTCCGCCACTAAATCTTTGGCGGACTTCCGCCACTACAACTTCGGCGGACGCACCGATGCAGTAATGGGGAGCACCGATGTAGTAATGGAGAGCGCCTAAGTAGTATTGGCGAATATGGCGGGAAGCTACAAAACTTTGAAATTCCGTTACGATAAATTAAGTGAAAAATAATTGGCATTGCTATTTTAATTCACAAAAAATCATGGCCGCAATTTGCGAATCTTTAACGATTTCTGCGTACTAAAAGGAGAGAAAAATGACTAAAAAAATAATATCAACCGATTTAGCGCCTGCTGCTATAGGTCCATATTCTCAGGCTACAGAATTTCATAATCTTATTTTCATATCGGGACAGCTCCCTATAAATCCGGCTACGGGAGAAATGCTTGAGGCGGATATAGAAAAACAAACAAGGCAATGCCTTGTTAATATGGAAGCTATTTTAAAAGAGGCGGGACTTGAACTTTCAAATGTGCTTAAAACAACGGTCTTAATGACGAACCTAAAACAATTCGCGCAAATGAACGCGGTCTATGCCGAATTTTTTAAAGAAAATCCTCCCGCTAGAGCCGCTTTTGAAGTTAAAGCGCTTCCAAAAGATTCTCTCGTAGAAATAGAGGCCATAGCCGCAAAAGAAGCAAAATAAACTAACGCGAATTACCCTACCACCTGCTTATCCCGCCCTTGGCGGGATGAAAAATATAGTCCCGCTTTTAGCAGGAAAGCAAGTGGTAGGGTTACGCAAAAATACTATGACAAGCAAGCATCATCTTTTATCGGGCAAACATACGGGCATACTGCTTCCGCTGTTTTCAATGCGCTCAAAAAAGGATTGGGGTATAGGCGATATAAGCTCTCTTGAATTATGGCTTGATTTTCTTGCATCGGCCAATCTTGATATTTTAGAAATTCTGCCGATAAATGAAATGCCGCCGGGCGTAAATTGCCCATATACATCAATGAGCGCTTTCGCTATTGACCCTATATATCTAGCCATTGAGGACATAAAAGAGCTTGATGATGAAATAAAAAAAGAAATAAATTCGGCCGATTTTAGAAACAAAATAAAAAGGCTCAGAAATTTTAAAAGCATACTTTATGACGATATTAAGAAACTGAAATTTCCCATTCTGTGGAAAATTTATGAAAGTTTCCGCTTGCGGCATATATCAAACAATACGGAGCTTGCAAAAAATTATTTCATTTTCACCGAACAAAATAAATCATGGCTTGACGATTATGCTTTGTTTAGAAAAATCAAGGATGACTATGGACGCGTGTCATGGACCGACTGGCCGCAAGGACTTAGGGACCGCGAACTTATAGTTTTAAACGCGTTTAAAAAAAATCATCGCTCGGAAATTGAATTTTTTAAATACCTCCAATGGTTGATACACAGACAATGGTCAAAAGCCAAACAAAAAGCGGAAAAATTAAATATTAAATTATTCGGCGATTTGCCTTTTATGGTCAATCAAGACAGCGCGGATGTCTGGTCAAGGCAAAATGAATTTGATATCAGCGCGTCCATAGGCGCTCCGCCGGATGCTTTCAGCAAGACAGGACAAAAATGGGGACTGCCCGCCTATCGCTGGTATGAAATAGAAAAAAATAATTTTGAATGGTGGCGAACCAAAGTAAAAAAAGCGGAAGACTTTTATCATATCTATCGCCTAGACCATATGGTGGGATTTTTTAGAACATGGATAGTTCCTCATGATGAAAAGATTAAGCCGTATTTTGATATTGAAAATGAAATAGAACAAAGAAGCCGCGGCAAAAGATTTTTACAAGCGGTATTAACCGCGTCTTCATGTTTGCCGGCCGCGGAAGATTTAGGCTTGATTCCGCCCTATGTCGGAGAAATATTGCGCGAGCTTAATGTGCCCGGCTATAAAGTTATGCGCTGGCAAAAAATCGAAAACCAGCAGGAATATATACAGCCGGAACAATATGCGAAGATTTCTCTCGCCACCACTTCAACACATGATAATGAAACGCTTAAAGAATGGTGGCGCTCCATAGACTTAAAAGAGAAAAAAGTTTTTTGGCGCATGATTAAAGGTTATGACGGCTCGCCTCCGATTTTTAAAAAAGCGCATATAGAGATAGTTAAAAAGGTATTAAAAGCCCGCTCGGCAATAGTTATACTTCCGATGCAGGATATTCTTGGAACAGACGAAAGAGTAAATATTCCCAATACCATGGGCTCGCATAATTGGAGTTATAGATTTCCCGTTGATATTGAAAGCGTGACGCAAAACGAAAAAATATCCGAAAAAATATTGACCTTGAAATGCTTGATAAAAGAAGAAAGAATGACAGACAATTAGTTTAAGCAATTAGATAAGGAGAAACAAACGAATGAAAATTTTAAAATCGCCTATTTTTAATTTTCTGGCAATTACTATTCTTGTTTCCGTTTTTAATGGCTGCTCGCTGAATAAAATAGCCGTCAATAAAACCGCCAGGTTAATAGATAAAGGCTTGCCTGCCTTTTACCGAGAAAAAAACACAAAACTTGCCAAGCAATCCTTGCCGGCAAATTTAAAACTTATGGAAGTTTTGCTTGAAACCTCCCCTCAAAACACCCTTCTGCTTAGAAATCTGTCTCAAGGCTATTGCGGATATTCTTTTATGTTTGAGGAAGATGAAAATATTAAATCGGCTTCAAGACTTTATTTAAAGGGAATGGATTTTGCTCTTAGAGCTCTTGAAAAAAACCGGCTTATTTCAGATTCAAAAATTGACGCGGCTAGAATTAAGGCCGAAGATGTTCCCGAAGTTTTCTGGTATATCTTCTGTAAAACTTCTTGGATAAATCTAAATCGAGATGATCCGGACGCCATAGCCGAATTACCCTCTATAATCCCGCCGGCAAAAAAAATAGAGGAATTAAACCCCTCGTATTATTACAATGGCATATATTCCATATTCGGAGCTTATCACATAATAAGACCAAAACTTCTTGGCGGCAATCCCCAAAAATCAAAAGAGTATTTTATTAAAGCAATACATGAAGATGGCCGGCAATTTTTACTTAATAAGTTCATCTATGCCAAACTTTACGCAATAGCCATGCAAGATGAAGAACTTTTTGATAAACTTATAGAAGAAATTTTGAACGCGCCCGAGAGCAATATAGCCGAAACAAATCTTGCCAATGAAACAGCCAAAGAAAAAGCCGCGGACTTAAAGGAGAAAAGAAATGAATTGTTTTAACAATAGTGCGACAGCGCGACAGCGCGACAGGGAGCAGGCTACGGGTGTCGGGCAACAGATAATAGTTAGCGGGCGACAGAATACAAAAACAAAAGTTTTGATTTTGTTCTTTGTTGGAATGTTTTTATTAAGCGGCGTGGGAAATAGCGCGACCACAATAAAATTCGCGACGCTCGCTCCCGAAGGAACATCATGGCTGAAAACAATGAGGGAATTTTTTAAAGAAGTGGGCGAAAAAACGGAAAACAGAATTAAATTTAAAGTTTATTCCGGAGGCATCGCCGGGGACGAAAAAGATGTGATTAGAAAAATAAGAATAGGGCAATTGCATTCCGGCGCTTTTACCGGCGTCGGCATAGGAATCATCGCTCCGCCAATAAGAATTTTTGATATGCCTTTTCTTTTTAGAAACGCGAATGAAGTTGATTTTGTTCTGGATAAATTTGACAAAGAATTCAGACAAACTTTTGAAGAGAATGGATATGTGCTTCTCGGCTGGTCGGAAGTGGGAGTAATAAATATCATGACCAATACTCCGATTAAAAAACCCGAAGATCTTTCCGATGTTAAAATGTGGCTATGGGAAGGCGATCCCGTGGCCAATGCCACTTTTAAAGCGATGAAAATAAATCCGATACCGCTTTCCATAACCGATGTTATGACTTCGCTTGAAACCGGCATGATAGACGGAATTTACGCCTCGCCATTATCGGCGATAGCCCTGCAATGGTTTACCAAAATGAAATACGCTTTATCCTTGCCGATAACAAACGCTTCGGGCGCCGTGCTTATTTCAAAAAAAGCTTTCAATAAATTATCCGAACAAGACCGAGAAATCATGCTTAAAGCCGGAGAGAAATATTTCAGAAAACTTACCCTCTTGAGCAGAAAGGATAATGAAAAATCCATAAGCACGCTGAAAAAACATAAAATAATTTTTACCGACCCCGCGTCAAAAGAAACCGTTAAGATATTTGAAGATATGGGAAAAGAAGCGAGAAATTCTTTGGCTGGAAAATTGTATTCCGAGGATTTAATGAAAGAAGTTGAAAACGCGATTAAGCAGTACAGAAACAAGAAGCAAGATATTTTAAAAAAACAAAAAAATAAATGATAAAAACTTATCACGATTTAAAAGCTTATCAAGCATCTATTTTCCGCTGTTGCCGCTTCTGACTTCTATTAACTACCATGCGTCACTTATTAAAACTTGAAGAATTTATAGTAAAAGGCGAAAAGTTCCTTATTATAGCTTTAGTCTTTTTTATGGTAACACTATCATTTCTGCAAGTGGTCTTAAGGCTTTTCTTTCATTGGGGCATAGTTTGGCTGGATCCTGTTTTACGACATATGGTTTTATGGAGCGGTTTTCTGGGAGCAATTCTCGCTTCAAGATATTCCAAACACTTCGCTCTTGATATAGCCTTCAAAATAAATTCGGATAAACTGCGCAAGTTATCAATGCTTGTGGCAAATGTATTTACTATGGCCGTAAGCATGTTTCTTTTTTACGCCGCTTATAAGTTTATAAAAGACGAAGCATTGGCGGAATCTATCGCTTTTTATGCCGGAAAATTTGAAATAAAAACCGCTATCGCCGAGGCCATAGTGCCGATAACTTTCATTCTCATGGCCTTTCACACATTCATTAATTTATTAAGGAGAGAAGAAGCGGAGAAAAAAGAAGAATGATAATAGGTATTTTAATTTTCTTAACTCTTTTGATTTTTGCTCTTCTGGGCGCGCCAATTTTCTCTCTGGTAGGCGCGGGAGCGCTTTATCTTTTTTGGCAAGTTGACATTGACTCTTCCGCCGTCATCATTGAAATGATGCGCCTCACAAGTTTGCCCGCTCTTATAGCCATTCCTCTTTTTACATTTTCGGGTTATGTTCTGGCTGAAAGCAAAGCCCCAAGGCGTCTCTTAAATGTGGCTCAATCCTTATTCGGTTTTCTGCCCGGCGGCATCGCGATAGTTTCACTCATGTCGGCGGCTATTTTTACAGCCTTTACCGGAGCCTCCGGCGTTACAATCATAGCCTTGGGCGGACTTCTATATCCCATGCTTATGAAAGAGGGCTATAAGGAAAAGTTCACGCTTGGTCTTATAACAACTACCGGAAGTTTAGGTCTTTTATTTCCGCCGAGTCTGCCGATAATACTTTACGGCTTAGTGGCTAAAATAAGCATAGCCGATCTTTTTAAAGCGGCTTTTGTTCCCGGAATATTTATCATTATTGTGCTTTCAACCTACGCGATAATAATAGCCCGAAAAGCCAATATGCCCAGTCGACAATTTTCTTTGGATAAAATTAAAACCTCCGCCAGAGAAGCGATATGGGAAATACCCCTGCCCATCATAATAATAGGCGGAATTTACAAAGGATTTTTTACGGCAAGCGAGGCGTCTTCAATAATGGCTTTCTATGTCATACTAGCGGAAGTGTTCATATATAAGGATTTAAACCTATTTAAAGATATTCCAAAAATAGCGATTAAGAGCATGTTACTCGTGGGCGCAATATTTATTATGCTTGGCATGGCATTGGGCTTTACAAATTATATGATTGACGCTCAATTACCCGATAAAATTTTCGCCTTCCTCCATTCTTTTGTTGAAAACAAAATATTCTTCCTGATTATATTGAATATATTCTTGCTTGCAATTAATATGATTGAGATTTTCTCGGCCATAGTAATAGTAGTGCCGATAATAGTTCCGATTGCCCTGCAATACGGAGTTGACCCCATTCATCTTGGAATAATATTTTTACTGAATCTTGAGATAGGCTATATGACGCCGCCCTTAGGGCTGAATCTTTTCCTTTCAAGTTCGCGATTTAATAAAAAAGTCACCACAATCTACAGCGCGGCATGGATTTTCTGGCTAATACAAATAGGAATCCTAATTCTAATAACTTATTTCCCAAAATTATTTTTTATAGTAAGATAAAAAATAAATCACAGTTTGCCCTTAGAAATCTGCCTATAGCCCTATTAAAAGATTACAAGTATGTTAGTCCTCCACGAAATTACACGGGGCAGGTCTCAAGAAAACAAATACCCCTTGACAAACATCGGTGAATATATTAGAATATATACGAATATTAAAGAATAAGGGGCAAATAAAATGAGAGTAATAACCTTGCGGCTTTCAGATGAAGAATATAAAAAAATAGCTTTTTCGGCGGCTATAGAACACCGTCCGATTTCCAATTTTATTACAATCAAAACACTAAAAGAGATTGATGAATCTTATTACGCGGATTCCATTGAGATGTCTCAAATTAAATCCGATAAAAATTTATTAAAGAAACTTAAACGCGGGCATAATGACGCTAAAAAAAAGAGAGGAGGGTTCGTTGAATAAATTTAGGATATTTGAAACGACCAAATTTTTAAACGATTTAAAACAAGACTTCGGCGGACAACAAAAGCGAATAAAAAGAAAACTTCCGGCTTATGTTTATCCCCAATTAAAACGACAGCCGTATTTCGGCAAAAACATAAAAAAACTTAAAGATTATTCTCCCGCAACTTGGCGATACAGAATAGGCGACTATAGATTTTTTTACACAATTAACAATCATAAAAAAATAGTCTTCATGCTAACCGTCGACAATCGCTCAAACGCGTATTAAAAAATAATCGTGGCTTGGGAATTAAACATACTTGCTAAAAGGTTTTATCAAAAAATACCAGCCATGATTTTACCCTCAGCCAAATGGCAAATTGATTCTTTTCCAAAGCCTAATTATCGGGATGGGGTTTGCAAAGCTATTGCCTGTTTGGCGTATTCGTCGGCATCGGCATTCATTCCGATCTTGCGAAGGCAAAAGATAAGTTTGGAATAAGTCTTTATGTTATTCGGCTCCGCTGATATTTTTTGTTTATAATAAGCTATTGCTTGTCGAAATTCCCCCTGAACCATAAACAAATTTCCGATATTTTCAAGCACCAACGGCTTGCCGGGATTTAACTTTAATTCTTCCTCATAAAATTTCATGGCTTTCTCATAACGGCCTGTCTGCTTGTAAATAACTCCAAGATTGTTCCTCGCATCAGGCTGAGCCGGATTATTACTTAAAGCTTCCAAATAATATTTTTCAGCTGTGGCGAAATCTTTACATAAATGCGCTTGGTAGCCCAATTCATAAGCCGCTTCAGAAGATGCGGGAGAAATTTTGCGAACGCCAGACCAAAAGGCCTCAGGATTTTTAAAATATCCAAGATAATTATATGTGCCTGCCGCCATAGATATGCTTATAATACCCATTACTAAAAGACTGTTTACTTTGGCGCCGCGAAACAAATAACCGGCTTCTGTCAGCGCCAAAGCGAAAAAAAATGACGGTAAATAATTCCTATGAGGAATAAAACGGTCTGAAAATGCCGATGGAACAATAAACAAATATACAGACAATACCGCAAATACGATTATATGACGACTTTTTAATCGCCATAGAGCGGCAAACAATGCCAACACAACCACATTGGTCACAATAATACGGACCCAATATAAATCTTTAAACCAAGCATAAACAGGCGGATTATAAGGAAAAAATAAATAAGAGGCATAAGCTGATGTTCTGCTAAACAGTTCACCAATTCCGGGAAACGGCACATTACTCTCAATAATAGCCGCGCGCATAAACCAGTAAACCGCTATGCAAAGCCCCCAACCAATTAACACGCCTATCTCTTGCCATACGCGTTTCGGTTCATGTCGCCAACCCGCGGCTAATGCCCATAACGGAAAAATAAATATAAGAATAGCGGCAGTTTCTTTTGTCAGAAGCGCGGCAAAAAAGAAAAACATATGGGCTATAAGAAAAACAATATTCCTGCGCTTAATAGCTTTTGTCAAAAACAAAAGCGCTAATGCCGCCATAAAAAAAAGCAAGGAGTCATTTCTTCCCGGTATCCATGCCGAAGCGCCGGCTATTACAGGATTCAAAGAGAAAACAAGCGCGCCGGCAGAAGCAAATCCTGAAGGATAGCCAAGCCCCGCTAAAAGCGCGAAACAAAGGCAAGTGTTAAAAATATGTATAAATAAATTGGTTTTATAAAACACCGACGGCTCAAAGATTTCTCCCGAACGCTTAGTGTCCAGAATAAAAGAAAGGGTGAGCATTGGTCTGTAAAAAATCCCCGAACCTGTTTCAAAAACATCCGTCTTAAAAACATCTTTTAACGACCCTGTGGCTTTAAGCCCGCTCCACTTATCCATTAAAAGCTGTTGTTCATCCAGATTTACCGGTTTGAAATCGATTATCTGTCGATAGACAAACAAGTTGGCAAGTATTATAAGCGCTAAAAACGCAAGATTTTTTTTCAATATCTTTTTTTCTTTGGCTAGCATAAGAATATTATCGCACATTCAAACTGCCGCCGCAAAAACAAAATAAAAAAAAGCCCCAAGAAAACCCGAGGCTTTTTCTTTTTAATATTTTCCCCCTATCTAAATAATCCAAATCAATCCGAATCGTCTGCTTTTATTTCTTTTCTTCTACACCGCTTCTTTCCATTATAGCGTGTTACCTCTGCGAATAAACCATCTATTGTTCCTTTAAACTTTAAACAATTATCTTTTCTTATATCTCTATGTTGCAGGAGTTTTGAGTTCCAACGATTATTACCAGTTGCGTCCATACAGATACCTTCTTTACTTAAAATATATTTTCAGAATGCCTGACGAGTGTAATACCAGTTATTTTTTACAATACTGAATGACCAAAGTCAATCTCGCAAATGTCATATTAGCTTAAGTTTTACCAATGAAAATCCTATCGGAAATTACCTTATTCTTAGGCGAAGACGAATAAAAAAACCCGAGGCTTTTTACCTTTAATTTTCCTTTTTATGAAACAAGGTTCTCATTGATTTAGTCGCTTCTTCAAATATCTTAGTGGCATAATCATTGCTAGTGTCCACCTTTATGGCTGCAAGAAAATTTTGCATAGAAATATCAGAATACCCTTCTTTATGCTTCCTTTCAATAAATCCTGATGCCCCCTCTCTAAAGACAGTCTGACATGACTCTAACTCTTCAATATCCCATATTTCAAAATACTCAGCTTCCTCCATCCCTGTTTTTTCAAAAATTTCCTTGCGAATTTTAGAGGGAATTGGAGGGAATTGCGGAAAACCGCGTTCCATTACTAAGACCGGGAATATCTTTTTAATTTTTTTTGAATCAATACATGGGAGCTTAAGCGTTCCTGCTTTAAATTCTCTAATTGCTTTAGCAATTTTATAAGCTTTTCCTTGCTTGCCACTTTGAGTCTCAAAGAGAATGTAATTAAGAGATTTTTTCTGCTCTTTCCAGTCAGTACTTAATACCTTATTAACAGGAATAGCACTATTTGTTACCTCCAAAAATACCGCTGATTCTGGATCAATTATAATAAAATCAACACCAGCAAATCCTTCTTCATCACCAACAAAAAGCCGGGGAGGAAGAAATGTTTTTGGAAAAAAACTTCGCAGAATATGCAGAGCATATCGTTTCAATAGACGCCCCCACCACCCTCGAAAATTAGCTTTCCTTGTTGTAGAATCATGAACCATCCAAAACAATCCTTCCGTACAGCTATCCACAAGACATTTCAAATCAAGTAGGAAGAAGTTGTTTGTTGAAAGTTTATATAGCGGTGTCTTATAAATAGGCCCAGGATTATATCCACCATCAATCATATTTGCAGACAACTTTGTACAAAATTCAGCATATGTTCTACTTAAATTATTTATTCGTTTATCTGCTTCAGCACGCTTTTCAGGGAGAATATTTTTAAAATAATCAGAGCCCATCAAAAATTCATTGGGACTCTTGAACATATCGTCTAAATCTTTGAAATAATAGCTTAAAATGGCAAAGCTATAGATAATAATATCTCTGGGTTCTGAACCTGTTACTCCTTTAATTATTTCATCTATAGGAAAAACCTCATTAGGATAAACCGCTTTAATCTCAGCTTGTATTTTTGTAAAAATATGCCAATATCTCGGCAGTTTAAATCGTAGTTGTTCCGACGAATTAAAAACCATATTACGAACTAAATTACCCATCATTGCATCATGATTAATTTCAATATCCTCATCAGCAACCCTACCTCCTTCGCAATAAGACCCAGAAAGAAACAATAACTTTCCAACCTCTAAAAGCGATCGTCCTGAAAGTTGCCCACCATCCTCTCTGGAATAACGAAAAACCATCAATTGAAGGAATAGAATTTGACTTCGAGATATACAAATTTTTGAAATATCGTGTTTGGAATATTTTCTAATGTATTCCTTAGCCTTTTCACACACTAAGTTCTCAAAAGTTTCCAATGACGCCATTTTACCCTCGAAATTAGATTTATACTGAGTGATAAAACTTATTTTCGATAAAGTTTGTAGTAAATCAAGGGCATTAAATTTTTCTAAAATATTCACCATTACTGAAAATGGAGGAGTGGATGTGCCATATACCCCTTTCCATGTAGCATACACTCTTGTAAAATTATCTACTTTTAATCCGTCTTTTTTAGGCGGAGTCAATCTTTTAGCTTTAATCTCCATTTCTCTCATTTTTTTTTGAAAATTTTCGGTCATAAAATTACTTTCTTCCCCCTTAAAAACAATATATCAAATTCTATCGAACATTTCCTTGTGTCGGCCTGTGGGTAAGTCGGATGTATCTTGAATAGGGCGGGACACTTCCATAAGAAACTGGTGACAATATCATAAAAAAAGGGTGGCAGTAAGATTTGCCGATCAGGGCTGTTCGGAAGCCGACTTGGGCTTATGGGAGGCTGAGATACAGAGGGGCGACCGCTCGGAGACCCCGGTCCTGATGGTAAACTTACTGACAGGACCCTTTCCTAAAAATATATTTATCAACCAGTCTCCTTACAACTAAAAAAGCCCCGATGAAAATCGGGGCTTTCCTTTTAATCTTTTGTTCTGTTTTTCACCCCGCGGGTTCTCGCAACAACCACATTGAACCTAACCCCCGGGGTAATTAACCTACGGGGTGGAAAGCCTTATTTACAATAAGGGATTTGAAACCATGCCGTCGGCAAGTTTCGGCTCAAACCATGTGGATTTTGGCGGCATTACCTGATTATCATCGGCTACCGCTATCAATTCCTCAATTGAGGTTGGATAAACGGCAAAAGCAATTTTCATCTCGCCCGAGTTTACCCTTTTTTCAAGACCTTCAAGCCCTCTGATGCCGCCGACAAAATCAATACGGTCGGATTTTCTTAAATCTTTAATGCCGAGAATTTTATCTAAAACCAAATCGGAGAGAACACTTATATCCAAAGACAGTACAGGGTCATCCTCTTTTGAAGGAGTAGGCACAATCGGCTTTAACATATACCACTTGCCATTCAAATACATTCCATACTCTCTATTGACTGTTGGTTTCGCCCTGCCCTCAAATTCTTTAACTTCAAAGCTCTCTTTAAGTTTTGCCATAAACTCATCTGAAGACAAACCATTAAGGTCTTTAACCACTCTATTATAATCCCATATTTTCATTTCATTGACGGGAAAGGCGACAGCAAGATAGGAATTATAAGGTTCGGTTCCCGTATGATCGGCGCCGCGGGATTCCAGCATATATTTTCTGACTCTTGAAGCCGCGGCCGAGCGGTGATGACCGTCGGCAATATAGACAGCTTCCTGTTTTTCAAATGATTCCACAATGGTATTGATATCTTTCTCATCATCCAAAACCCAAAGAGTATGAATAACGCCGCCCATACCCTCGACTGAAAATTCCGGTTCCTCGGCGGTTTTTCTTTTGATAATTTCATTTACTTCGGCTATTTGCTTATAAGCTATAATTCCAGGCCCGGTTTGAGCCTTCACAAATCTAATCTGCTTGGCCCTATCTTCCTCTTTTACCGGGCGGGTAAATTCGTGTTTTTTGATGCGATTAGCGTCATAATCTTCAATGCCCGCTCCGACCACAAGTCCGGTTTGAATATGCTCGCCCATTTGAAGCCTATAAGCATAAAAACAAGGTTTCTCATCTCTAATAAGCACGCCTTCATCCAGCATTTTCTTAAAATTGTCACTCGCTTTTTGGTAAACAGCGTCGGAATAAACATCAACGCCGCACGGAAAATCCACCTCCGGCTTTGAAACATGTAAAAAACTCCAAGGTTTTCCCTCTACAAGTTCTCTGGCTTCCTGAGAATTTAAAACATCATAAGGGGGCGCTATAATATCTCGCGCTCTGTCTTTAGCGGGACGAATCCCGTAAATTGGATTAAATAAATTTGCCACTTTAGTAATTTTTTTAATTTCTGCCATTTCCTCCTCCTATTAACGCAGATTCGCTTTAGCGTTCTTTGCGCTTTAAAAAATATCCATTTAAAATCGCTTCGGCCACCCTTTCTATTCTATATGAAAAAATCTCATCGCCCTTAAACGCCGGTGAAATTTTTCGCAGTTTGGATATAGCATCCTCAAGAAAAACGCTTGTTTTTAGAGGTCTGTGAAATTCCACGCCCTGTGAGGCGGACATTAATTCTATGGCGGTAATTCTTGATACATTTTTGATAATCTCTTTCAATTTCAAAGCCGCAGTCATTCCCATACTGACAAAATCTTCTTTATTGGCCGATGTTGGAATGGAATCGGCGCTGGCCGGATGGCTTAAAATTTTATTTTCATTGGCAAGGGCAGCGGCTGTAACATGGGCTATCATAAAACCCGATTCAAGGCCTGGATTCTTGGTTAAAAAAGGCGTCAGAATTTTAAAATCGCTTACAAGCTGAGCAATGCGGCGCTCCGACATATTGCCCATTGCCGTTATGGCAATGCCGATAAAATCAAAAACGAAAGCTAAGGCCTGTCCGTGAAAATTACCGCCGGAAAGAACATCTATGGACGAACCTTTTTTATTCGTCTTTTTAACGGCATCAACTATGACGGGATTATCCGTAACACTGGCCATTTCCGTTTCAATAACATTAAGAGCGTATTCAATAGAATCTCTAACAGCGCCTAAAACTTGCGGCATACACCTTAGACTATAAGGGTCCTGAACTCTGCTATCGTCAATTTTATGCGACGCGCGCACTGCGCTATTTGCCAATATTTTCTTAAGTCTGCTTGCGACAAATATCTGGCCCCTGTGAGGTTTAAGAAAATGTATCCTTTCATCAAAAGCTCGCGGAGTTCCCTTCAAAGCCTCCACCGTCATAGCTCCGGTAATTATCGTCGTTTCAAATAATTTTAAAGCGTCATGCAAAGCAAGCCCGCCGACCGCCTGCATAGCTTGAGTCCCGTTTATAAGCGCCAAACCCTCTTTTTCGCAAAGCTCTATAGGTTTTATATTAAGCTTTTTTAAAATTTTTGCGGTTGGCAGCCATTCGGATTTTTTAGAATTGGCAAGTCTCGCTTTTCCCTCTCCAATCAAGCATAAAGCCATATGAGCGCTTGGCGCCAAATCTCCGCTCGCTCCGACCGAACCCTTGCATGGAATATGAGGTATCAAACCTTTATTTATAAATTGTATTAAAGTTTCTATAATCAGCGGCCTTACGCCGGAATGCGCTCTGGAAAGCTCATTAGCTCTTATAAACATTAAGCCGCGCGCTTCTTTTTCACTCAAAGGTTCTCCCACTCCGCACGCGTGGCTTCTGATAAGATTTATCTGAAGTTTTTTTAAATTGAAACCCGATATACGGGCGGAAGCAAGTTCTCCAAATCCGGTATTGATTCCATACATCGTTTTATCTTGCTTCAGCAATTGTTCAAGTTTTTTTCTTACTTTCAATACTCTTTTTTTTGATTTGGCGGAAAAAATAATTTTAATTTTGCCGTCTGCAATATCGGCAAAATTATTTAAAAACAAATTATTTCCAAGCTCAAAATTTTTCACCCTACCACCTCCTTTCCCGCATAGCGGGAGTGAGACTTCTGTATTTTCAAATCGCCTTTTAGGCGATAAGGGGGTGGTAGGGTCATTTTCATTTCCAATCACCATTAATTTTCCGTATCATATCGCCGAGAGTAACAATACCGTCTTTTTTGAAGATGATAATGAAATGCTCAAATATTTTCTGCGCCATAATAACATCGTTTAAAGCCCTATGCCAACCATCAACCGATATGCCTAATCCTCTGGCTACCGTGCCTAATTTATTATTGCTAAATTTACCAAACTTGCGAGCGAGTTCAAGCGTATCTATTACTGTCAGCTCGGGAAACTTCATGCCTACGCGTTTAAATTCCATTTCAAGAAACTTAATGTCAAATTTGATATTATGACCGACCAAAACCGTTCCTTCCATAATCGCCATTAATTTATGAATCACTTCCCAAAATTTAGGGCTTTGAAAAACCATAGCGTCCGTAATGCCGTGTATTTGAGAAACCTCGCAAGGAATGACGGTTTCAGGATTAATTAAAGTTGAAAAATCATTTTTTCTTTCAGCCCCTTGAAAAGTTATGGCCGCTATCTCGCAAATTCTGGAATTTGAAGGCGAGAGCCCCGTTGTTTCAACATCTATGGAAGTGAAAACAATATCTTCAATGAATTTACAAAAAGTTAGATTGGGCATTATAATTTCCTTATTGCTTTAAAATATCACAAACATAGACGAGAGAATAGTGATTAGTGGCAATTATCTCTTGCTTCTTGTCTCTTTTATAGACTGCCATAATAAACAATTCTTGCCATCAAACCGAAGACAGATGTTATCAATACGCTTATAATTATGTTCGCGTAAGACAAGTCGATTATTCTCTTGCTCTTTATATAGAAAATCTGAAATACCCATGCCAACATAAAAGGAATCCACCAATATCCGCCGGCAAAAAAGAAGCCCCATAGCACCATTCTTTCAAAAATAAGAAAATATTTTTCATCAAATTGCGGAAAAGTTACTTCGGCAAGGTCTTTTTCTACGAAATAGATTAATACGGTTGTTACATGAGTGATAATAACAAATGTCGCTATTATTATAATCCATTTCTCATTGCCGAAAAAGATTCCGTTAAAATTGTATATGGGTGAAACCATAAACAATACAAACACATGAAGCAATTGATCGACTAAAAAACAAATAGTATTGTCTTTTACTTTAAGACGCTTCATCGCATAAATACGCAATTCATCCACGATAAAATGAAAAACAAGAATAATCAGCATAACCCACCAGCCGGTTATTTTCAAAAAGCCCCAGTCAATCCATACCTCCCCCAAATAGTTATAAATAAGAGCGATTGATACCACAAGATGGGTCGTGCAATGAAGAATCATGCCATAAATGCTTTTACGCTTAAGCCGATTCACAATATCAAACTGGAGAGTAAAATCCGCCAACAAATGCGCCAGCAGAAGCCTCCAAAATATAATCATTCAATATCCTCTTTATTTTGACCTAAGATTAAAAGACCCATCCCAATTTTCGGGCGGATTTTCAGCATACTCTCTTGAAATATTTTTATAAAATTTACTGGGGCCGTCCATGTTATCCAATTTAAGCGCCTTATCAAAATGCGTTTGAGCTTTTTTATAATCAGTCTTATAAAACAAATCCAAACCATTATTGTATTCACCAAGCAATTTGGCAGCTTCATCTGAAAGATCTCCCTTTCTGGCCAATAATTCATATACTTTTACAGGCAATTCTTTGCCAAATACTCTTATCCGGCCCAAAAACCTGGCTTCAACATCGTCTTTGACTTCATTATAAATAAACTCGCTGACCATTATTTTACTGCCGAAAAACTTATTCGCGCCTTCAAGCCTTGAGGCTAAATTTACCGAGTCGCCGAGCACGGTATAAGACAAACGGGTATTTGAACCCATATTCCCCACTACCATCTGCCCTGAATTTAACCCTATCCTTACAGCCGGTTTTTCATCGCCGGATAAAGCCTCTCTATTCAGTTTATCAAGCTCTTTAATGCAGTCTATTGCGGCAAAACACGCCAAAGTTCTATGCTTGTCTTGGTCTAAAGGAGCATTCCAAAATGCCATTATGCAATCGCCGATATATTTGTCCACCACTCCGTCGTATTTCAGTATGACATCGGTAAGTCCGGAAAGATATTTATTAAGCATTTGGGTAAGCTCTTCCGGAGATAATTTTTCCGCTATAGAAGTAAAATGGGCGATATCCAAAAAAAAGACCGTCATATCTCTTTTATCGCCGCCAAGCTTAAGTTTTGACGGATCTTCGGTTATAACCTTTACAATTTTTGGAGAAAGATACTGACCAAAAGTATTCTTAATCCATGCTTTTTCTCTGCCCTCGGTAAAGGCTTTGTGCACAATTACAACAATAAACGAAAGCCATAAACTGACTAGCGGACCAACAAAAATAAATTTTATATCTTTGGAAAACATATATATGCTAAAGAAATAAAGCGCAATACTTGTAATAATGACCGGAATAAAAATGGCTAGTGTAGAATATTTTCTAATAGAAAATGGCGTGAAGATAAGAATAAGAGACAACAGAATCACGAATTCCATTCTGATTGGTTTTAAAAAATCATTATGAAGCAAATTATCTAAACATGTGGCATGAAATTCTACTCCGGGCAATAGCCCCGCAAAAGGCGATGGAGAATGATCATACGCCCCCAAAGTCGTAGAACCAACAAGAGCAATACCGCCCTTTATGATATCTTTCTCTTCCTTTGTCAGATTGCCTTCAATAATGTCCACAACTGAAATATACCCATAAATATGTCCGTCTGTCTCTTTTTTTTCGTTCCATCCTACGGGTTTTCTAAAATTTAAATTTTGAGGCTCACTTAAATCCGTTTTGCTTTCTATATAAAAACTGCTGATAGGATAGTTTTTATAAGCCGCATAAGATGCAGCCGCCAAACTTGGCATCGGAAGACCATTACATTTCCCATCTAAACATTCTTTTCCCCCTATAATAGCATCAGAATATACAACATCATTACGAAATGGTTTATAACGCCGAATATGGCCATCCGCATCCATTGCGAGCTGAACATTCGGATGACCGATATATCTGCTGTATTTTGAAAGCTCATCCGAAAAAGGAACTTTTATTTCATTTTCGCCGGACGCGCCCTTTCCGGTGGCAAAAAGATTTATAACATTTCCATTTTTCTTTACCGCCTCTATTAATCTCCTGTCATCTAAGGGATCATCTCTATACGGCTCAAAAAACATGACATCCATGCCAATAACTTTCACGCCTAATTTACCTAAATTATCTATAAGAGCGCCATAATATCTTCTCTTTAGAGGATAGCCTAAAACTTTTGTGGTTTTTTCGTCTATGGCGGCTATAAAGATTCTTTTATCGGCGGTTGTTTCAACATAATATCTAAAAAGATAATCACTCCACTTATTCTCAAAACCTGACATCCATCCAGTATTAAAAATCGACAATATGCAACTAAAGAAAATAAAAATCGAGAGAATAATCTCAATTCCAAGTATAAATTTTCCGGTTTTTTTCATAAAATAAGCCCCTTCAATGGTTCCATAAAATTGTTACGCGTTAATAATAGCCCTTCAAAATAAACATTCTATATAAATGCGCCGTCAATCTCAATCTTAAAAACACTGCCTTTATCCGGAACTGATTCAGCGTATATATTGCCGCCATGCATCTCAATAATTTTTTTGGCTATGGCCAGTCCGAGCCCCGAACCCGCGCGCCTATCGTCATTTTCGGAAACTTGAACATATTTTTCAAAAATCAAGCCCAATTTATCTTCAGGAATGCCGCGTCCGTTGTCTGAAACTGAAATTTCTAAAATATCTTTATTTTTCAAACACAAAAATTCAACCCTGCCGCCGACGGGAGTAAATTTAAGAGCGTTTGATAATAAATTCTCAATCACTCGTCTTAAAAGATTCTCATCGCCTTTAATAAGAGTTTTGCCGATATTTTTCAAAACCAATTCAAACTTTATCTTTTTCTCATTATAAAGGACTTTAAACTTTTCCGTTATATCGGTTAAAAACTCCGCAATCTTTACTTCGGCAAAATCAGGTTTAAGATTACCCGCTTCAATACGCGATATATCAAGAATATTCTGCAATAACTCAAAAAGATGATTGCTTGAACTCTTTATATTCTCGATATAATTGGAATTTTTCATTCCCGGCTCGCAGGAATTTTCCAAAAGCTTGATATAACCTTGCATAGTTAAAAGCGGGACGCGTATATCATGAGCTATCGAGTGAAAAAAATCTTCCTTTATTTTCCCAATTTCATGCTCTAAGGTAATATCCCGCATTATCATGAATATGCAAGGGTCTTGGGTTTTAGATTTTAGTTGCTTGATATTCACCCTGTAGTATTTTTTTTCGCCCTTCTGACCGGAATCCATGGCGATTATATCCGACTTTGTTTTCATTTTGATAATATCGCGTATTTTCAGACGCCCAAATCCAATTTTATCCTGATGTCCTTCAATACCATCTCCAATATTATCTTCAATATCGAGAATGTTTTTGGCGATTTTATTAGCGTATAAAGGAACGCCATTCGAATCGGCAAGAACAACGGCGTCCTGCATCAAGCTCATCAATAAATCCACTTTGCGCTTTTCCTCTATTATCTTTTCCACCTGCATATCCTGATACTTGTTAACATCTTTCATCATGGCGTTAAAGGATTTCATAAGAGAAGAAAATTCCTTAAAATCGGATTTTTCCTTAACGGGAATCTTGAAATTTTTAGCCGAAACTCTTTTGGCTCCTTGCATCAGTTCTTGGACCGGATTAATAAGCTTCCTGCTGAAAAAGAGCGCTGAAAAATAAAAAACTGTGGCAATGGCAAGCAAAAAAAATAAAATGAGCGATGTTATAAGATTAATGCCGTGAAAGGCTTCCCCTCTTTTCCCAAGAGTTATAACAGCTGTATTAAATTCCGGGATTTCGCTGAAAGATCCTATGTATATGAATTTGTTTGACAATATATAATCGGAACTTTTCTTCCCGCTTTCAAAAAATTTTTTCAATTCGCCCGGACCAATGTCCGGAATATCCTTATTGAAGTTAAATAAATTCCCCTCAAAATCCGATATATATATTCTTCCGCTGTCTCCTATCCTTTGGTTTGAGAGGTCAAGCAACATACCTTTAAGATCTAAAACGCCTATAAAGTGTTCCTTTGTTTCTTTAATGGGAGATACAATAGAGCATATCGGCAAATCATCTATAATTTCAAAATTTCCTATCGCGGTTTTTTTCAAATTTTTAGCGTTCAAAAAAACGGAATCTTCGGAAAAATCAAGAAACCCAAACCTCCTTTTCATTTCAGCGGTTGAAGATTTGATTATTTCCTTGCCTTTAGAATCCAAAAAACCGGCGAGAAGAAACTGAGGATTATCTTTTAAAAATTCATCAAGTTTTTTTTTATCTCTTTTGGGCTGTATCTTTTCTTTTGAAGAAGTTATTTCGTAAAGTTTTTTATCCACATCCTTAAAATCCCTTCTAACCATGACCGATGCCATGTCGGATATATTTTCATGAAGCGCGAGTATATCGTTTTTCGCTACGGATTGATAATAGAATAAAAATATGGCGGTCGGAATTATAGGAATGAGACCTATACCGAAGACAATTGTTAAAAGACGATTAAAAAGACTCACGGTTCAAAATCTGAAAGGAAATTTAAATGATTGAACCTTTCAGTCCTCTTCAGTTTAGAGTTTAAAAAACTGAGTTTTTCTACTTCTCTATACCCATCCAATCTCAACTCTAAACTCTTTGCTTCTGCTCCCGCCTTTAGCAGGACAAGCTGTCTCACATAATAGTTTAGTCCGATTATTTCTCCGTCGCAGACTTAGTGACCTTTCTCAACTTGATCACTGAGGGGTGTTCACGCTATACTCATGGGATAAATCATGGGATAAACCCATGACCATGCCCATGACAGGAGCATGACAGGCCTACATACACAGGCAACGAAGCTATGCTTCATAAAGTGTCGGAAACTATGTGAACGACCACGACACGATAGCGTAGTCCACCCCGCGGGAATCCTTTGTAGAAAGGCAAAGGAGCATAACGGCTGCCCGCGGGGTTCTTGCCACGCTGTAGCTACAAAACAAACTAAACTATTACTGTCACTCTTACCTACTGTTCACCCGTTTATTGATAGCTTTAATCAATTTGGGCACGATTTCATGAACATCGCCCACAATGCCGTATTTTGCAACATTAAAAATAGGCGCATTAGGATCTTTATTTATGGCAATTATTATATCGGAAGATTTCATGCCCACAATATGCTGAACTGCTCCCGATATGCCGCAAGCTACATAAAGCTTTGGAGATACCGTAGTCCCGCTTTGCCCTACTTGACGGCTTTTTTCCTTAAAACCCATATCAACAGCGCCCCTTGACGCCCCCACCATGCCGTCCAATGAAGAAGCCAACTGTTCAAGAACTTTGAATTTATTAATATCTTTCATGCCTCTTCCGCCGGAAACTATGACATCGGAATTCTCTATTTTAGCCGATAACTTATCATGAACAATCTTTCTTTCAATCACCTTAACTCTCTTAATGCTTTTGTCAATTTTAATATCTTCCTTAATCACCACCGCCGCTTTGCCTAATGGCTCGCTCAGTTTCATAACATTGGGCCGGACAGTCGCCATTTGCGGGCGGGAATTAGGACTCAAAATATCCGCCATTATATTTCCGCCGAAAGCCGGTCTTGATTGAAGAAGAAGCCCGTCTTTAATTGACAAAGCGGTGCAATCCGCTGTAAGTCCCACATAAATTGAAGCGGCAACCCTGGGCGCTAAATCTCTGCCCATAATGGTGGCGGGATATAGAAAAATGCCGGGCTTATGCCTATTTATCAAAGCGACCAATACTGTTGAAAAAACATCGGTATTATATTCCTCAAGCTCGGAATTTTCAACCAGATAAACTTTATCCGCGCCATAAGCTCCGATTTCTTTTTCATAGCCGGTATTTTTATCAGTCAAAACAATAGCGCATAATTCCTCGTTTAAAGTATCGGCAAGCTTTCTTCCCTCGGATAAAAGTTCATAGGCTACCTTTCTTATTTTCTTGGCGGCGGGCTGAATCGTTGTTCCGGCGGCTTTTCCTTTTTTATGAATATGTTCCAATTCAATAAAAACCCATACGCCTTTATATGCGGAGAAATCTTTATGTATCGGATCTTCCCTTTCTATGATTATCGCGTCAACGGGACATACCTGCACGCAAGCGCCGCAAAGCGTGCATGCTTCATTTATTACCGCTCTTTTATCAATCATTTGTACTGCCGCGAAAGGACAAACAGGAACACATTTGCCGCAACCTATGCATTTATTTAAAACTGTAATCATATCTTTAGAAAGTTCTCCTTTTCAAAAATATCGACTATTTTTTCCACCGCTTCGCTGACTCCGCCCGAAATCATTTCAGCTTTTTCTCTTTTTGGGGGAGGATATATCCTATCAACCTGCGTGGGCGACCCCTTAAGGCCGATATATTGTTCCTGCGCGCCTATGTCACACATAGACCATTGATGATAAGGTTTCTCAAGCGAATTATGGATATCAAGAAACGCTGGATATCTGGGCTCAAAATCTTTTGGCATAATCATTGTGAATAGCGCGGGAGATTTTGCCTCAATTATTTCATACCCGTCATCAATAAGTTTTCTGACAATTATTTTTTTTGAATCAATCTTAATATCTTCGCAAAAAGTAACCTGCGGCATCGCAAGGTGCTGGGCTATGCCGGGACCGACTTGCGCCGTATCACCGTCAATAGCCTGCATGCCGCAAAGGATAATGTCTATCTTTCCGATTTTTTTTATCGCTTTGGAAATAATATAGGAAGTCGCCCATGTGTCGGAACCCGCGAAAGCTCTGTCGGATAAAAGAATACCGTCGTCAGCGCCAAGAGCAAGACCTAATTGCACAACACTTTTGGCTTGGGGCGGCCCCATTGAAATTACCGTAAGTTTGCATTTGTGAGCTTTCTTAAGTTCAATCGCTTTTTGAAGAGCAAAATGGTCATAAGGATTTATAATACTCGGCACCCCCGCTCTTATAAGAGTTCCGGTTTCAATATCTATTTTGATTTCAGCGCTATCGGGAACTTGTTTTACACACACGACTATATGCATATCGTCTCCTAAGTCAGAGGTCAGAGGTCAGAAGTCAGAAATCAGATGTACAAGGAGTGTCCTTATAAATCTTGCCTCTTGCTTCTTACTTCTTGCCTCTAAAAAACGCGCTTAACGCATTTTTTTTATTTCGCTTTAAAAGTATCTTTCAACTTTGAGGCTATTAAATCCATATCGCTTATAAGCCCTTTCTGCAAAGCCTGTATCGTGTTGAAATTTAATGCTTCCGCTAAATCAATGTCTTTTTCAGCGGCGCCGAGAATAAGAGCTATTCCTTCCGCCGCTATTTGAAGAGCCGCATTTTTGGCATAAACTCGGCTCATCGCCTGCCACACATTTCTATCAAATTTAATAGTTTCAGTATACTCGACGGCCGCCGCCCGTTTAGCGAATATGAACGCGAGTTCGGCCAAAGATATAAGTTTTCCAAGTTTGAATGTAATATGCTGATGACGAGTAAGTCTTTGCGCGCGGCATTCTTCCATTATAACCGCTAATGCCCTAGCCGCGAGAGCCGCCAAATCCGCTCCGACTTCGGGACTCTCTAAATGCAACGATTGCAAACTGTCGGCCATATCAATATAGTAACGGCCCCTGGTTTTCAAATGCTCCTGCCAACGCCCTCTGAAAATTGTCATTTCCATTACTTCATTGGTGCCTTCGTATATGCAGGTTATTTTCGCGTCCCTTTTAATTTTTTCAACAGAAAAATCTTTTGTATAACCGTAGCCGCCGAGCGCTTGTATGGCATCCTCCGCCGTTTTATTGCCGCTTTCGGTAGCCGCGTATTTCGCTATAGCGCCTTCTGTTTGAAGACCTTTCTCTCCGCCGTCAAGCCTTTCGGAAATCTCTTCAATATAAGCCCTTGCGGCTTCAAGATTTACGGCATTGGGAACTATCAGCTTATGAGTATAGCCCTGCTTATCCGAAAGCGGCCCACCGCCTTGAATTCTTTGCTGGCTATATTTTATCGCCACTTCAAGAGCTTCCCATCCGGCGCCAAGTCCAAACGCCGCCACCATTACTCTGGTATAGCCAAATACCGCCTGCGCTTGTGTAAGCCCTTGTCCTTCAACTCCGCCGATAAGATTTTCTTTCGGAATATAAGCATTATCAAAAGACAATCCCGCTGTATTGCTAAGCCTTATACCGTGTTTATCCTCGTGTTTGTTCGGCGAAAAACCTTCGGTTCCTTTCTCAACCATAAACCATGAAGAACCTCCCGGCGCCATTGCAAGAACGGAATATACATCCGCCACTCCGCCGTTTGAAATCCATTGTTTATTGCCGGTTAATTTATACCCTATGAGCTTGCCGTTTTTTAAAACATGCTCGGCTCTTGTTCTTAAATTCACCAAATCGCTTCCGGCATCAGCTTCGGTGGCCGCATAGGCCACAAGAAGGTTTTCTTTGGCTATTCTGGTCATCCATTTTTCTTTTTGCTCATCCGTGCCGCCGACGCTAAGAGGATCGGTTCCAAGAAATGTGGCAAATACGCCCGTTGCTATTCCAAGATCTATTCTCGCCAGTATTTCGCAAACTCTGTAAACATCAAAAGTTCCGCCGCTTATACCGCCATATTCTTTCGGAATGAGCAAAAGATGGACTCCCAATATTGACTGGTCATACATTTCTTTTAAAATTTCGGCGGGAAATTCATTATTCGCGTCTTTCTCTCTCAAAAACTCATGAAAAAGATTCTTCTTTGCGTAATTACGCAAACTATCCAACATAAGTTCTCTTGATATGGTATCCATACTCGGCATCTTATAACTCCTTTCAGAAATCAGCAAAATTTAGTAACGGGTAGTCGGTAATTAGTAAAAGAGGAATTAAGCGATTGAGTGGTTTAGTATGTGGCGAAAATCACTATTCTTTTAATCGCTCATCACCCATTACTAATTATTATTTTCTTGCTTTCTGTTTTTATACTTTTTCAGCCTGAATCGCGGCAAGACAGTCTTCTATCTCTTTTTTAAGATCGTCGCCGTATTCCTCGTCTTTGATTGACGAAATATTTATGAGAACATTTTCCGCAGCGCACTTTACAGCGGCATCCAAAAGATATTGCGCGCTTTTCCTGTCGGAAGCGACCGAAGAAGATATGGAATCCAAACCTCTAAGAAGCCTTAATGCTTCAACTGATAACTTAGCCGTTTTTAAAGGGACATCCGCGGCGTATTTAATGGCTTTCTGCATTTCGGTTTTTCTCTCCGCCGATTCCTTGGGCAATTTTCTTGCGGCCATAAACTTATCAAAAGCCGCCGAATCCTCGGTTACGCAATTCTGAAGCTCGCTTCTGAAAAAGCCGAGCTTTGATTTTGCTTCCAATAAAGCCGGTTTTTTGCTTTCATCAAGTTTTTTACTCATTAGAGTAATGCCTATAGCCATTTGCCCTAAAGCGCAACCCATGGCGCCTGAAATGGCCGCGGCGCTACCGCCGCCGGGAGTAGGCTCTGTATTGGCGAAAGCGTCAATCGCTATATTCGCTCCAACCTGCCATGAACCCATAAGATTCAAGAGCCTATTTTCAAGCACTTGAGTCTCCGCATCAAAACTATCTATCTTTAGAGATTCAATGGCATATTTGGTAATGGCATCCTGTGAAGAAAGACCTATAAGCTCAGTATCGGTTATTTCTATATTTTCAGGTTTAATCTCTTTGGCTATTTCATCCACGACTTTTTTTATGGAAGTCGTATTATAATCGGTAAGCACGGTTGAAATCTGGACTTGATTTTTGGATTCAAGAAAAATTGCCGCGCCGCGCAAACTAGGCAATCCGCCTCCTGAAGTTCTTATCTTTTTAGCCAATGCCTTGCCAAATTCTATATCGGCAGTATTTAAATTAACATTGAAATTTATAATCTGCTGGCGCGCTCCGACCGCGGTGGCGCCGGCTGTCGGATGCATTTTATTTGGCCCAAAATCGGGAACTCTTTCAGGATTTTTTCCAATATCCTCTTTCATGCCCTCAAATTGTCCCTTGCGAACCTTGGCAAGATTCTTCCTAAGCGGATTTTGAGCGGCGCAATCATAAAGATAAGCCGGAACATTAAGCTCTTCGCCGATTCTCTTGGCAAGTTTTTTGGCAAGTTCCACGCATTCTTCAATAGTGGAACCCATTATCGGAATAAACGGAGCCACATCCATAGCGCCCATTCTGGGATGTTCGCCTTTATGGCTATTTAAATCAATGAGCTCAACCGCCTTTTCAGTGGCCTTAAACATAGCTTCAACCGCTGTTTCAACAGGCGCTATGAAAGAAAGCACCGTTCTATGGTGATCCGAATCTTTCTCAATATCAAGTATTATCACACCCGGAACTTTTCTCGCGGCGTCAACTATTTGTTTTATTTTAACTTCATCCCTTCCCTCGCTAAAATTAGGCACACATTCAACGAATTTAAGCATAAACCCTCCGTATTCTATTGTAGGCGCTACTGAACCTGTTCCATTATACTATTTTAGATTATAATATAGAAATCAATCGATTTTGTCTTTCGCAGATATACGGAAATATGGAAAATAAGGAGATTCCTTTTTTTCGCCGTTTGGCGGAGGTGGGGTTACAAAACTTCTTAGTACTACTATCTTGACAAAAAAATTTTGCAATCATAAGTAATTGGGTGTTCAGGATTTTTTGGCTGTGGATAATGCTGTTCCTTGTTGCCGAATTAACATAGTTGCTAACTACCATAAAGCAAAAACCCGCTTTTGGCGGGTTTTCGCTTTCCCTCAGTACTGGGGAAGTTCACAGGTCGCGATCCGCTATGGGAACGCACTCATACTCTAGCACATAAACCTTGACTTGTCAATCCCCCTGCCCGTTGTGGCAAATCAGGGATAAATTGAATTGTTTAAAATACTATTAAACGGTTTTTAGTTAGAGCCTATTTTTTTCTTTAATATGGCGCTTTCCTTCTTGTAATCTTTTTTATTGCGGATGCGCCTTTTTAAACTCTTTTATTTCTTCTTTATGATTATTTTTAAGTTCCCTAATCTCTTTTCTGTGCCGAGCCTTCATCTTCACGCAAACTTTTTTGGATTCAAATAAATTCTTTGGGTCGGCATTTTTCTCTAAAGCTTCAATTTCTTTTCTTTGATTTTTTTTCAACTTAACCATTTCCATATTCTGAATTTTTCTTAATTCGGCAAGTGTGGTAACCCCACCACCTGCTTTCCTGCTGAAAGCGGGACTGTTTTTCATCCCGCCAAAGGCGGGATAAACAGGTGGTGGGGTAATTTCAGGCTTCTCTTTTTCTTCAGATTTATTCTCAGCGTTTTCAGCTGATTCCATAGGATAATCTTTTATATCGCCTAAAAAACTTTTTCTACCTTCAGTTACCGCTGTAGATTTCTCAACATTTTCAGCGCTTAAAGTTTCAGCTATAGCGGAATTCTTAATATCTTCCGCGCTCAAAATTGAAACCGCTAAAAAACCTGAAACCACAAATATCAATATTTTCATTTTTTTACCCACTTCCGCCAAACGGCGAAAAAAAGGAATCTCCTTATTTTCCATATCCCCATATTCTCATATGTCCGTATTCCAATTTAATTAGTTTCCAACCCCCGAGGAGTCCTTCGAAGCAACTCAACCACGATGTTCCGCAGCCACCTCGGGGGTATTTTTGCTTTTGTACTAATAACCTATTTCCGTATTCCCATATTTCCTTGTTGCCTAATTACCTAATTGCCTTTTTTTATTTTAACTCTCAAACTCTCTCAGCTCTTAACTGTTTTTTATTATTGCTAAATTAGGTTTTACGCCTATGCCTTTTTTTACCTTGTCTATTTCGTATATTCCTGACCGCTTTATTATCGCGCCGCTGCTCATTATTTTATCTTTAACAAAGAACGGCGTATCCAAATCTATAAAATCAAAACCGCCAAGCCCGCCGGCGAAATGCGCGGCGCATAAAGAAGAGAGGGAGCTTTCAAGCATCTCACCCATCATAAGCTTAACATTTTTGATTCTAGCCAAATTATAAATTTCGCGCGCGCTAGCAAGTCCAAATTTCATTAGTTTTATGTTTATGGCATTGGCATAGCCATTTTTTATAATCTTAAAAGCGTCTTCAACCGAGGATACGCTTTCATCGGCGCAAACAGGCATTTTTAATTTGCCCGATAAAAACTTAAGCCCTTCATAATCTTCTTTCGCCGTCGGCTGTTCAAACACCAAAGGGAAAACCTGATACTTTTCAAGAGTTTTGATAAACCTGAAAGCTGTATTAGCGTCATAAGCGCAATTAGCGTCAAGGCAAATACCGGCCCCTGCGGCAATTTTGCAAACGCTAATAACCCTGTTTATATCCTTGTCAAAATCAACTCCCACTTTTATTTTGAAAATGTTAAAACCCTGCTCCGCCATTTTTTTTATAAAGGAATAATTGTTTTTTTCTCCGCCGATTACCAGCGTTATATCGCTTTTAATCTTCTCGCATTTATCTCCGTAAAATTTCCACAAAGGAATATTCAAAGATTTGGTCAAAGCGTCTAAAATAGCCATTTCAACAGCGGCCAAAGCGCAACGATTTTTATCCAGCTTCTGCTCGGCAAACACAAATAGCTTAAAATAATCGGCAATGTCTTTTCCTTCAAACCACACGGCCGCCTTCTTCAAATTATTAAAAGTTAAACTCTGAGTCTCCCCCGTTATGTGATTTGCTAAGGCCGCCTCGCCAAAACCTTTAATCCCGCCTTTAAGCTCCGCCTCAAAAAGAATATTTTCAAGCCGCGCGTGACTGCCGCTTGAAACGGTAAAGGGCATAAACAAATCAGCGTGTAATTTTCTAACTCTGACTTTTTTTATAATGGTTTCTTTCATCAAGGATTTTAAGGAAATATCTTTCGTTTGTCTCTATCACCTGTGAGCTTCCGCCCAATAAGCATCAACATGACAACTAAAATAAAAACTAATACCGCTTGAAGAAGAAGAAAAATGGTTCCCAATGTGGAATTGGTATAACGCATTGTCCATGCGCTAAGCCCAAGACAAATATTAAGCAAAAAAATAAAGCCCACCGTGCTTTTAACTCCAAACCCAAGATTCATAAGCCGATGGTGGAAATGGTCGGTTGAGGTATATTCCAGCCATTCTTTTAAATTTTTGATTTTTCCGTTTTTTATTCTGGATATCGTAGTATAAATCATATCAAAAATAGGAATGCCCAAAATAAGGATAGGCGTGCTTAAAGCAACCATAGGATTATCCGTAGCCCAACTGCCGGCGAGAGCGAGACAACCTAAAATAAAACCTATAAAAGTGGAGCCTCCGTCCCCAAGAAAAATCTTAGCAGGCTGCCAATTGGTTTTCAGCAAACCTATGCATCCTCCGGCCATAGCGGCGGATAAAAAAGCCACCATATGCTGACTGGAATTCCACGCGATGCCGAGAAATAAAAGCGAACATACAGCGCCCATGCTTAAAGCCAAACCGTCTATGCCGTCCATAAAATTAAAAGCATTGGTTATTCCGACTAACCATATAATGGAAAGGGTATATGAAAAAATATCGCCGAATGGCATTTGCAGAGTAAAACTGATTTGAAGACCGCAAAAAACAACGATTAAGGCAGCCACAAACTGCCAAAATAATCTTACGCGAGCCGTTAGACCCCTGATATCATCCGCCACTCCAAGAATAAAAATTATAGTTCCGCCTATAATTATTCCGACAATTTTGGGCGAGAATTGATAACTTCTGATAACTGTGAAAATAAAAGCCGCGTATACTGCAAGTCCACCCAGTCTCGGCATTGTCTTGGAATGAATCTTTCTCGGGCCGGGATAATCCATAGCTCCGATTTTCTTCGCCAAAATCATGCTTAAAGGAGTTAATAATGCCGCAATAAATGTCGCGATAATAAACAAATAAAACCAACGAATTCCTGCTTCCCAAGTCCACGCTGAAAAACCGCCGACTGGAAATAAAACCATGAGAACCGCTACGATGACAAAATAGAATGTTGAGCTTTTTATTATTCTCATCTTTTTAATAATAACTCCAACGACAATCTTTGAGGAACAAAGGCCTCTGCGTATTTAACCCTATTCTGATAACCCCTGAATATCGCGGCGCTTTTCGCGCTTTCTATAATTGATAAATTCTTGACCCTTGTCTTATAGACTTGTGATTTATGGCATTTTAAAAGCTGTTCTTTCTTAGGCATAACTCGGCCTATATCAAAAAAAACAGTCGGCAAAAAATTAAGCGTTGTCGGCACTTCATAGAAAAGAATATTCTTCATATACCGCGCCGCCGTTTCAACAGCCTTCGCTAAATTTCTATGGTCCTGGTGAGTATCTTCAAGATAGTTTGCAAGAATAATATCGGGCTTCACTTTATTGAGAGTCTTTTCAATAACCTGTATAAGTTCCCGTCCCATATTTACGTCGGTATCCTCAAAATTTCCGTAGAATAGCGATGCTTTTAAAATCGCCGCGGATTTTTTTTGCTCAATCCATCTTTCATCACTATTGCCGCCGACATTCCCTTTAGTTATTACGAGAAGATTTATTTTATGGTTATCCTTAAACAGCTTATAAAGAACTCCGCCGCAGCCAAACTCAATATCGTCAGGATGCGCGCCTATGGCAAGTATTTTCATTGTATACCTCATTAATCAAGCTACATTGCGTTATAAGTTAGCAAAATAATGTGCGCGGTATCAATGGGGAAATAGTTTAGAGTTAAGAGTTAAAGAGTTAAGAGTTGAAATAAAAAAAGGCAATTAGGTTATTAGGCAACAAGGGAATTAGGCAAACTCGCTAACCGGCTAACTGGAACATGGTGACTGGCAACTGGCCTGTCCCGCCTCTATGGCGGGATGACTGGAAACTGGTGACTGATTACCTGTTACCTGTTTTATCTACCTGCGTTTTTTTGACCCAAATTTTATACTCGTAACCCTTGGCTTGAAGCTGCCATTCGAGGCCGGGCTGCCAATAACCGCTGCCTATTTTCATAGCTACTTTACCATCTATTACAGCGGAATAAACATCTTGAGAAGCTTTCACAATGCGAACGGAACTTCCTGAATTTATTCCGAAAGCCTTTCTTATTTTTATTAAAGCGGTGATTTCGTTTTTTAAGCCGCAGTCAAAAAAATGAGTCCAATAAATGCATGGAATACCGGGATGAGTAAGGATATAAGCATAACCTTGCATGATTTTATCACCGGGGAAAGGCCATGCCTTATGCTTGCCGTCGGATGAAGCTCTATCAATAGTATCATGGTTATCAATAAAAGTTACGGTATTTATAGGCCACCAGCCTATAAGCCCCGCGGGCGCCAAATATCTGTCCATTAAGCGCGAATATTGTTTATCCTTAACCGCTTGCTGCAGCAATCCTTTTGTGGTAAAATCAAAAACCTTTATTTTTCCGCCGGAAGAATTAATCCAATCGCAAAGCTGTTGTCTGTGTTCGTCGGGATTATTTATATCTAAAGTGTCCCAAATTTCGGCGACGGAAAAAACAGGATTTGAAGACTGTTCATATGATTTGAAATATTCCGGAGCTATTCCTCTGGCATAATCATAACGCCAGCCGTCATAGCCGATATGATTTCTTAACCTGTTCAGCCACGCCGCAATACTTTCTCTGACATAGTTTTGTGTATGATCAATATCGCGGGCGGCATGAAAACCCTTGCCTGTATCGGGATTGCCTTTGCCTTGTCCCCATTCATCATCTGAACAAACTGAATCCGGAGCCCACGCGGGAGCGGTAAAATCAGCCCAATCCAATGTGCCGACTCTATGATTAAGTACAATATCGCCTATAACTTTAATACCGTTGGAATGAAACGCTTTTATCGCTGAAATAAGCTGAGCTTTTGTTCCGTATTTGGAATCCAGAATATCAAGTTTTCTGGGAAGGTATCCCTCAGGCCCGAGAGAATCGGATGACGGAGGAAACCATATAATATCAATCCCGGCTGAAGATATTTGTTCCGCTTGATTCTTTAGAACAGACCACCATGGAGCCGTTTTCCATGCCGTCCAGTGAAACCCCTGCATCATAACCGTGCTTTCGCCGCGATAAGCCGCATGCGAAAAGCCGCTAAACACAGTAAAAGTTAGAAATGCAAGTATAATTTTATGAAACATTTTGCTTTTCATATTCATATATATACTTTTTACCACAAATTGGCATTTTGTCAAGAGCATTAAGGCTCTGGAAAAGAATTAACTTGCCATTTGGCTGGCTGATTTTTGAGCGAAACGAGAAACGAAGAGCGAGTGGCGCCTATGGCGCCATAAGCGATGAGTGACGAAGTTGGTCGTCCACAAAGCTTCCGACACTTTATGAGGCATAGCCTCGTTTATTGTAGCCAAAAATCAGCCAGCCCCATAGCA
>JAKLQJ010000013.1 GCA_022013385.1 Elusimicrobiota bacterium
AATTGAAGATTCACTGAATAGGCCGATTGCGTCCGGTATAGGCGGAACGCAAGATACATATCTGTGCGTATCTGCAAGCGATACTGCAACGGGATTGGCCAAGCTTGAGATATACAAAGACGGCAATATTTGGTTTGCGGATACGGGATATTGCGGATATTTGAAGGAAGCGGGTTTATATACGATAAAAGCCTGTGATAAAAGCGGCAATTGCGCTATAAGAGAAATAAGAATCGGTTCCGATCAACCCCCGCCAAATCCTTTTGAAGAATTTTTTGGATTTTTTAGAGATTTTCTTGGTTTTCCTTACGAATCGGAAAATCTCCTTCCTCATGATCCGAATGCCATGTACGGCCCCGAAGGCCAAGTTACGCCGGGCCAGGCAATGTCTTATATCGTTGAATTTGAAAATGAAGGGCAGGGGATCGCTTATGGCGTTTATATAACGGATATGTTTGACAAAAATCTTGACGATTCAAATTTGATTGTAAAAGATTTCTATTTGGTAGATTGGGAAACAAAAATAGAAACCCCCGCGGTATTACCGTATAATTATGACCACAATTCAAAAGTTTTAACGGTTTTGGCAGGGGATTTCGGTCCGAACAAAGGAGGAAAATTCACCGTTGAATTAAAATTAAAAAATGAAACGCCAATCGGAACAATAATCCAAAACAAGGCCATAGTATATTTCCCCACAGTTTTTGAAGAGACCCATACAAACACAATAGTTTCAATAGTCCCGTCACCGACAAACATAAGTTATACCGGCGATATAGCCGCACAATTTTCAGATTTCGCCAAATTTCAGGCCAATGTTTCAGCCGATAATAAGCCTTTATCGGGCAAAAAAATCAATTTTAAACTCGCGCAAACAACTTATACCGTTTTAAGCAATATGGCGAACATTGCTGAAATTCACAAATTAATTGATTTGACCCCAAACAATTATGAAATTAAAACGGAATTTCCCGGAGACAATTTTTATTATCTGTCTTCATCGCGAATGGACAGCTTTAACATTGAAAAAGAAAAAACCGTTTTATCCGCTCCGCGCGCGAGCGTTTCACCCAACGAAGATATCAATATTACAATTACAATGAAGGACGATGACAATTCCGAAATTTTACTTCAAGCGGAAAATCCAAAAACGATTTATTTGGATATCCTTGAAAACGGCGCGTGGAAGCTGATAGCCCAATCCTTGCTAAGCAAAACAACCGCCGGTTTTGAGTTTCCATTCCCGCAGCCCCTAAAACTTTCAAAAGACATTCGCGCAAGATTTGACGGCGACGCCTATTATGAAAGCGCCGCAGCTACAGGAACAATTTCCATTATAGACAACGAAGCCCCTGCCATAACAATTCATTCGCCGCAGGGCGGCGAAATATTCGCCGGCGCCGCGCCGTTTCAAATTTCATTTGACATAACCGACAACGCGGACCCCGCTCCCGCCGCAAGCGCATATTTAAATCATCTTACGGACGGAATCAGGATAGAAGTTTCAAACGGCGACAGCTTTACGCCAATTAACCTTTCGCCCGGAACATGGGTATTAACGGTTGAGGCAACCGACTGGGCGCAAAACAGTTCTTTTATAACAACATCTTCATTTGAGATAGTTGCCGACGCCCTGCCCCCCCGCACCGAAATTACAATCGGCGAACCCAAATACGGAACGGAGCCCGTTTATATTTCATCCGCCGCGCTTATCAGCTTTACGGCGCAAGACGACATGTTTGAAATTTTGGATAATCAAGGACTTGGCGTGGACAAGACCGTATATTCCATTGGTAGCGGCGATTATACCGATTACCTTTCAGACTTTAACATTATGGAAGAAGGGCCGCATCATTTGAATTATTATTCGGCAGATGTTATTGGAAACATTGAAAATGTAAAAACATCCGCCATTGCCGTAGATAATACCGCGCCCGTGACAAATATTTTTATTGGCGAGCCCAAATTCAATTTAAGCGACGGCAATATACTGATAAGCTCATCCACATTAATAAGTTTGACCGCGGCGGATCCCTTGTCGCATAATATTGCGTCGGGCATAAAAGAAAGCCATTACCGGATTGACGAGGCCGCCCCGGCGGTTTATATTTCATCTTTCACTATTGCCGGTTCTTCCGATGGCATAAAAAACATTTATTATTACAGCGATGACAATGTTTTAAATCAAGAAATAACGAAAAGCGCGACAGTGATACTTGACAACACCCCGCCCATAAGCTTTATCAATTCGCCAAAGCCCCAATTACAAGGCATAGACAAAATATTCAACAAAGAACTATCTATAAATATTAGCGTTTCAGATGAACACCTAAAGAATTATAAACTTGAAATAGCGGAAGGCGAAAACGCCGAAGCGAATTTTAATATTTTATATGAAAGCACAAGCCCCGCGAATAATAAGGAAATTTATACCCTAAACACGAAAGATTATTCACAAGGCTATTACAGCATAAAACTTGAAGCCGAAGATTTTGCAGGCAACAGAGCAATTGCAATATCAAACATTTACATAGGCAAGCCCCAAATAGAGCTCATAATAGAAGGGCTGAATAAACCAGAAGGCGCAGCGGCGGATAAACTTGGCAATATTTACATATCCGACACACAAAAAAATATAATTTTAAAACTTAATCAAACAGGCGAAATATTGGCAAAATTCAGCGGTATAGACCGGAATACTAAAGAAAAAGGATTAAAAAATCCAGTAGGCATAGCGGTGGATGATAACTTTGACATTTATATCGCGGACAGAGATAATCATCGTATAGCAATAATGAATCAATACGGCAGTATAATCAAGACAATAGGCAAAACCAATCCCAAAGGCAAACCCATACCCGGCAAAAAAGAAGAAGAATTGCATTCACCGACCGGCGTAGCTGTATCTATTGACAGAATCATCGCGGCCGATAAAGACAGCATAAAGATATTTGATAAAAACGCCGATTTTCTTTTTGAAATAACGGATGACGGCAAACGGAAATATTTTGATATCGCGATAGACGCGCAAGGAAATATTTATGCCACAGACACCAAAAACAATAAGGTGCTGATGTATGACAAAAACGGCGAACAGATAAACGCTATAGACGATTTAAAAGAGCCCAAAGGCATAGATGCAAGCGAATACATATATGCGGCCGATGAAAAAAGCGAAGAGATATTTAAGTATGACACGAAAAAAAACCTATTATTGGAATTTGATTTAAAGCGTCCATACGCTTTGGCCTTAGATAAAGAAAGCAATCTTTATATCACAGACAGAGAAAAGGGCAAGTTGCATAAATTTGTTTTAAACCCCCAAGCTTCCGTGATAAAAATCAAATTAAAAAGTGAAGAAAAGCATAGAAAAACAGAAGAAGAAAGGATAAAGAATAGAAACGGAAAGATTTTTGTAAATGCCGAAGTAAGCGAGATTGTACAGATAAAGGTATATGATTCGTACGGGCAAGAAACAGATTTCAAAGATTTCAGCGCTCCGAAAGATGTAAAAGGAGTTTTTAAGTACACATATTCCTTAAAAGAGGCATCGTTGAACAGCTGTGAAATTAAATTGTTTTCGGATTTAGATTCAGATTTGGTAGAATACAATGAGTTTAAAAATTGCGCCGTTATAGTCATAGAGTTAAAATGACGGAAAAATTCCATAGCGTGTTTATAATAGAAACAAAAACAGGGAGAATAGTAATTCTTCTGTTTCACTCATCCCCCAAGGGGAGCAAAAAGGAATAAGTAAATAGCAATTTGAAAAGAGTCGGTTTAGGAGAAACATTATGGCAAGGATAGTAGGTTTGGATTTACCAAGAAATAAGAGAATAGATGTCGCATTGACTTATATTTTTGGAATAGGTAATTCTTTAGCTAAAAAGATTTTAAAAGAGTTGGAAAATCAGGTGGCTCCTTCAACTAGGGTCAGGGATCTTACCGAAGAACAAACGGGGCTTATCAATTCGCTGATTATTAAAGGGTATAGAGTTGAGGGAGAATTGAGAAGGGAAGTTTCTCAGAACTTGAAGAGATATATTGAGATAGGCAGTTATAGAGGCATAAGACACAGAAGAAATCTTCCTTCTCGCGGACAGAGAACTAAAACCAATGGCAGAACTCGCCGCGGAAGAAGAAAAACCATAGGGTCGGCGACTAAATAAGGGTTTGCTCCGTTTAGAAATTTCGGTGGCCGGCGCCGATTTAAAAGTTTCATGCTGAATGTCCCGCTAAATCTGAGATTTCCGACGAGGGTTATTCGGTAAAACCACAGGAGGTTGTTTTAAATTTAATATGAGCGAAGATAAAAAGGAAAAAGACGGAGAAAAAGTAAGTCCCAAACGCGTAGTCAAGAAAAAACACTATGGAACAATAGCGTTCGGAAAAGTGTATATCAATTCTTCCTTCAACAATACTTTGATAACCATAACAAATGAGAGAGGGAATGTTTTGTGTTGGTCAACATCCGGAGCTAATGGATTTAAAGGATCAAAAAAAGGAACACCGTTTGCGGCGCAAATTACCGCGTCAAAAGTAGCGGCGAAAGCTATTGAATACGGAGTTAGGCAGGCTCATGTTCTTGTAAATGGCCCAGGTCCTGGCAGAGAAACAGCTATCAGAGCTATCTCTCAAGCCGGTATTCGTGTTATGAGCATAAAAGATGTAACGCCTATTCCGCACAATGGATGTAGGCCGCCAAAACCCAGAAGAGTTTAAGGATAGAGAATAGAAAGTAGAGAATAAACAACTCCTTAAATCACTAATTGCTCTACCCTCTACCCTGTCCCCTGAACCCTAATTTATTCGGAGGTTTAGTCATAATGTCAAGATACACAGGACCCAGTTGTAAAAAATGCAAAAAGTTTGATGAGAAGATGTTTCTCAAAGGAAGTAAATGCTACAATAATTGTATTGTAGATCGCCAAAAAGCGAGTAGAGACAATAAATTTTCCGGCCGGCGGCGGAAAGTGTCGGATTATGCCAAACATCTTAGGGAAAAACAAATCGCTAGATTTTCCGCTCAGATATGTGAAGCGCAATTTAAACGGTTTTATTCCATGGCTACAAAAGTCAAAGGACAAACGGGCGAATCTTTCCTTCGTTTTTTGGAAATGAGGCTGGACAATGTGGTCAGAAGGATGGGTTTTGCCGTTTCATTGAAGGCTGCCCGTCAAATGGTTAATCATGGAGATGTGAAAGTCAATGGCAGAGAAGTTTCCATTCCGTCTTATGTTCTTAAACCCGGCGATACCATTAATATCAATCCAAAAATAGCCGAAAGATTAATTATAAAGCAGGGGCTTGAGCATGCCGATAAGGGTTCTCTTCGTCCTAGTTTTTTAAGTTTTAATCCTGAAACCCTTACGGGAAAAGTTGAGCGTTGGCCCGATAGAAGCGAAGTTTCCGTAAAAGTCGACGAGCAGTTAATAGTTGAATATTATTCCAAATAAACTAGGAGGCATCACATTATGACTCAAATTTTTTCAAAGCAGCTCATTATACCCGAGAATATTACCGTAGATGAAAAAACCGCCACCAATAGTTACGCTAAATTTATAGCGGAACCTTATGAAAGCGGATACGGACATACCGTCGGCAATTCCATAAGAAGAGTTATGCTTTCAAGTTTGGATGGCGCGGCCATAGTTGCCGTTAGAATTAAAGGAGCCACTCATGAGTATTCAACTATCAAGGGCGTGCAGGAAGATGTTATTAATATACTACTGAATTTGAAAAAGCTTAGGCTCAAGATGACAGGCGATGGCCCCGAAACGCTTTATGTTTCGCTTAAAGGAAAAAAAGAAGTTAAGGCTTCCGATATACGAGAAAATGCCAATATCAAAATTGTCAATAAGGATCTTGTGATAGCGCATCTTGAATCGGGAACGGAATTTGAGGCGGAATTTGAAGTTGCCAGAGGAGCGGGATATCTTACCAGCGAAGAAATTAGGGCCAAAATAAATCTTCCTTTGGAATTTATTCCCATGGACTCTCTTTTTTCTCCCATACAGAAAGTTCATTATTCGGTGGAAAACGCGAGAGTCGGCCAAAGAACCGATTATGACAGGCTTGTAATTGAAGTGTGGACGGATGGAACCATAACTCCCGTTAAAGCGATTAATCAAACGGCCGCTTTGCTTAAAAAATCTTTATTGCCTTTCCTTAGCGGACAAGAAAAATCCGGCGAGATTTCGAATATCCGCGCTCCTTTTAAAGAATCTCAGAAAAAAAACGGAGACTCGGATATGTCGGAGCAAGGAGTTGAAATGATTGAGCTTTCGTCTCGCGCGGCAAATTGCTTGAAAGTAGCCGGAATAAGAACAATCGGAGAGCTTATCCATAGGACGGATGAAGATTTGCTGGCGGTTAAGAATTTCGGCAAGAAATCTCTTGATGAAATAAAAGAAAAACTTGTAGAAATGGGTTTAAGTCTTGGGACTAAGGCTGAATAGGGATAAGAAGCAAAAGAGAGATTAAGAAATTTCAGTCTGAGGCTGATAATTGAGCATGTTAGGGTACTCTTTACTTACTCATTGCTTTTTTAGTCATTATTCTATTAATAAATGTTTTGTTTGATGTTCGACCTCTATTATCTTTTTTGGAGATTAATATGATTAAAAATTTAGGCCGTAGAAAATTATCGAAAACAGGTTCTCACCGGAAGGCAATGTATTCCAATATGACTCAGAGCCTTATAATGGGCGAGAAAATAAAAACCACATTGCCCAAGGCAAAAGAATTACGGAGTTTTGCGGAGAAAATTATTACAAATGCCAAGAAGGGCAGAAAGCTTGAAGTCAGACGGATTATAAAAGACAAAACAGCATTTGATAAAATATTTGACATTATCGCTCCACGGTATAAAGATAGAAATGGCGGATTTACCCGGATTATAAAAATCGGCTTTAGAAAAGGCGATGATGCTGAAATAGCAATGATTAGATTGGTGGATTAAATGTTCGACTATTTTTTTAGTTTTTTTTCCAATGATATCGGAATAGATCTGGGAACAGCCAATACTCTTGTATATGTCAAAGGCAGAGGCATAGTTCTAAGAGAACCTTCCGTAGTGGCAATTGACAAAGAAAAAAGAAAAGTTCTTGCTGTCGGCAGCGAGGCTAAGCTTATGCTCGGCAGAACGCCCGCAAATATAGTCGCGGTGAGGCCTTTGAAAAACGGAGTCATAGCTGATTTTGAAGTTACTCAGGAAATGATTAAGCATTTCATTAGGAAAGTTCATAATAGAAAAAATCTTCTTCACCCAAGAATAGTTATAGGAATTCCCGCTCGCATAACGGAAGTTGAAAAAAGAGCTGTTCAGGAATCTGCCGAACAAGCCGGCGCGCGCGAAGTTTATTTAATTGAAGAACCTATGGCGGCCGCAATAGGCTCGGATTTGCCGGTTTCAGAACCTCATGCCAGTATGATTTGCGATATAGGCGGAGGCACCACGGAGATAGCGGTTATTTCTCTCGGTGGAATGGTTGTGTCCAGGTCTTTGGATATTGCCGGCGATGAAATGGATGAATGCATAGTGCAGTATTTCAGGAAGAAACATAATTTGATAATAGGCGACATTACCGCTGAAGAAGTAAAAATAAAAATTGGTTCCGTTTTTCCTCTTAAAGAAGAAAAAACCATAGAGGTTAAAGGAAGAGACCAAGTTAAGGGTTTGCCTAAAACCATTCTTGTTACATCCGAAGAAATCCGTCAAGCTTTAATGGAACCCGTTCATTTAATAGTAGAAGCTTTGAAGCAGACTTTGGAAGAAACGCCGCCGGAATTGGCGGCTGATTTGATAGATAGAGGATTAGTGCTTGCCGGGGGCGGTTCTTTGATAAAGGGATTTCCCGAATTGCTGAGGCAAGAAACGGAGCTTCCTGTTCATAGAGCGGCTGATCCTTTGAGTTGCGTGGCTTTAGGCTGCGGAAAATTTTTAGAGGAACTTGATAATATACAGCAAAAAACCGATTTTCTTGGTTCTTATCGTAAACGATAAAAATTACTAATTATATGAGTAAGAGAGCTTTATTAAAGTACCGCCTTTGTTTTCTTAACTTCAGCGCCTTAGGCGCTATGCTCTTTGCTTTTTCTTAAATCGGTCTTTTTGTCTTGTTTCTTCTTAAAGAGGAATTAATGGACAGTCTAAGGACTGCAGGCAGTCAAAAAGATATAACGAAAATCGTTGTGGCGGTATATTTATCCGTAGCGTGTTTTTTACTGATTTTTCCTTCTTCCAAATTGGTTTATTCTGCCAGAGTATTATTCAGTTATGTTCTGTATCCCTCTCTTAATTATGGTTCAAGAGCCGAATTTTATTTGCGTTCTATTCCCAAAAACATTTCAAATCTTATTAAAGCTGATCAGGAAAACCGGCGGCTTTCCGCTTTGATTGGCGACAATATTATCTCCTTAAATTATGCCGGCACGCTCATAAAAGAAAATGAGAGGCTGATTAAGCTGTTTGATTTGAGTTCTTCTTTTAAGTGGGATGGAACTTGGGCTAGAATTATCAATAAAAGTCCGGACAATTGTTACAGCTCTTTTTTTATTGATAAGGGCGCTAATCATGGAATTAAGATTAATTCCACCGTTATAGCCGCCCAAGGCGAAATAGTAGGTTTGGTCGGAAGGGTTTTTGAAGTATACAATAATTTTTCCAAAGTGGCTTTAATTACCGACAAGGGATTTTCCGCTGTGGGGGTTTTTGGAAGAGAGGAAACAGAAAGTCTTATAGAGGGGCGCGGGGCGGAAATATTGAAAATGAGCCATATTCCCGTTAAGGCGGATATAGCCAAAGATATAGAGGTTTTCACTTCAAGAACCAGCATTCTTTTTCCTCATGGAATTTCAATTGGAAAAGTATCTAAAATATACTCTAAAAATATGCTTATGAGTTTTATTGTGGCTGATATTTTTCCGACCATTAGCATTAACGCTGTTAAGGAAGTTTATATTATTAAAACTTCAGGAAAGCCTCTATTTTTAAATGATGGATAAATGGTCTGTAGGTTTTAATAAGGCAAAAGGTTGAGCCCTTTAAAACTATAATGGAAACATACGGGTGCGCTCAATTTGTGGTTGGCGGTTACTTTTAAAGGGGTAGCGCCTCTTTAATCGAAGGAAATAAAAGCAATGAAATTTATCGGGAATATATTTGTGTTTATCATTGTGAGCGTGGTTTACTGGTTGTTTAGCAATAATTTTTCACTTTTTTCCATAGCTCCGAACATACTTTTTACGGCGGCTATAAGTTTGGCCATACTTTTAAAGCCCGTAACAGCTCTCAGTTTTTGTTTTTTTTGGGGGCTTTATATAGACATAATGGGAATTAACGCTTTTGGCGCTTATGCTTTGATTTATACGCTTATGTGTTATGCGGTTCATATTAGTAAAAAGCATTTTGATTTTGATATGCCGATTCCTCAAATTATTCTTGTTTTTGTATTGTCGGTCTTGACATTTTTGTTCTATCAGCTTTTATCAGTGATATTCGCAAATATAAATCCATTGCGGTTAAAGGTTTTATTTATAGACCCGATTATCAACGCTTTATTGATGCCTTTTGTGTTCGCTGTTTTCTATTACCTGAAGAGGAAATCGAAAATCCTATGATTGAAAAGCAGTTGCCTCATGATCGGCTGAATTTTTTAAAAATATCAGTTTATTTTCTGAGTTTCCTTTTTGTATTGAAGGTGGTGAACATTCAGATATTAAACTATAGCCATTATAAAGGTATCGCTGAGAAAAATAAAACTCAAATTATTTCTCAGACAGCTCCGCGAGGAAGAATATTTACAAAAGATAAAGTTCTTGTCGCCGGCAGCAGTCCTTCCTTTTCCCTTGTTTATTTTCCTGTCGGCGGCATATCGGCGCAGTACGCTGAAAATCTTGCCGGCAGTCTTTCCAAATATTTGGATGTTCCTCTCGATAAGATTAGAAAAAGGCTTTTTCTAGCGGTAAAAAAGGGAAGTCCGGTAAAAATTGCCGAAAATTTATCCGATCACAGCATGTTTTTGATTAATGAACTTAAAACCATTTATCAAGGAATTAATATCATTACCGAGGCGCAGAGATTTTATCCCATGGACGGTTTTTTAAGCCATCTTGTCGGCTATGTCGGTAAAATTAGTCCGGGCGAATGGAAATATTTGCGCGATGATAAAGACTATAGTATGGATTCATATATAGGCAAAACCGGTATTGAAAAAAGATTTGAAAAAGATTTGAAAGGAAAAGACGGCGGTATTTATTTGGAAGTGGATTCCAAGGGCAGGCTTATGCAAATTTTGGAAAGCAAGAAGAGTGTTATAGGCTCAAATATTTATCTGACTATAGATTCCAAACTTCAAGCCGCGGCTGAGGAAGGTTTAAAGGCGACAGGAAGCGGCAGCGGAGCGGTTGTGGCCGTTAATCCTTTAAATGGCGCTATTTTGGCTTTTGCTTCATTGCCGGATTTTGATTTAAACGCTTTTGTTCGCGGCGCCGCTAATAAAAACTTTGAAAATGTAAAAGAATTTAATTATGCCACGCAAGGCACTTTTCCTCCGGCTTCAACATTTAAGATTATAGTCGCGGCCGCGGCGCTTGAAACAGGAAAGATTGATTTGAAGGAAGAAATTTTTTGTCCGGGATATTTTGACGCCGGCAGCAGAGTTTTTAAATGTTGGAAGAAAGAAGGACATGGACCTGTGGATTTTTATAAAGGCATGAGCAATTCATGCGATGTCTATTTTTACAATCTTGGCATAAGGACAGGTCCTTTAAATATTGAAAAATTTGCTAAAGCATTCAGGCTTGGAATTCCAACAGGCATCAGGCTGCCTGATGAAAAGTCAGGCAATGTATTCGGTCCTTCAAGAAGAGCTCGCAAAAAAAGCTATTGGTTTATAGGCGATACTCTCAATTTGAGCATAGGACAGGGTGAGATGTTGGTGACTCCCGCTCAAATGGCTCAGGTTATAGCCGCTGTGGCAAACAGAGGTAAGTTTTGGCAGCCTTACTATATTGAGAAAGTGGTAAGTTTAAAAAATCATGAAACATATGTCGCGATGCCCGAGCTTTTGAGCAGTGTGAATTTTAAAACATCAACTTGGGAGCATTTAAGAGAATCTTTAAAGCGGGTTGTTTTAGAGGGAACAGGTTATTCCGCCGCAATAAAAGGCGTTGATGTCTATGGAAAAACCGGAACCGCTCAAAATCCTCATGGCGCGGATCATGCGTGGTTTGTAGCTTTTGCGGAAATAGACGGCAGTCCTTCGGAAATTGCGGTTTGTGTTTTAGTTGAATATGGAGAGCATGGTTCTTCGTCCGCGGCGCCTATTGCCAAACGCGTTATTGAGGCTGCGCTAAGAAACAAACTAGCGTGGCAGAGCGACAGCGCGGCAGCGCGGCAGGTAGAACCCAAAGAAAAGGCAAAAAGGCAAATAGGTATTAAGTCACAAAGTAACGGCGAGGACGCGCCACAGGAGACAGGCACTTCAGGCGCTATGGAACAGGCAGATTAAAAAATGTTTCTACAGAAATCAAAAATAAAGAAAAGCAGAATAGATTGGTTTTTTATCGGCATTGTCGCGGTATTGCTGACAATAGGAACAATATCCATTTTTTCCTCAGTGGTTTCTCTTCCAAATCAGCTAAAAATAGTGAGAACGCATCTCTTAGCTCTTCCAATCGCGTTTATCGCTTTTTTTATTGTGTGGAATTTTAATTATCAGGTTTTTCAAGATCAATGGAAAATTGTTTATTCCGCTATGATTATCTCTTTAACGGCCGTATTATTTTTTGGTATTGCCGACAAAGGAGCTCAATCATGGTTTAGATTGCCTTTTTTTTCCGTGCAGCCTTCGGAATTTGTAAGAATAGGTCTGATACTTGTTATAGCAAACTATCTTGATAAAAGTATGGGTAAGATAAAAGAGTTTTCAACTGTTTTGATTGTTTTATTGATATCGCTTCCGATTTTTTTCTTGCTCATTAAGCAGCCCGATTTTTCTGCCATTATGACAATGTTGCCTATAGTTTTAATAATGCTTTTTTGCGCGGGCGCGAGATTATTTCATATTTTCGCAATTATGGGCTTTGTTTTCATAACCGTTTTATTGCCGATTTTATGGACTATGATAGATTTAAATCCGGAGCTTGCGCAAAATTCTTTCATTAATTTTTTTTACAATTTTTCGCATGTCAATTGGTATTTAGCCGCCGTTTTGGCGATTTTGATTTTTTTTACATATTTATTATGGTTTGTGCTTTCAAAGTTTTATTTGAACATACCAAAGCTTTATTTTGTCGGTATAATATCGGTTGTAACATTAGGTCTGTTTTCAGGCATTGCGGTAAAAAAGCAAATGAAATATTATCAGCAAAAAAGACTGGAGGTATTTCTTTCTCCCGATACTGACCCTAAAGGAGCCGGATATAATTTAATTCAGGCTCAGATAGCGATAGGTTCGGGCGGACTTATGGGAAAGGGGGTTTTTTCCGGAACGCAAGCAAAATTAGGTTTTGTCCCCGAGAGGCATACTGATTTTATTTTGGCCGTAATAGGCGAGGAAATGGGATTTGTCGGCATAATATTGGTTATGAGTTTATATATTTTTTTAATGAGAAGAGTTATAAATATCGCGTATTTAGCCAGGGATAGGTTTGGCTATTTGGTAAATTGCGGCATATTTGGAATGTTTGCGGTTTATTTTAGCATCAATTTCGGTATGCTTTTGGGTTTAAATCCGGTGGCGGGCGTTCCTTTGCCTCTTCTTTCTTATGGCGGTTCAAATTTGGTTTCCACCATGATAGCGATAGGAATAACGCAATCCATTTATTCCAGAAGGTACGCATTGGCATAACAAAGAGCGCTCTACAGTTCGGCAGCGATACAGCGTGGCAGAAACAAATAACAGCGCGCGGCAGAAACAAATAACAGCGCGCGGCAGTAAAAAATAGAGGATTGGAAGATTAGAGGATTAGAAGATTGGAAACAGCAAGAGCAAAGAAACAAATAGCAACATGGATAACAAGGATTATGAATAAAACTGAAAACATAAATGAAGCTCCTTGGCCTGAAGGCCAAGGTTTCCGAGCGGAATCCTCCAAAGCTTCAATGAAGAAGGAACATTCGGAGGCTTCTCTGCCTACAGGCGCTAAGGGGGATAAAGCTTCTTCTCCAAAATATAGAATGCGGATTAAATTTTCAAGAATAGGAGAAGCCGGAAATATGACCCATTTACAGCAGATGAAGGAAGTCCGCGAAGGGTTTTCTTCATCAGGGGTTCCTGTTTTTAAGGCTAATAATAAAAGGGCTTCGCTTAAAATTTCATTTGGCCCGGCCATTAGTATGGGATATGAGAGTTTATGTGAATTCGCGGATATTTATCTGACGGAATTGACGAAAGAAAATGATATAAAAGCGATATTTGATAAAATGAAAGTTCCCGGTATCAATTTTGTTTCCGCTAAAAGGATTCCTTTATTGTTTCCCTCGCTGGAATCAAGCGTAAACGCGGTTGAATATGAAGTGAGAGGAGAGTTTTCCGAGGATTTTTCTCAAGATAAAATCAATCAGGCTCTTTCAAAGAGCGAGTTAATTTTTGAGAAAATTAAAAACGGCAAAAGTGTTAAAAAAATAAATTTCAGGCCGCTTATAATTAAAATGGAGTATTGCAGAGAAAAAAGTTTAGTGGTTTTGGTGTTAAAAATTAAACCGGGCTTTAATATTAAGCCTGAAAACACCGTTAGTATTATTGCCGGAAATTCGGCGAGAATAACGGGTATCTTAAAAAAAGAACTCTACTGGATTAATTCCGGCGGAGAATTTGAGGTTTTTTAATATGAATAAAAGATTAACAAATTCGTCTGACAAAAAAGCGATTTCTCATTCAAAAGCCAAGCTTAAAAAGGAGATTTTTGCCAATACTTCTTTTGAAGAAACAAGAATCGCCATTCTTGAAGATGATAGTTTGGCAGAGCTTTTCTGGGAGCGGCGCGGGACAGCCAATATTGTGGGCAATATTTATAAAGGCACGATAGAAAATGTTCTTCCCGGAATATCAAGCGCGTTTATAAATATAGGGCTTGAGAAAAATGCCTATATATATATATCGGATGTATTGGGCAATCAGAGAGATGGCATAGAAAAGCTATTGAAAAGAAATCAGCATGTGATGATACAGGTCGCAAAAGACGCTATCGGAACCAAGGGTATGAAGGTTACCATGGATGTTTCTTTGCCAGGCCGTTATTTGGTTCTTACTCCCTTTCAGGAATTTGTGGGCGTTTCTAAAAATATAGATAATTATGAAGAGCGTAACAGGTTGAGTGAGATTATAAAAAAAATCGCGGAAGCAAATAATTTGGATAAAAAAGGCTGTATCGTGAGAACAGAAGCGGAAGGCGCCGATGATAAAGAACTTGAAAAAGAGCTTAAATATCTTATGCGTACTTGGGAGTCCATAATAAAGCGTTTTGAATCAGCGCATTCTCCTCATGTTTTGCATAAGGATATGGGTTTAACTCTTCAAATGGCAAGAGATATTTTATCCGATGAAGTTTCAATATATATGCTTGACAATAAGGAAGAGTATGATAATGTTTTGGATTTTGTTAAGAAAATTTCGCCGGAACTAAAAGATAGGGTTAAACTATATACCAATAAAACTCCCATGTTTAAGGCTTTTGATATTGAAAAATCGATTACTGAATTAAGAAAAATAAAGGTTGCCTTGCCTAATGGAGGCAGCATAATAATACAAGAGGCGGAATCGTTATGCGCGATAGATGTTAATACGGGGCGATTTACAGGTTCGCGCTCTCAAGAAGAGACTGTGACGCTGACTAATATGGAAGCCGCGCTTGAAATAGCGCGACAATTGCGCCTTAGAAATATTGGCGGAATAGTGGTCATAGATTTTATTGATATGAAGAGGGCGTCAAACAGGCTTCGCATAGTAAACACTCTTGAGAGAGCGGTTAAAAGAGACAGAGCTAAAATAAGAATTTTGCCGATAACCCGACTTGGCCTTGTTGAGATGACAAGAGAAAGAAAAAGGGAGAGCACAGTAAGTCTTCTTACTGAGGAATGTCCTGAATGCCATGGCTCGGGCAGGGTGTTTTCCTCCGAAAGCATAAGAATAAAAATACAGAGGGATATTCAGAATTTGACTTCAGGCCGTCCCGGCGGAAATTTAAGAATTATCGTGCATCCGATGATACTTGAAATATTAAAGAATAAGCAGAGTGTAATTGAGAAAAATGTGCATAGAAGTGTAAAATTATTTTCGGACCCGATGCTTACATGGGAAGATTATCGGTTAATATTAGAATAATAAAAGAAGCCAGAAACAAGAAGCAAGAAACCAGAAAATAGGGAGAATACCTTATAACTCTGACCTCTTGCCTCTGACCTCTGACCTCTACTGTTTACGGAGGAATTTTATGGGTAAATATTTAAATACGGTAAAATTGATTTTGTTATCTCTATTGCTTTTCTCTTCCATGTCTTATGCCAAGATGAATAAAATTGTTTTTATGAAAAACGGCGCTTATGTCGGAAAAATTAACACATACATTCTTAACGATAAAATATATACGGACGCCGCCATGACCGCTAAACTTCTAGGCGGTAAAATTTACTGGTATCCTGTTTCAGGCAAGCTTTTTTTTCAGTTGAAAGGCAATAAAATCGTTTTTTATCGCGATAAAGACGAGATAATTCTAAACAAAGAAAAAGTGTCTGTGCCTCGTCCGTATATAGTAAGAGGAGGAAAAGCCTTTATTTCAAAGGATTTTTTAATATCTAAGCTTTTTGCCAATACTTTTAATTTTAGGCTAGTGTACAATGAAAAAACGGGTATTATTGAGGAAGCGCATAGCGTTAATATTAATTCCATGAATTATTTTTCATATAAAGACAGAACGCGAGTAGTCATTTATATGTCCGATACTCTTAATTATCAGGCTAGCCGAAAAGAAAGAAGCCTTTTAAGCATTACTATACTGGGCGGTGTTCTCTATGATAATGAAAAAACCAGCATAAATAATGGGATAATTAAAAATATTGAAATGTTTCAAGAAAACAAACATGCCCGACTTGGAATATCTCTCGATGAAAATTTTAAAGAATATAAAAGTTTTACTTTAAAATCTCCGGATAGAATAGTTTTTGACTTATATGGCGTAAATGCCGCCGGGAATAAAAATGATATTGCCGCTCCCGACATTATTGAACCTAATACACGCGCGAAAGAGGGTGATGTTCCCGTTATAACTCCGGAAATTACCGTCAATGGCGTCGAAAATAAAATTGTTCAGGGCGTATTGGATTCTCCGTCCGTTTTGTCGGGTTCGCAAGAAAATTCCGCAAAAGACGGAGATATTTTAAAGGACTTTCCCATTCAAGAAAAGCCGAATATTCCCGATAAAATGGTATTGGATAAATCATCAATAAAAAAAATTGTTATAGACCCTGGGCATGGTGGAAAAGACGGCGGCGGCCGTCAAATATTCGGACTAAAAGAAAAAACCATTAATTTAAAAGTAGCGCAACTTCTTTTATGGAAGCTGGAGAAGGAGAAAGGTTTTGAAGTTTTAATGACCAGAGATTCTGATGTTTTTATTCCTTTGCGCGACAGATCCAAAATGGCGAATGAATATGGCGCCGATTTATTTATATCCATTCATGCCAATGCTTCAAGGCATAAAAATAATCAAGGATTTGAAATATATTTTATGTCGGAGAATGCTTCAGACCCATGGGCGGCGGAAGTGGCTGATTATGAAAACTCCGTAATCAGATTTGAAGAAAAAGAAGAGGAACTCGATCCTGCGGCTTTGCTTTTACATTCATTGGCAAGAAATGAGTATATGAATGAGGGAAGCAAATTAGCGGGTTATGTTGCCAAGGAATTTGATAAGCGGACGCCTTTTGTAAATCGCGGCGTTAAGCAAGCGGCTTTTTACGTTTTAAGGGGAACTTACGCTCCCGGTATTCTTATTGAAATGGGTTTTATGACCAATCGCAAGGACCAAACCAATTTGTGCAAACTCGGCGTGAGAAAGAAAATTGCCGACTCTATTTATAGAGGGATACTCAATTATGCAAAGGTGAAAGGGTGGAAATAATTAATGAAAAATCGCATTTTACTTAAAATAGCGTTTTTGTGTATTATCGCGCTGTCTTTTTTTCTTTGTCTTAGAGGGCTTAAATTCGGCCTTCCAAGTGTTCAACAAAACAAATTGCTTTTTTCGGATTCTAGAGAGGAGGAAATTTTAATTCCGTTAATGGTGAAAAGGCGTCAGGAGATATATTCATACTATTGCAATCTCGGCAAATCACATTGGCAACAAAACAAGATTCCCGCAACCAAGGATATATCGGTTAATCTGTCCGGAAATAGGATTTCCGTTTCAGAGAATAAATTGGACGCGATGAGATCTTTTATGATGCATTCGCAGTTTCCGGACGAGCCGTTTATTTTAAAAGTTGTATCACAGATAAACTGGAGGAAATTTGATTTTAATCCGAGATTTTTTGTCTATGGCGGAGGATATCTTTATTCGGTAGGCGCGGCTTATAAGGCCGCATCCTTGCTAGGTTTGATAAAAATTGGCGATGCTACTTATTATCTATCCAATCCCGATGAAGCGGCCAAGCTATATATGGTGCCGAAAGTTTTGTCGGCATTGGTGTTTGCTTTATCCATCCCTTTAATTTTTATGCTAGGCAGAGAATTATATGGTTTTAAAACCGGCCTGATAGCCGGACTTTTTTACGCTTTTACTCCGATTATAACGGTTTATTCGCATTTTTATAAGCCGCATGTGCTCATTTTGCCGTTGGTTTTAATAAGTATGCTGGGAGCGGTTAGATTGTTAAGGTCAGATAAAGGGATATGGTATATAGTCTCAGGTTTGTTCGCGGGGCTTGCCGCCGGAACTTTTTATTTCTCGGGGGCGGTTATTTTTTGCGCCGGAGGAAGTCACATAGTGAAATGTTTTTCAAAATATTCTTCGCTTGGGACGCGGAAAATTATAAAGGCCGCATTTAGTAAAAATTTTTATAAATTATTAGTATCTGCGGTTATTGGGTTTTTTATTATTAACCCATACTGGATTATAGCGTATAAGGATGTTTGGGCCGAAATATCAGGATTAGTTCTTGGTTCCATGCCGGCGGCTTCATGGACGGAAGCCGCTAAATATTTGGCAGTAACTATTCCGACAGGAGTGGGATGGTCTGTCGGAGCATTGTTTTTTTGCGGTTTGCTTTTCGCTTTCATTAAACGCTCAAAGGAAGACCTTATTCTTTTAGTTCTTTTTCTCCCGTTTTTATTGTATGCCGCCGGTTCTTCTCCCGAATGGTGGCATAAAGATTTGCATATGAGCATGGTTATTGTCCCTGTTATTATTCTTCTGTCCGCCAGATTTTGCGCTGAGTTTCTAGTTGTCGGAAGATTTCACGGTTTAGGCATTGCGCTTGTGGCTTTAACATCAATTTTCACATTGTGCAATACAGTTTATTATAGCGAGATTTTTGTTTCTGGCGACAATAAATTAAGGGCGGGTTTGTGGATTAATGAAAACATAAAACCCGGTTTGACAATTGGATCCGCCGAACCGATGTTCTTTGATTATAAAGGGCATGTTCCGTTTCGTCAAGCGGCTTATAATTTGGTAAACGGTCCCTCTGCTATTGATAACGCCGATTTTTATATTACCGTGGGGAGTGAAGAAAAAAAGGAAAAACATTCGCTTGAAAAAATTTTCGTGATAAAGAAAAAATTTTTTAGGTCCCGTTTAATTCTGGACCGGTTTTTCAGGAATCATATAGCTCCGTTTGTAGATGCGGATATTGTTATTTATGAAAAAGCAAAGATATTTATGAAACCGTTGCGTTAAGCCGTGTGTTTGACTTAGCTTAATTTAAGAAATGAACTGAAGAAATGAACATACTTCTTGTTAATCCGTCTTATAAAAGCGTGTACAGGGATTCAAAAGTAAAAGAAGGAATTCCCATGTCCCCGGTATTAAGTTTGGCTGCCATCGCCGCCAATTTGAGAAAGAGTCACAATGTTAAAATATTTGATGCCAACTTATTTAAAAATCCTTATGAAGAGTTAAAAAATGAAATAATAAGATTTTCTCCTGCTTATGTCGCCATAACATTCACGACACCTCTTTACGATGAAATGCGGAAAATATCGGATATGGCGAAAGCAATAAATCCTAAAATAATAACTATTGGCGGAGGCGCCCATGCTTCAGGCTTGCCTTATGACACTTTAAATAATAGCTCGCTTGATATCATAGTAGTAGGCGAAGGGGATTTTACTCTCGCCGAGATTATTAATGGAAAGGGCTTAGGCGAGATTGACGGCATCTTTTATAAAAAAGACGGGAAAATATTAAAGAATTCTGAAAGAACTTTCGTAAAAGATCTTGATTTATTGCCTTTCCCCGCATGGGATTTATTTGACATTGAAAAATACGCCGCGAGCGAACTTCTTGCGAGAAAAACACCGGCCGGCTGGATTGAAACTTCTCGCGGCTGCGTGTTTAAATGCGCGTATTGCAATAAAAGTGTGTTTGGCAATGCTTTTAGAACCAAGAGTGTGAAAAGGGTTATTGAAGAAATGGAATATATGCTAAAGCTCGGTTTTAAAGAGATACATCTGGCTGATGACGCTTTTACCACGGATATAAAAAGAGCCAAGGAAATATGCCGGGAAATAATAAAAAGAGGGCTGGATTTTCCATGGGCCCCGGTAACGGGCATACGAATAGACGGTGTTGATAAAGAATTATTGGAGTTAATGAAAAAAGCGGGGTGTTACAGGGTTTACTACGGAATAGAGTCGGGGAATCAAAAAGTATTGGACGGCATAGGCAAAGGGATAAAACTTGATCAGATAAGAAAAGTTGTGAAAATTTCAAAAGAAGTCGGGCTGGAAGTGTTTGGGTTTTTTATGATCGCTCTTCCCGGCGATACGGAATGTTCAATAAGGGATACGATAAATTTTGCCAAAGAATTGGATTTGGATATGGCTAAAATGAGTGTAACAATTCCGCTTCCGGCCACCAAGCTTTATGAAGAGTGGAATAAACAAGGAAAGATTAAAATGAATGTTTGGTCAAAATTCAACCTTTATTCCATTCCCAAAGACATATTTGAACATCCGAATTTGGCATGGCCAGTGATTGAAAAATATTATAGGAAGTTTTATATCAGCTTCTATTTTCGCCCTGCGTTCATCGTAAAATACATTATTAAATCTTTGAAACGAGGGAGCTTGTTGCACGATATTAAATGTTTGTTGAATACCAAATGGTAATATGAAACATGTAAAATGTGAAATTTGCGGTTCGGATAATTCAAATGCTGTTTGCTCGGCAAAATGTCCCGACGGAACATCGCGCGAAAACTTTATAATTAACAAATGCGAAATTTGCGGTTTTGTTTTTGTTAATCCGAGGCCGGACAAAGATGAGATGAGATCGTTTTATTTTGAGGAATATTACGGCAAGCCTTCACGGATTATGAAAATTGTGGCAAATTCGGCGATTTCCGTTTTTTCTTTTTTGAGAAAAAGGAGAATTTATAAATATAAAAAATCGGGAAAATTATTGGATATAGGCTGTGGCGACGGCGTTTTTCTGAACTATATGAGAGCTCGCGATTGGAAAGTTTTTGGGGTTGAAACTTCTGAAAGCGGTTATAAGCTATGCGAACAAAAAAAAATAAATGTTTCAAAAGAGCTCAACTTTCAGGGAGAAAGCTTTGACATTATCACTTTGTGGCAGTCTTTGGAACATATGGAAAGTCCTGCTCGCGTTTTAAGGGAAATTCACAAAGTTCTATCTGAAAACGGAGTTCTAATTATTTCCGCGCCTAATATTAACAGCATGGAATACGCTATTTTTAAAAAATTTTGGTTTCATCTTGATCTGCCGAGACATCTTAATCACTTTTCCGTCGCGACTTTAAAAAAACTTCTGCAAAAATCGGGTTTTAAAGTTCTTAAAACGGAGCATTGTTCTTTTGAATATAATCCTTACGGATTGATGCAAACGATTATGAACACTTTTACTCCCGAGTTCAACTTTTTCTATAAATTTGCGAAACGAAATAAAACTCAGGGAAAAAAATTCATTCTTAATATGGCGATAACTTTGCCGTCATTAATCATTTTAGCTATTCCGGCTTTTTTTATTTCTTATGTTTTTTCGTTTTTTAAAAGGGGCGGCGTGGTACATTTATATGCTAAAAAAAATTCTTAAAAATTATGTTCTCGGAAGATGCGGCGTTTATAGCTTTTTATTTGCGCTTTTGGGAATATTCATTTATGTTTCGGGCATTATTTTTTCATTTTGGAATAAAAACATTTCCGACATTTTATTTGATGTTTCGGTTCCTCTTGTCTTGATATCCGTTGCGCTGTTTGTTTTTGATGTGTTTGTGTTAAGAAATTTATTAATAGCAAGAAAGGAAATAAGAGTGGATTCCATTGCGGGCAAAAGCGTATCGGTGGGCATAACGGCGTATAATGATGAGAATTGCATAGGAGACGCCGTATCGGATTTTATTAAAGAGCCGAATGTAAAACGAGTTGTAGTGGTAGATAATAACAGCACGGATAAAACGGGAGAAAAGGCGAATGAGGCCGGAGCGACGGTAGTGATTGAAAGGAAACAAGGCTATGGTCACGCCTGCATGAGGGCGTTAAAGGAGGCTTCTGAAATCGGAGACATAATTGTTCTGGTGGAAGGGGATAAGACTTTTTCTGCCGGTGATTTAAAGAAATTATTGCCGTATTTGGAAAATTGCGATATGGTTATCGGAACAAGAACGACTAAAGAACTGAATGATCCCGATTCGCAAATGGATTGGCTGATGGTTCTTGGAAATATTTTTGTGGCTAAATTATTGCAAATAAGATTTTGGGGAATAAGATTTACCGATATGGGATGCACATACAGGGTTATGAGAAAAGAAAGTTATGAAAAAATCAAGGATAGGCTTAATGTCGGAGGAATGCATTTTCTCCCGCACATGATGATTCAGTCAATTAAATCGGGTTTGAAAGTTATAGAGGTTCCCATTATTTTCAAAAAAAGGGCGGGGAAGTCAAAAGGAGTGGGCAGTAAAAAACTAAGGGCTGTTTTTGTCGGCATTAAAATGATTTTTTTAATCCTCTTTTCATAAGAACAATGGCAATTTCGGTATTCTTATTGAAATGGGTTTTATGACCAATCGCAAGGACCAAACCAATTTGTGCAAACTCGGCGTGAGAAAGAAAATAGCCGATGCCATATATAGAGGGATACTCAATTACGCCAAAGTGAAAGGGTGGAAATAAGGATATAGGATTTATAATATGGGCATTACCACGAATGAATTACTTAAAGAGGCAGAAGCGCTAAAGGCGCGAAGGCTTTTTGATAAAGCAAAAAAATTGATTAAAAAAATTATTATCCGTGAACCTGCTTGTGTCAAGGCATATATTTTGTTGGGAGACATAGAATGCGAGAATAAAAATTTGGATGATGCTATATCATTCTATAGTCGTGCGATAAAAATAGATAGAAAGTGTTTTCAGGGATGGATTAATCGCGCTAATTGTTATAAAGAAAAAGGT
>JAKLQJ010000106.1 GCA_022013385.1 Elusimicrobiota bacterium
CTAATGCATTTCTAACTATATTGGGAAGTCCGACTTCCCAGCGAGAAGTGAAAAGTATATCAGTGGAAGTCGGACTTCTTGCTCATCCGCCCATTTTACGCTTTCAAGGCAATCCTGCAGGATATCCGCTTCATTGTGCGCTATTATCGCGAATGATATTGTCGGCATAATTTTATCTCTCTAATGCATTTCTAACTATATTGGGAAGTCCGACTTCCCAGCGAGAAGTGAAAAGTATATCAGTGGAAGTCGGACTTCTTGCTCATCCGCCCATTTTACGCTTTCAAGGCAATCTTGCAGGATATCCGCTTCATTGCGCGCTATTATCGCGAATGATATTGTCGGCATAATTTTTTAAATCCTAATGTTCATAGTTCCTAAAAAAGCTTCTTCGGTTTCTCTTTCAAAATTTTCTAAATTATACTTTTTTTCCGCTATTTTTTTATTTTTGAGTCCCATACTTTCAATAGTTTCGGGATTGTCTAAAAAAGACATTATTTTCTCAGCCATTAAAGCGGGGTTTTTGGGCGGAATCAAGCAATCTTTTTCAAGCATTTCTGATATACAGCCGACATTAGAAGCTATAACGGGCTTAGCGCAACTCATCCATTCAAGGAGCGCTCGTGAAACCATTTCACTTCCGATAGAGGCAATAATGCCGATATGACAATTTTTTATGAAATCAATAGGCTTGTCAACAAAGCCGGCGTATTCTAAAGAATTTTCTATTTTAAGCTCTTGGGCATATTCTTTTAAATCTTGAAACTTTATATTAGCCTCACTACCCGCGATAAGGAATTGCGCATCCTTTCTTTTTTTAAGGATTAGCGCCGCCGCTTCCAAAAAGTATTTATGTCCTTTTACAGGATCAAGGCGCGCTAGTATGCCTATTTTAAATGAAGGAAATGAGGACAAGAAGGATGATTCTTGAGGAATAATGCCTTGATAGATTGTTTGAATTTTCTCTGGATTTAAGCCTGCCGAGATATAGTTTTTTTTTATAGCTTCAGAGCCTGTAATTATTTTTTTTACTCGTTTAAATGTAAAGCTGTTTTTTGGAGTTTTAGCGTCCGTTTTTGTGCGTATTAAACTGAAATTTTTTCCGCTCATAAGCGAAAGCATAAAAGCCATAGTTTGTGTCTTTCCTGTATGCGCGTTTATGATGTCTATGTGTTCCCTGATAATGAATTTTCGTAATTTTAATAATGCGGGAAGAATTAAATTATTTTTTCTCGAGGGGATATCAATTGTTTGAAAATTGTTCTTTTTTATTTGTTCACGGCATAAAGTGTCTTTAACCGTTCCAAAATAAATAATATGCCCTTTCTTGCGCAAGGCATGGGCTTGTTCAATAGCATAGTGAGCAAGAGCGCTATTCCACGGAATATCAATCAAATTGAGTATTTTTAATGGTTTCTTCATAAATTTCAAGAGTGGCCGCCGCCATTTTTTCGGATGATAAATTTATTCTTTTTTTATAGCCCTCTTCAGCCAAAGCTTCTCTCAGGTTTTTGTCCTCTATTAATCTTATTTGAGCTTTCGCCAATTCTCCCGCATTTTCCTTTTCGACAATTAAACCATTTTTTTCATCTTCTATTATATCCGTTATCCCGCCGGCATTGGTCGCGACTATGGGAAGTTTAGCGTTCATTGCTTCTATCAAAACGCTGCCGAGACCTTCCTCGCGCGAAGGCAAAACGAATAAATCAAGAGCCGATAGAATTTGATATGGGTCGGCTTGATAGCCGATAATGTGGAAATTATTTTGAATACTTAATTTTAGCGCAAGATTATTAAGTTCGCCGAAAAGCTCTCCTTTTCCTGCCAATATAAAATGAGTTTCGGGAAATTTTGCCAAGACTAGTTTTGCGGCTTTAAGAAAATTTTCGGGGTTTTTATGAGGAACAAGGGCGATTAATGAACCTATCCAAAAAGAATCTTTTACTATGGAAAATTTTTCGGAGATTTCTTTTTTTGATTTCTCTTTATATTCTTTAAAATTATTTTCGCTCCACGGCAGATTATTGATATTAGCCGCGCTTGGCACAATGCTTATTTTGTCTTCGTCTGTATTGCCCGAAATCAGTATTTTTTTTATTGCATTTGACACGACGATGATTTTATTCGCTTTTGAATATTTTAAGCGAGATGACAGTCCTCTTTTGACTTTGAAATCAACCCGTCTGTGAACTATCCTTATGACCGGCAGAAACAGAGAAACCAGATAAGATAAGGCGGCAGTATGCGAGGTGTGAGAATGCAATATGGCGGTTGTTTTTTTACCCTTTGTAATGTTCTTTATTTGTATTCTCAATATTAAAGCGGATAAAATATCCCATTCAAAAATATAAGGCAAATTTATTGTTTCTAAATGTTTTTCCATGGAAGTTTTTTCAAGCGGAGAGTTTTTGCGGCAAGCTATTATGTTTCTGTATCCCAATTTATTTAATTCCGTTGCCAAATGCAATACCTGTCTTTGTCCGCCGCGCAATTCTTTGCCGTCGTCAAGGTGAAATATTATAAAGTTCTTACTCATAGGTGTTATTTTAGCAATAATATGAGGGAAACAAACAGAAGACTAAAATTGGGTTTAAGATTAGGCAAAAAATAAATTAGATCTTAGTTCCGCTCTTTATTTTTGAATCTTAATTTAAATTTTAAACCGGTTTTTTGCTCTATTATAAAGTTATAGAAATGTCATAGTGTTGCGATTTGGTTTTTTATATAACCCCGCGGGAATCTCCCGCCTATGGCGGGACAAAGAAGCGTAATGGCAACCCACGGGGTTGATTTAGGGAAAGTGGAAAAAGAAACCGAAAAGATGTTACAATTAATTGCAGACAGCCGGTTAAATATGTAAATTTACCGAAAGCTTTCGTAAGAAAAAACAGAGATGACAATACTAACTCCAATACTCATTTTAAGCGCTCTCACTTTTATACTTGGCTTATGCATTTTATTAGCTTCAAAAAAATTCCATGTAAAAAGCGATCCCCTTATTGATACTGTCATATTAATGCTTCCGGGAGCCAATTGCGGCGCTTGCGGTTATCCCGGTTGCGCTCAATTTGCGGAAATTTTGGTTAAAACAAGAGATACATCAAAAATATGCCCCGTCGGCGGAAATGATTTAAGCTATGAATTGGGGAGAATATTGGGCATTAAGATGGATGATGCCAAACCTTTGAGTTGTATTGTTTTGTGTAATGGCAATAAAACAACTACCAAATTTTTGGCGGATTACAAAGGAATTCACGATTGCTGGGCGGTAAAAGAAATATTGCCGAGCGTTAAACAATGCGCCTATGGCTGTGTGGGGCTCGGTTCATGTGTGGAGGCGTGTAAGTATGACGCGCTTAAAATTGTTGACGGACTTATCAAAGTAATTGAGGAAAATTGCGTGGGCTGCGGGGTGTGTATCGGAAAATGTCCTCAACATGTACTGAAGCTCACTGAAAAAAAGGTCAAAAAATATCATGTGGCATGCAGTTCCGTTGATAAGGGCGCCATTACTCGCAAATATTGCACCAATGGATGCATCGGTTGCATGCTTTGCGTGAAAGCGTGTAAATTTGATGCCGTAAAGGTTGAGAATTTTTGCGCGATTATTGATGATAGCAAATGCGTAAATTGCGGACTTTGCGCTAAGGTTTGCCCTGTTAAATGCATACATTTGACGGAATATGCTATGGCAAGCAAAAAGATTGCCGTAAAGAAGACGGATGATAATTGCGGCGGATGTGAAATGCCTTGTTCCGTAAAAGGCTTGGGAGAAGACGGCACGCTGGGATATTAAATCAGTTAGGCAATTTAGCAATAAGGTTATTAGGCGATTAGGTGGCTTAGGAATTAACAATGAAAACATTTAAATGCGGCGGTATACATCCAGACGAAAATAAATTTACGAGGCATCTTTCAATTGAAACGATGCCGATGCCTAAATTGCTTGCCGTGCCTTTAATTCAGCATATCGGCAAGCCCGCCGCTTTAATTGTAAAGTTGGGCGAGCAGGTAAAGAAGGGGCAATGCATTGCCAATGCCGATGGTTTTATAAGCGCGTCTATTCATTCTCCTACGAGCGGGAAAATTAAAAAAATAGAAAACCATCCGCATTCAGGGGGTAAATTCGTAAAAACTGTCTTTATTGAATCCGATGGCAGGGAGGAGTGGGCGGAAGGGTTGAATACGGATGAAATAGATTTCAAAAAACTATCATTGGAAGAAAAACTTAAGAGAATTAAAGATGCCGGTATTGTGGGTATGGGCGGAGCAGGATTTCCTACCCATGTTAAATTGTCTCCGCCTAAAGATAAAAAAATTGATACATTGATATTAAACGGAGCTGAGTGCGAGCCTTATTTAACGGCCGATCATAGGCTTATGCTTGAAAAAACGGATGAAATTCTTAAGGGGCTTTCAATAATAGCGTCTTTTTTCCCCGACGGTTTGAAAATATATATAGGAATTGAAAATAATAAGCCCGACGCGATTAAGCTGATGAATGAGAAAGCCTCTCCATTAGGCTTTGAAGTTGTGGTTTTAAAACCCCTATATCCTCAGGGCGGGGAAAAACAGCTTATAAACGCTATAACAAAAAGAACCGTCGGCAATGGGCAATTGCCTTTTGATGTCGGCTGTATGGTTAATAATGTCGCTACCGCTTATGCCGTTTATGAAGCGGTATGCAAAAACAAGCCGCTTATTGAAAGGGTTCTGACCGTTTCCGGAATGGCGATAAAAAACAAAAAGAATATAAAGGCGCCGATAGGGACAATGTTTTCGGATATTGTGGATTATTGCGGCGGCATAGCGAGTAGGACTATGAATTTGCTTATATCCGGCGGGCCGATGATGGGCAAGGCTCAATACAGTTTTGATGTCCCTGTTATAAAAACAACTTCGGGAATACTTTTTATTGATGAAATTAAATTGGCGGAGAAAAAAGAAAGGCCGTGTTTGCGATGCGGGCGTTGTGAAGAAGCATGTTCGGTTAATTTAAAACCATGGCTTTTGTCTAATTTGGCGCAGAAGGATGTTGAGCGGACTTTGGAGTATGGCTTAAATCAATGCATGGAATGCGGAAGCTGCGCTTTTGTATGTCCGTCAAAAAGGGATTTGGTGCATTGGATTAAATACGCGAAGGTTATGAACGCTAACATAAAAGCAATCGGCGCTACAGAGCGGCAGTGATACAGCGTGGCAGTAAAAGCAATGTAGCGGGCCGAATTACTATTCGCCGAAAACAAGTCGCATAGGCGACAGCCACAAGTAAAATGTAAATTCAGAGGACTTGAGCCTTAGGACCTAATGATGGAAAACACCAAACTAATAGTATCTTATCCGCCATATACGAAAAGCAAAGACAGCATAGAGAAGGTTATGTACACCGTAGTATTTGCATTGTTGCCGGCAGTCGTAGCGGCGGTTTATTTTTTCGGTTTGAGGGCATTGGCGCTTATCTTTGTTTGCAGTATATCCGCTATTGGTTTTGAATATCTCATCAATGTGTTTAGAAAGCAGGAGATTGCCTGTTTCGACGGCAGCGCGCTTGTAACGGGAATATTATTGGCCTTAAACCTTCCTTCAAACCTGCCCTATTGGATGGCTGTTCTCGGTTCTTTTGTGGCTATTGTCGTGGTAAAACAATTGTTCGGCGGACTTGGCTTTAATGTTTTTAATCCCGCTCTGGCGGCTCGCGTTTTTTTGCTTATTTCATTTCCGGTCGCTATGACTATTTGGCCAATTCCTTTTTCCGTTGATATGCAAACTGCCGCTTCCCCTTTGGGGATTTTAAAAACGGAAGGACTTAAAGCCGCTAATTCAATAACATTATGGCAGGCATTTATCGGCAATGTGGGTGGCAGTCTTGGCGAAACTTCGGCTTTGGCTTTATTGCTCGGCTCCGTTATTCTTTTCTGGAAAAAATACATAACTTGGATTATACCGGTCAGTTTTGTCGGCGCGACTTTGGCTTTTACAGGAATTTTTCATTATATGGAACCTCTCAAATACGCTTCGCCCGCGTTTCATTTTACATGCGGAGGGCTTTTATTGGGAGCTTTGTTTATGGCTACCGACATGGTTACAACTCCCGTTTCAAAACGAGGACAATTGATTTTCGGTTTGGGTTGCGGTTTGTTAACGGGCATTATTCGTCTTTTTGGCGGATATCCCGAGGGTGTATCGTTTGCTATACTTATAATGAACGCTTTTGTGCCGCTCTTGGATAAATGGGATAACTACTCAAACGGCAAGAAATGGAGGTTAACTAAGATGAGATCAGTTATTGTTTTAACATGTATCGGGTTTTTTAGCGCGTTTCTGCTTTACATGACCGATAATATAACTAAAGAGCCGATAAAAAAAGCCATAGAAAGGGTAAAGGTTGAAGCTTTAAGGCAAATTTTTCCATTTGAGTTCTCGGATAAAGATATTAATATCGCCTTTGATAAAAACGGAAAGGAGTTTTTTGAAATAAAGAATAAGGATAATAGTTTGAGAGGCATAGCTGTTGAGACTTCCAGTGATAAGGGATACGGCGGCGAGATAACCATTCTTGTGGCGGTTTCTCCCGACGGGAAAGTTTTTAATTATAATGTCTTGTCTCATAAAGAAACGCCGGGATTAGGCAATAAGATTGAGAATGAGGCATTTAAAAAGCAATTTAACGGCAAAACATTGGACGGTTTTAATTGGAAAGTTAAAAAAGACGACGGTTTTGTTGATGAGCTTACGGCTGCAACCATTTCTTCGCGGGCGGCGACAGATGCTGTAAAAAAAGGTTTGGAAGTTATTTCAAATAAATATTTCGTCGAGAATAAAAAATGAACGCTTGGAAAGAATTTAATAAAGGCATTATAAAAGAAAATCCGGTTTTGGTGGCTTTGCTGGGCTTGTGTCCCGTTTTAGCCGTAACAACGACGGTAATAAACGGTTTAGGCATGGGCTTGGCTACGACATTTGTTTTGCTAGGTTCAAATATTGTTATTTCAGTAATGGGTAAATTTATACCTTCTAAAGTGAGAATACCTTGCTATATTGTTATTATCGCCAGTTTTGTCACAATTGTTGATTTGCTTATTCAAGCATTTTCGCCCGCTCTTAATAAAAGTTTGGGGATTTTTATCCCGTTAATCGTTGTCAACTGCATAATTCTCGGCAGAGCCGAGGCTTTTGCCAGCAGGAATAAATTATGGCATTCCATTCTTGACGCATTAGGCATGGGAATCGGATTTACTTTGGCTCTTTTTCTGCTTTCCGCGATTAGAGAAATTCTTGGAAGCGGCGCTATTTTTAACATTGCCATTACCGGCAATATTTCTCCTATACTGATTTTTGTTCTTCCTCCGGGCGCTTTCGCGGCTCTCGGTTTTATTATCGCGATAGTAATTTACTTTACCAAAAAGAGCGCGGAAAAAAATAAGGGGGCGAAATGAAAGAAGTCCTCTTAGTTATGGTAAGCGCAATTTTTATTAATAATGTGATTTTTGCTCGGTTTCTCGGAATTTGCCCGTATATGGGCGTATCTAAAAGAATCAGCACGGCATCGGGCATGGGCATGGCGGTTACTTTTGTTATGACGTTTGCCACCGCTATCACATTTATATTGAATAAATTCGTTTTAATTCCCTTCCATATTGAATACTTGCAAACGATTATGTTCATCCTTGTAATAGCTTCGTTGGTTCAGATTGTTGAAATAGCGCTTAAGAAAATAAGTCCGGCGCTTTATCAGGCGCTCGGTATTTTCCTGCCTTTAATTACCACCAATTGCGCCATTCTGGGCGTGGCTATTTTGTCCATTCAAAATGAATATTCTTTTTTTATATCTGTCTTGTTCGCTTTCTGCAGCGGGCTTGGCTTTTGCTTGGCTATTATTATTTTTTCAGGAATAAGAGAGAGAATCGAAGACGCGGATATCCCGGAATGTTTTAAAAATATTCCAATTGCGCTTATTACCGCCGGTATTTTAGCTATGGCTTTTATGGGCTTTTCAGGGCTTGTTAAATAATGCTTAAAAAAGTGATTAAGCGATATAATACGGAAATATGTTGATGATGATAAGGATTGCGCAAATAGATATGAGTATGTCCGAGTTCCGTTGCCTGCCCCCAAAAAATAATTAAATGATACGGGATAAATAATTTCCATATTCGCATATCATCGTTTTGATTATGTCTATTAGATTTTTAAATATCATTGCCCTTTTAATTATATTTCTTTCAGTTTCATGCGCTCAAAAGCCTGAATACGGTTTTTATCAGAAGCAAAAAATGCTTATGGGCACGATATTCAAAATAAAGGTTTTTGCCGATAAAAAGAAATTAAACAAAAAAAGTTTTAATAATCTCGCGGAAAAGGCTTTTGATGAAGTTTCGCGTTTGGAACGGGAAATGAGCGAATGGCGCGCTGACAGCCCCATTTCAAAAGCGGCTATTAATGCAGGAATAAAGCATATTGCCATAACACCCGATATCGCGCGCGTAATTGATATGGCATTGGATATTTCAAGTGAAAGCGGGGGAGTTTTTGATATTAGTTTTAAACCGCTTGGACGGCTGTGGAATATTAAAAAAAGAAAAATTCCTCCAAGTAAGAAAGAAATAAAAAAGGCGCTGGCTTTCGTAAACTATAAAAATATCGTTCTTGATAAAAAAGGTATGACGCTTTTTTTAAAAAAGAAAGGCATGCATATAGGGCTTGGAGGCATAGCTAAGGGGTATGCCGCCGGCAGAGCGGGAGATATTTTGAAACTCTCAGGTATTGATAATTTCATTATTAATGCGGGGGGGGATCTTTTTGTGTCGGGAAATAAAAACGGAGAATACTGGACATCGGGCATTAAAAATCCCGAAGGCGGTTTGTTTTTTAAGTTTAAGATTAAAAATGATTGCGCGGTTGTAACCAGCGGCGATTATGAAAGATTTTTCGTTTATAAAGGGAAAAGATATCATCACATTATTGATGTGAGAACGGGTTATCCGGCGGAAGGTTTAAAAAGCGTAACCGTTATTTCAGAAAATCCTGCTTTGGCCGACGCTTATGCCACTTCTTTTTTTATAATGGGTTATGAGAAGGCGCTTGAGATTGTCAAAAAGAAAAAAGGGCTGAATTTTATAATGATAGATTCGGGCAGCAATATCTTAAAAAGCCCCGACATAAAAAACGCAATAGAAGTATTTTGAATTAAAAAATTGTCTTTTGTGAGATTAGGCAAAGTTTTGCGCTCACTTTCCATGCAGGCAATAGGTGGCAGGAGATAGATATACCATAGGCAAATAAATTTTTCTTAATTTCCCTCATTTGGTGATATCTCACCCCGAAAAGGCGATATGGCCGTAGTTTTTTAAGGAAATTCCTTATTAAGTTTGCTTCTTTATCTTTTGCTTTGATATACTATAGCTATCGGAAAAAGGTGTTAGTTAAATTCTAGTTTAGGATTGAATCGGGTTAATACTCTTTAGTTACTTAAAGGTTTGAGAGAATAATCAAAGCGTTGATTGCATTAAAGTTCCGTTTTAAGCGGGGGACTGTTTATGAAAGTAATGATAGTGGAAGATAATTTTTTGATGAGGCTTACAATAAAAGAGCTTTTAATAAAATTGGGGCATGAAGTGGTAAGCGAAACGGTAAATGCTGACGCCGCTTTAAAGGCTTTTATTGAACTTAAGCCTGAAGCGATTTTTTTAGATCTTATTTTACTGGGAAAATCCGGTCTTGAAGTATTGAATGATATAAGAGAAATAAACAAGGATGTGAAAATTATTGTTATTACGGCGATTGAGCAGGAAGAAATAGATAAAAAACTTTCCAATAAGGGCGTGGATGCGGTAATTTGCAAACCTTTTTCATATAAGGATTTTAAAAAAATTGTCAATCATGTAATGCCATGTAAATCATGAATATTAAAACACTGGAAATAATAGAACGGCTTGCAGTTGTAAATCTTGAAAAAAGTTTAACCAGACTTTCAAGAGTTTCGGCCGGCACATGGGAGATATTGGATATTAATGTATCATTTGACACGCTTGGCGAAGGCATTAAAAAACACAGATTTAAAGATGATATTGCATGGCTTGTTTATTTCAATGTTGAAGGCGAATATCCGTTCAACTCCTTTGTAATTTTTGAATCGCCTGATTTTGATTGCATATCAAAATTCTTTTTAGGTTATTCCTTTCTAGATGTTCATAGCCTGCAGTTCAAAGAACTTTTATTATCGGAACTTGGGAATATTCTGCTTAATCCAATGGTAACTTTTGTTTCCAACACTTTAAAGAAAAGTTTTATGCCTACGGCGCCCAAATGTGTTCAAGAAAAACATCAGAATTTTTTAAAAATTTTTGAAAACGCGATAGATTTAAGAGAAAGCTTTCTGATAATAAAAGTAACATTGGTTGTCTATTCAGGGAAGTCTCTTGCCAAAATAATATTGTTTAATATAATACCCAAAAAATTACAAACTGAATTAGAGCAAGCGCTCAAAGATAGTTCAGAAATATAATTTGTGAGTTGTAGTTTAAATTTACACACTTTATTTTGCATTACCTGTTTTAAGATGAACCAATCAAACTCCATTTACACGGGTTTTTTCGTTTTACAGATTCTAAAATAAGTGGTATTCCCACAATTTCCGTTCTGTTTTTTTATCTCTTACTTTGATATACTATGATTATCGAAAGAAGATATTAGGTTTCAGTTTAGGATTAAGCGGGGCATTGTTATGAAAGTAATGATAGTGGAAGATAATTTTTTGATGAGGCTTACAATAAAAGAGTTTTTAATAGAGTTAGGGCATGAAGTGATAAGTGAAACGGTAAATGCTGAAGCCGCTTTAAAGGCTTTTGTTGAACTTGAGCCGGAAGCGGTTTTTTTAGATCTTATTTTACCGGGAAAATCCGGTCTTGAAATATTGGATGATATAAGAAAAATAAATAAGGATGCAAAAATTATTATTGTTACGGCGATTGAGCAGGAAGAAATAGATAAAAAACTTTCCAATAAGGGCGTGGATGCGGTAATTTGTAAGCCTTTTTCATATGAGGATTTTAAAAAAATTGTTAAATCAGTAATCCCATGTAACTCATGAATATTAAAACACTGGAAATAATAGAGCGGCTTGCAGTTGTAAATCTTGAAAAAAGTTTAACCAGACTTTCAAGAGTTTCGGCTTGCAGATGGGAGATATTGGATATTAATATATCATTTGACACACTTGGCGAAGGTATCAAAAAACATAGTTTTAATAAAGATATTGTTTGGCTTGTTCATTGTAATATTAAAGGCGAACATCCGTTTACTTCCTTCATAATTTTTGAGTCGCCTAATTATGATTGCATATCAAAATTCCTTTTAGGTTATTTTCTAGATGTTAATAGCCAACAATATAAAGAACTTTTATTATTGGAACTTGGAAATATTCTGCTTAATCCGATGGTAACTTTTGTTTCCAATATTTTAAAGAAAAGTCTTCTGCCTACGATGCCCGAATGCGTTCAAGAAAAACATCAGAATCTTTTAAAAATTTTTGAAAACGCGATAGATTTAGAGGAAAACTTTCTGATAATAAAAGTAACATTGGGTGTTTATTCAGGGAAGTCTCTTGCCAAAATTATATTGTTTGATATAATACCCAAAAAATTGCAGACTGAAATAGAGCAAGCGCTCAAAAATAATTCAAAAATATAAAGTTTTCGTAATGCCACGGTTCTTCTGTTTCAAGGTGTCTTTGTTGAAACAGTTGATGGAATGCAATATCCTATTTTAGTTTTGGTGGACATGAGGGGGAACGCCAGCCATTACTGCTTCGGTTGGTCCGCCAAAGCCGTAGTGGCGGAAACCCCAGGACGAATGCATGAGCTTCGCTCATTTCAAGGCTATGCCAGTGCCGTAACAGGCGCTATGCGTATCCCGCCACTACTGCATCGGCGGGCAGGCAGACGGCCAAACGGCATTCGCCATTTCTTTAGACTGAGCGTGGACTGGGCTAACGAAGGTTTACTACGGACACCCATTAGTGAACAAGTGGACTGGGCTAACGAAGGTTTACTACGGACACCCATAAGTGTTCAAGCTCAGGGGTTCAATCCCCTTTGTTATTAAATTTGTGGACCTGAGGGGGATCGAACCCCTGACCTCCTGCATGCCATGCAGGCACTCTCCCAGCTGAGCTACAGGCCCATAATTCTATTTTAAGAAAAAATAGCCGAAATCTCAAGCATTATTTTCTTATTATTTTTTTATTTCAGTTTCTATTCTGAAATTATGTAAAATACTTTTGATTGTAATCAAAACACGGCGACTAAAAATATTGGGAAGTCCGACTTCTGGAACAATGAACCTTTTGGTTCATCAGATGTCGTGAACTATGTGAACGACCCAGCGAGTGGACTACGCTATCGTGTCGTGTGTATATAGGACACAAGTTCTCGCATCGCTATCTTGCAGTGAAGTTACAGTATATCTGTTAGGAAGTGCGGACTTCTAAACAAGGCGGTAATAATGAAAATTCATTCTTTTAATGTCGTTCCTAATCTTCCTGAGAATTTAAAAGTTCTTAATAAGCTTGTCAATAATATGTGGTTTGCTTGGAATTGGGACGCTATAATGATGTTTGTGAGTATGGATGAAGATTTATGGCATAGATCAAAAAGAAATCCTAAGTGGATATTGGGCGCATTATCTCCCGAAAAGATAGAGGCTTTGAGTAAAGATGCTAATTTCATTAAAAATCTTGAACATGTAGACGAAAAGTTTGAAACTTATATAAATTACAAAGACACATGGTTTAATAAAAATCATAAAGAAACGGAAAAAGATATGAGTATCGCATATTTTTCCATGGAGTATGGAATAGGAGAAGGGCTTCCCATTTATTCGGGAGGTCTTGGCATGCTCTCGGGTGATCATATGAAAACCGCCAGTGATATAGGTCTGCCTTTGGTAGGAGTGGGGCTTTTATATAAGAAAGGCTATGTTCAACAGGTTTTAAATCGTGATAATTGGCAGATTGAAACCTATCCTGAAAATGACTGGTACAGCATGCCGGTTCAAATTGTTAAAGATTCTTCGGGAAAAGCATTGCGAGTTGAAGTTGAAATAGACTCGGAAAAAGTAAAAGTGGGTGTTTGGCGCGTGCCTGTCGGCAGAACATCATTGTATCTGCTTGATACCAATCTTCCCGAAAATTCTCCTCAAAAAAGAACTATAACCGAACAACTATACGGCGGCGACAGAGCTAATAGAATAAGCCAGGAAATAGTTCTTGGAATAGGCGGAGTTAAGGCGCTTGAAGCTATGGGCATTAAACCTACGATTTATCATGTAAATGAAGGACATTCTTCTTTCCTTTTATTTGAGAGAATAAAGCAGGTAATGAAGGAAATAAAAGTCTCCTTTAAAGAAGCTAGAGAGGTTGTTTGGGCATCCTCGGTGTTTACTACGCATACTCCGGTTATGGCCGGTAATGAATATTTTGATTTTGATTTGGTTAAAAGATATATGGAGCCTTATTGCAAGGATTTGGGCATAAGTTTTCCTGAATTTTTGGAAATAGGAAAGGAAGAAGTGACTTCAATGGGTTTTTGTATGACGGTGGTGGCTTTAAAACTTTGCGCTTTCATTAATGCGGTCAGTCATCTTCATAGGGATGTTTCCAAGGATATGTGGCATAAAATATGGCCAGGTTTGCCAAGATATGAAATTCCTATTGAAGGAATAACCAATGGCGTGCATATCTCTTCATGGATTAGCCATGAACATCAAGACTTATATAAAAAATCTTTGCCCGCGCCGGATTCAGCAGAGGATAATTTTAATAATTTGGATTGGGAAAAGATTGGCGATATGGATGACAAAGAACTTTGGGATGTCCATATGGCGAGAAAAAAGAAACTTATTAATCTTGTTCGCGGGCGACTTAAAAATCAATATAAAAGATTGGGCGCGGATCACACAATTTTAGACGGAATAGATAATATTCTTCATCCTGAATATTTAACCATTGGCTTTGCCAGAAGGTTCGCAACTTATAAAAGAGCCACTCTTATAACGAGAGATATGAAAAGGCTTGCCGAAATTATAAATAGCAAGGGAATGCCCGTGCAATTTATTTTCGCGGGAAAGGCTCATCAAGCTGATTCCAGCGGTAAGGAATTTATTAAGGAAATAGCGCAATATAGTATGAACAAGAAGTTCGAGAATAGAATAATATTTGTGGAAGATTATAATATGAATGTTGCCAGATATATGGTTCAAGGCGTTGATGTGTGGATGAATAATCCAATAAGACCTTTGGAGGCGTCGGGAACCAGCGGCATGAAAGCCGCTATAAACGGCGTATTGAATCTTTCGGTTCTTGATGGTTGGTGGGAAGAAGGATATTCTCCAGAAGTCGGATGGGTAATAGGCGGCAGTGAACATTATAAGAATGATGAGGAAAGGGATTATGTGGAATCGGAGGCGATTTATAATCTTATTCAAAAAGTTATAGCTCCTCTGTACTATGAACGCGGACCGGACGGTTTGCCTCATAAATGGATGAAAATGCAAAAAAATTCAATTAAAAAGCTTATTCCCCAATTTAATACAAACAGAATGGTTAAAGAATATTATGATAAGTTCTACATATCCGCTCATAACGGCAATAAAAGATTATGTGATAAAAGAAAGCTTCCTTTGATAGCCGCTTGGCGCAAGAAAATTGAAGATAATTGGCAGTATGTGAAAGTTGCCGTTGATTCTTTTAAACCTGAAATGGAAATACACTTGGGGCTAAAAGTTCCGGTTCGCGCTATTGTTCATTTGGGGAATTTAAGCGTGGATGATGTTGATGTACAATTGTATATTGGCGCCGCGGATGGAGAAGCTAGATTTAAAAACGGTAAAACTATTTCTATGGAATATGATTCGCGCGACGGAGATGCCTATATTTTTAAGCGCGATGTTGAATGCCTTGAAAGCGGCAGGCATGACTTTGCCATAAGAGTTTTGCCAAAGCATGAGGATTTGGCGCATCCGTATATGCCTTTATTTGTTAAATGGAATGAAAAATGATAAATATGCTTGCAATTGGGTTTATAAATGCTATAATAATTGCAAGGGCAAATCTTGTAGGATTAAAGAGAGCTCAAAGTATAAATTAGAGAGGTAAAGCAACACATGACAAAAGGTAAAGTAAAGTGGTTTAATGACAAAAAAGGATTCGGTTTTATTGTTCCCGATGATGGTTCTAAAGAACTTTTCGCTCACCATTCTTCAATACTTGGTGACGGATTCAAAACTCTTTCCGAAGGACAGGAAGTGGAATTTGAAACTGAAAGCACAGATAAAGGCCCTAAAGCTATTAACATAAAAAAAGCTTAAGGGTATTATTTGCGTGATTTAGACCGGCTTCGTTAAAAACGGAGCCGGTTTTTTATTTTATTTTGCTAAAGCAAAATAAAATAACCCTCCATAGCTATGTCATCAATACGGCGAATAGCCGTGCTTTTTGATGACATGCTTAGCGACGGAGGGTAATAGTTGCTAAAGCAAAATA
>JAKLQJ010000107.1 GCA_022013385.1 Elusimicrobiota bacterium
AGGCCGCGGTTCATCCCCACACTCGTGGGGAACATAATCCCACGATGAAGGCTATATAGAATGTTATCGGTTCATCCCCACACTCGTGGGCAACATTGTTTTTGCGCCAGCGTAACAGGCGGAACCGGCGGTTCATCCCCACACTCGTGGGGAACATAAAGGTAATCGCGCAACGAAGTTTAGGTTGGGCGGTTCATCCCCACACTCGTGGGGAACATATTTACAAGATGGCCGAGGATAATCAGGAATTCGGTTCATCCCCACACTCGTGGGGAACATTAATCAATCCCCGCCGCTCCGCTGTAGCCGGGCGGTTCATCCCCACACTCGTGGGGAACATATATATTATCTACCGAAGTTGAAATACCCGAACGGTTCATCCCCACACTCGTGGGGAACATCTTCCATTGCGTAAATTCCTGTTTTTCGGAATCGGTTCATCCCCACACTCGTGGGGAACATATTTTCATCTCTACCTCCCTTTTATCGTTTGCCGGTTCATCCCCACACTCGTGGGGAACATTTCCTGATAGTGAGGATTTTAACGCTCTACCGCGGTTCATCCCCACACTCGTGGGGAACATGTTGATAAATCAACAGGTTTTTCGTTCTCTGTCGGTTCATCCCCACACTCGTGGGGAACATGAAATATTTAAACCTTTTTCTTGCCCGATTCTCGGTTCATCCCCACACTCGTGGGGAACATCGCCACGGATATTTTTCTGAACCAACCCATGGCGGTTCATCCCCACACTCGTGGGGAACATAAACATGGAAAAAGGATAACATTCTATATTCCCGGTTCATCCCCACACTCGTGGGGAACATTAGCTTTCTAACTCTCTCAGACTCAATATCAACGGTTCATCCCCACACTCGTGGGGAACATTGTTGGGATTTATGGCGTCGGGACTGACGGCTCGGTTCATCCCCACACTCGTGGGGAACATATAGTGAGGATTTTATTGATTTACCGTTGGACCGGTTCATCCCCACACTCGTGGGGAACATATTTTAAGCGTGAAAAAATAAATCGGCAGGACCGGTTCATCCCCACACTCGTGGGGAACATGCCTGTTGTTCCGCTAAGTATAACTTTTCCATCGGTTCATCCCCACACTCGTGGGGAACATATCAGCGAGGAAGAGTTTACCCGACTGACGAACGGTTCATCCCCACACTCGTGGGGAACATCACGTACTATGCCGCGCGGGCATTGGAAAAATCGGTTCATCCCCACACTCGTGGGGAACATAGGCTCATACAATTTCGCCATAAAATCATAGCCGGTTCATCCCCACACTCGTGGGGAACATTAATTTCTACAAAAAAAAATCGCTCATAAATGCGGTTCATCCCCACACTCGTGGGGAACATGGCTTCAGCGTCTGAACAACCCAAAGCCCATGCGGTTCATCCCCACACTCGTGGGGAACATCGACACATTATCACGAATAATTATCTCTTTCTCGGTTCATCCCCACACTCGTGGGGAACATTATAGGCCGTGCTTCAAAGTAGTCGGGATTATCGGTTCATCCCCACACTCGTGGGGAACATGCCCCACTCCCGAGCCACCGCCGCACGGGTCAGCGGTTCATCCCCACACTCGTGGGGAACATCTCTTTCCGTCTCGGATTTTGTGAGGAACTTCCGGTTCATCCCCACACTCGTGGGGAACATGGCCAAACTGACTTATAAGCCCCGCTTATAACCGGTTCATCCCCACACTCGTGGGGAACATACAATGGAAGTCGAGGGCGGTTTCTGCGGGAACGGTTCATCCCCACACTCGTGGGGAACATCATTATCATCAAAATCCAAATATTCTTTATATCGGTTCATCCCCACACTCGTGGGGAACATTTGTTCGTCGGTTTCTACAACGACAGTATTACCGGTTCATCCCCACACTCGTGGGGAACATTTAGTCCAAGCCTTTCCAGATTTGCTTTTTTCCGGTTCATCCCCACACTCGTGGGGAACATACTTCTATTTGCGTTTAAAATGCCTAATAAGCGTGTTTTGGCCTTAAAATGGTCCGGTAACCGATTTTAAGGCCTACCAAATTGTCAAAGAACCTACTCACTGGTCTTATCCTCCGGTAAAAAAGAAACCAGTTTCAAACCATCTATTTCAACAGGAATTCTTCTATTTTTTCCTAAAGTGACAAAATCAAACCCTGACTCTGTTGGAGCATCCCAAATCATTACGGCATTCCCATCTCCCAAACCTTTCTCTACCTGATGCCATATCATTTCCCGAACTTTCACAGAATACTTTCCCACATAAACTCCGGTTCTAGCTTCTAACAACCAAACCGCAAGTCTGCCCCTTAAGCGTGGAGGAGCATTTTCAAGTACGATGGTCATCATCGCTAAGACTCTCCTTATTTGGTATGGCAGGCCCAACGGCATATTCAGGGGCTTCCGGCATAGGAATTCCCCCCGCTGATAAAATTTCCTCAATACCCGGAATAATACGCATCAGCAATTTTGTGGTTCTGAAAATCTCTCGGCATGCATGACGGACCGCTTGTTCAGGGTTGTTTGGCTTTTCTGCGGCAATTCTAAAAGCCACAGGGACAATTGTCTCAAATTTATAAACATCCGCTATGTCATAAACAAACGAAAGTGGTTTGCCGCTATGTATAAAGCCGATAGCCGGAGCATATCCGGCGGCAAGAACAGCGGCTTCGGTAATTCCGTATAAGCAGGCTGTTGCAGAGCTTATACATCTATTAGGAATATCTCCGCTTCCCCAATTTTTTGCATCATAATTCCGGTGTTTCCATTCAACACCATATCGTTTTGCAAGGAGTTGATATATTTTTTTTACACGAATGCCTTCTATTCCTCTTAATTGCTGGATGCTTCTTTTAGCGGGAGGTTCTTCCTGAAACCTCATGGAATACATTTTTCTCACTACTTTCAGTCGTAAATTCTCGTCTAGCGCAAGTTTTGCCTGATAAAGCAGTTTGTCGGATCTTGCCCCTCCCGGTTGCCCTGACGAATAAAGTCTGACACCCGCTTCTCCAATCCATACAAGCAAGCAACCTACTCTAGAGGCGAGTGTAACCGCCGCGTGAGAAACTCTTGTCCCCGGCTCAAGCATAAGACATGTTATTCCACCGACGGGAATATGAGTTCTTATGCCGGTTACATCAACAACCACAAAAGCGCCGTCCAGAACATCAAGGTGTCCCTTTTCAATAAAAGCCAATGACACACGCTCCTTTATTGTTATAGGTGAAAGCGCAGGAAGAACAGGTTCTGTCATTATTTCTTCCTTTGTAGACTCTTGCGGCTTTCTGATGTTTGCAAATAATTTTTTTTGGAAACTACGCTTCTGCCGATTTCTTTTTCTGTTTGTTTTCTGGCATTTCCGGCAACCCTTCCGCCTCTCTTTGCCACCTTTTTATTTTTTACAATTGTATCAGGCTTTTCTTGCTGAGAAATCTCGGTTGTCACTCGTTCGCCAAGCATATTGAAAATCAATTCCAAGTCGTCCATGTGGTCGCGCAAATTTTGCCGTTTCAGTCCTTTCAGTTTTTTATATTCGCTCGGTGTCACACCGAAAGTGGCTTTTGAAATTTCGGCGGTTAAAATTTCATATTCTTTTTGTTCTTTTACGCCCCGTTTTTGCCATTCATCTGTCAATTCTTCGCGGATTGCAATTCCGCGCATTCGCTTTTCTATCCAATTTTCAGAATACCCCTTAAGTTTATATAGCATTCTGGTTCTTTTGGTTGCCAGCTCAGGATCTTCAATTTCTTGCACACGCTCATAGCCAACCTTTGCCAGCCAGCGTTTGAAAGGTTCAGCCTTAGGAGAAGGAACAGATTGTACAATTCGAAATATGCCCTCTGTATTGGCACAATTGATTTTTTGAGGCCCGCCTTCGGTTTGAATTACAAGGGGGGTGGCAATTTGCCCCCACCCTTTGGAAAGTTCCGCATCCCGACGGCGCATATCTTTAATATAGCCAGCAGGATTTACTGAATCCGTTAGCGCGGACACAATATCCGCAATAACAAACCACCATTCCTTATTATGCAGGATTCTCCTTATTTTTTTCCCTTTAAAAACCGCCATTTTTGTATCCATCATACAATCTCCTTATTATCTCTCGGCCATCATAATCGTTCTGCGCCGTGAAGCGTTCGCACTCTTCTTGGAGAGAATGATCTGTTATCCGTGGCAAATGATATCGGCGTATCTGGGAGTGAGTCGATACCTTCGGCAAAATTTTCTACTTCCTCCTGTCTGGCAAACAGTTTAAGCGGTTTTTCTCCAATAAGAAGCTTCAACGCATCATCCCGATTATCCGTCAATCCAGCAAAAACCGGGGCTGTTGGAATACAGGTCTTGCGTCCTAGCCAGATTCCCCAAACAGGATTTTCCAGTTTATCGGCAATCTGTTTAAGCAATGTTACTGTCCCCTCAAGAATAACACCGAATGACGCATCGGTCAAATACTGACGATAGGTAATATGGCAATCTTTGATTCCCCCATCAGCCTTTTTTGTGTTTTGAACGGTGTGGTAATCCTGCAATCTCCGAACCGAGAGTTCTTTTTTCTTCACCTGCCGTGGGATGGCGATTGCGAGCATACGCACCTTTCCGAATGACGCAAGGAATACCTGCTCCTTGTCGCTTCCACGCGGGAAGCCGAGCGCGGCGCAACACATGCCTGCGACGGCGCTCTTTGTCAGCATCAAGCCGGTGTTGCGGCGGTTATACTGGCTGTCAAATCCCCATGATTGTAGGGGGCCTTCCAGACGAAGGGTTAGAAAGCTTTTATCAGATGACATGTTCCACCATCCCATCAAGGAAGGTTTTCATACCAATCTCAGGAATCGCCTTTTCAAATACAGCTTTGATCCCCCAAGTTTCGGCAAGTTTTGAATATTCTGATTTTAGCAGTTCAATGGATTTTGCAGCATAGCCCTGTGACGGAAGAACATGGTTTTCAAAGGCATTAACCAGTTGAACCGGATGCCCCTTTTCTCGCACAACGCCAAGCACATAAACAGGGAGCGTATTACCGTTCATCGTATTCTTGCGGGCTCCGGGTATGGCCGTGATTGTTGCTTCCACAAAGGTGCGCACCACGCTCTGTCGTTCTTCCCTGGTCATGCTTTTAAGATGTTCTGTATCGGCCAGCATGTCAAGATTGAGGGCGGCAAAGCGGTAGTAGGTTGCGGAATTGAACTCCAATGTGCCGATCATGCCCGCGCCGGATTCTTCTTTAGATTGCGGTTCTTCTACTGCGGCGAAGAAGTCAATTTCATTATCAACCTTATGTGTAGAGAGCGCATGCGAAAACATGGAAGTGGCCTCTACGGTCAGAGAGTGGTCGTTGGCGACCATGCGGCCAAACAGAGCAATATCAGCGGCATCCTTCGGAAGGCTTTTTGTTTCCTTTTTTTCACCTTTAAATGCCTTTGCTATTGGCGTTTTTAGAATACCGGAAACAAGTTTACCGAACTGTTTGGCAGAAAGTTTTTTTTCACCTTTAGTTTTCTTTTCTGGCGCTTCCTCTTTTTCGTCCTCGACATCATCCTCATCTTTTGCAAGTTTTTCCTTGTCTACTGCCGAAATCGCATCGGAAAGTTTTTTCTTGTCCTCATCTTTCAAAGCAAAAAGAAGCTTGGCAAGGATTTCATATTCAAGAGGTGAAAGAAACATAAGAGTTTTTACTTTACCCTCATGCTTTGGATCCAGCTTCGCTAGATAATGTCCGGCGCAGAGAGAAAAAGCTTTAGCTGTTTCTTCCTCCTCCCCGAGTTTCTTAAGTTCCGCTGATATTTTTTCAATAAACAAACGGCTGCGCTGCCCTTTGAATTGGCCCGAACTATCAAGTTCTTTTCCAGCCAATTCTCGAATCGCGCGCTTCCATGACTGGCTTGACACTCTCGCTCTTTGAACACCGCCAAAGACGGCGGTTTTGGGTGAGTTAAGATCGTCCCTGTTGAGACAGGCGACGGGTACTGATTGAATGATATGCAGTTCCAAGTGTTTCATAATTATTCTCCTTATTATTTTTTGTCACAGTTCTATTGGCGCAAGCAAAAATAAGCCAAAACCAAAGCCCTTAGCGCTACCGATTCCGGCATGATAAGTTTCTCTAAACTTTACAGGATCGGTTACTTCCAGAATTCCGCGAAACTGGACACCGCCGTGGTAGGCCGCGTATTTTTTGCCATTTTTTTTATCCATTTTACGGAAATAGTTTTCTACCATTCGGCGAATCTCAAGCGGCTTATCCTCAACGATTCTGAATCCGCCGGCGACATCCAAGCCAGTGTCTTTATCACGGCGCCTGACTTTGCCTTTGCGAATAAGCCAAGATCGCAATTCTTCTTCTTTAATCAGAGGAACACGCTTGCCCTGCTGTATATCGCGCTTTGTGGGATTGGCCCGTAGGTCAAAAGCATAGTAGCGATGGGAAAGGAACCCATCGGCAATTTCTTTGAGAGCAAAGTCGGCAGGTGGACACCACTGGGGCCGCGCAGGTTTTATCTTTGAAAGAACCCATAACCTGAAAGTTTTTTCAAATGTGTCTATTCTGGTAAGGAAACCTATTTTGTCACGCTCATTGTCAGGTAGTCCTGGAAGGCACTGCCACAACTTTTTATGCCAAACATAGTTATCGGAAATATTTTCCATGCGGGCGATTCCCGCGTTAATTTCCAAACGGGCAAGCCAGCTCATATGTCCTCCTTCGTGTCAAGATTTGCGTTTTGTGCCCAAAAGTCAGTCGCCCATTCGGTTTTAATGTGATCGTTCCAGAATTTCAGGTCGGTTTCCAATTGAACATAGTTGACAGGAACTCCCTTTGATTTTGCCATGAGAACCATTCGCAAAACACGCTCGCGCAATTCATGCCCCTTTTTAGCAGTGAGTAGATGCTGGAATCGCCTCTCAGTCGGGGTCAGCTTGTTATCGCTTCGTGTTTCACCCTTACTCTGTTCAATGGCTTTACAAGTGTTGCCGAAATTCCCAATGGATATTTCTTCATGGTGGGTGGCGAATAGGCCTGCAACAAAAGCAGAAACATCGTCCTTAATGTCCACCCCCAGGCGATTTAACGCAGGCCAGGCGCGATGTTTTTTATTGTCGACAAGTATACACCGTAGGTTGGCCATAATTCCTCTATCGTCTTTTTTATTATAACTACGCAATCTTGTTAAAAGGTTGCTCATGATTTTTCTCCTTGGTTTTATTGGTAGCAGATTCAGATTTGCCTTGTTTTGTTGTCAACTTTTGCAATCCTTTGGCAAATGCGCGCAATTGCCGTGGTGTCTCCTGTCCACATACGATGCGGTAAGCTTCACAGGCAGCAGAGAAGAGCATTTTTCTCCATGCCTTGCGAGTGGGAATGGCATTATCTGTGCCAATTGCTTCAATGTGAGCCATGAGTAGTGGGAGATTTTTCTCTATAGTAGTCCAATAGTGGATGGTGGCAAGGGCATGGAGCTTCGTTTTGAGTTCCCACTTGGCTGGTCCGGCCCCCTCCCATCCATGATCAATTTCCCTCCGATAAGTTTCAATACCGTAGCCAAGACGGTTCGCCATAGCTTCGGCAGTTTTTACCTCGGATTCATAAGCTACAGTTCCATGGTTTGAATGTAGTTGTGATGAAATATGAAAGACCGATTCCGCCGTATCGACAATAGTTGCCTTGTCGCGCGCCAATGCGGCAACAATTAAATCACATCTTTTGCCATCTTGAATGGCTCGAAGAGACAATGGGCCGTCCGTCCCCTCAGCTTTTCGTTTAATAACAATGGCCGCAAGCTCTCGCCAGAGTGCTTTCGCGGGCTGATATGAGAGTATTGCCCGTTTATCTTTACCCCCTTTTTGCCTGACCACTACTGTTGCAGTTGGTTCTTGAGGGAATCCATCAGTAAATGTCGGATATGGCAAGCCATCCCCTATCAGCATTCGATCTCCAGATGGATGCAGATGGATAAGACGGGTCATCGACACCAATCGTCCGACATAGGTTTCCGTTGCATTTTTAACATTATCCAAGTCACCAAACGAAGTCGGCATCATCTCCCACACTGGTTTTCCGAAATCCCGTTTCCCATAACTGAATTGAATATCCTCATGGGTCGGCAGATTGAGATGGATTGTTGCAAGAAGGTTTTTCCCTCGGAGGAAGGCATGAATCATTGATGCTGGAACACAGGGACCATCTTTCGATGATTTTCCGCTCTGTTTGCCATTCCAGTAAACTTGGGAAATCAGTCCTCCCGGTGAAAAACATTGGAAAGTTAACATAGAGAGAAGTGTTTCGACAATTACAATGCTCCGGTTTTCGCTCATTCCACTATGATCAAAAAGCGTCGTATTATTCCCTGTTGCAAATGAAAAATTGAGTTTCGAGACTGGTGTCCAATCTTCAGTATCGGCCTGTGAAACTTTACATTCCGCACTTTTTGAAAGCCCTGCCACCTGCAACCACGGTTTTGTTTCATGAAATAATTCAAACGAATCTTTCCATTTGTTTAAATATGTTAGCGCGGCTTCCGGTAACTTTTTCGGAACTTCACGCCACTCATTGTAATTTTTCGGACCTTTAAGCGCGGCATGAGTGACACAGAGAAAAAGCCTCATCAGGGCAACCCGTTCATGAGGGCGTACCGCCAAATCAACGAATTTATCGCCTTCGGTAAGCACCGCGCACAGGCTTGCCAGTTCTTTGCATCCCGAGGTATTTATTATCGGTATCCAAGAATCAAAAGCTACATTCATAGTTGCTCCTTTGCGTCTAATTTTTCGATCTCAAGCCCGTTTTCATTAGAATAAAACAGCCGGGTTCCGTTTTTTAACCCTTCCACTTTTACTATTCCGTCCTCAACAATTCCGATGGTTTGCTTCCCATAAAGATAGTCGGCGAAGGCAGAGCACGGTGTAATCTGTTTCTGTTCAAAACAATGGAGCGGAACCCTGACCAGATTTTTGCTAATCGCCCGGGCGGCTTCAAGTAGAAAGTCTCCGCCTATACTCTGTGAAGTATCATCAATAAACACCACTTCTTTCCTGTTTATGTTCCGACAGAGAACAACGGAAACAGTCGGCATATCATTAAGGCGGGTCTGAACTCCTTCTTCGTCTTCAAGGGCTACCTGCCAGAGATTACAGTTGCGGGAGGCAAGCATCTTTTTTGCTGAATCCGTTCCAAACCACTCATCGAAGAGTTTCTGCCACGCATCTGGCTCTGTGTTCCTGTCCTCGTAGGTGGATTCAATCAATTGCCGTATCTGCAATGGGATTGACACCTCAGATTTCCCATTCCAGACTTCAAGAGAGCGGAGTAAAACGAAAGGGTTATACATATAGGCTTTGTTCCCTAATTCTTTCTTAATGGCCACCTGTTTCATATTGCGAAATTCCTTAAGACTCTTTCCCTCCTTTATTATACATAGCCGAGCCACCTTAACTGGTCTCTTTTTGCGTTCATGTCGCCAGAGTCGTCCCATGCGCTGCAAAAGCATGTCGGTAGGGGCAAGTTCGGTAATCATCAAATCAGCATCGAGGTCTACGCTCTGCTCCACAATTTGTGTGGATACTAAAATTGCTCCACAACGAGTTGCCCCTGTTTTGTCAAATCTCTTCATCCACTCATTTTCAAGCTGTTCACGCCGCCAAAAAGGGAACCGCGAATGAAGAAGACCGATGGGAAATTCTTTATGCGCCAGTTCTTTGAACCGTCGGTATTGCTTTTGCGCGGAATCGATGGTGTTGCAAATCCAAAGTACCGCCCCGCCGTTTTGGGCAAGCGCAATCGCTTCTTCGGTGGCTTTCTCTGTATCAATAAACTCTATTTTAATTTTTCGTGACTTCGGCGGGGTTGCCGCTACCGTCGTTATTGGATGTCCTTCTTTACGCCCAGTGATGAGGGGGCGGGAAAGTTTAATCTTTTCTATGTTGTCTTTCGGGCAAGAAACAATCTGCTCGCGCCGTTTTTTAGTCAAGGTTGCGGAAAGGATAATTACCGTACACCCCAGAGCTTCCAGGGTTGTAATCAGTTTATCAATAAGCGTTCCCGTGTAAAGGTCGTAAGAGTGCACTTCATCAAGAATCACCACCTTGCCGGCCAGTGCGAAATGCCGGACGAAAAAGTGCTTTGCCGCCACAACACCAAGCAATGCCTGGTCAATAGTGCCTACGCCAAAAGGGGCAATGAGCGCCCGCTTTGCCGAGGCGAACCAGTTCCGTCCGGTTCGCGCATCATCTGTTATCGCTCCCTGCTTTTCAGTCGCTACAGGCCAAATCCCCATATCAGTGTCCATAAGCCATGCATTGCCGTGGATAAGACGGCTTACGGTCGTTTCCGCACAGATGCGCCGCAAGAATTTATTCACGCGCTGATGGATCCGATTGCTTGTCGCCTGCGTGGGAAGCGCGAAATAAATTCCAGTTGCTTTTCCTGAAAGAAGTAAATTATAGGCCGCCCATAGCGCCGCTTCTGTCTTGCCCATTCCCATTGGCGCCTCAATAACATAAACCCCATGTCCGCTAATTGCGGCCATTGCTTTTACCTGCATATTATTAGGAACCCATCTCACTTCTGGTTTTTCCGAGTCGTGAAATAAATCATGAAACGAAAGGTTTTGAATAAATTTAGTTTGCTTAAAACCGATTGCATTGAGCGCGTTTCGCGCAATGGAAGAAGTTTTTTCGTTCTCTGTTTTGGGTTCCGAAAGAAAAAACCGTTCATCCGAACCAATCCAGTCCGCAATAGTTGTAAGTCCTGCAAGCCACCAAAGCGCCGGGGAGTCATCGGATAAAGCAATAGTCGCAGGACTTTGAATAAAATGATCCCATATCATTCGGGCATTTTTTTTGCGTTCGCCATCCCAATCAATTTGGCTGGCAGGATCAGAAATCCCACCCTGCGGAATATATCCACGGTCATTTGGTCGCATCAGATGACCGTGATGGGCGCCAAGTATAGCTGAAACAAACTTAGCCGTTTGCCGATCTATGCCTTTTTCTAAAAGGAAAGCCTGAATTACCGCATGGGACACTTTGGCGTGGGCTTTTTCCATTGTCGTATCCCAACAACCAATGAGGGCAACTCTCAACAGACCGTTTTCTTTGAGCCACTCTTCACATTTTCGCTGAAAGCCTGGAGATATTTTGCCGAGGTCGTGAAGAGCAACAAGAGCGCCAACTACTGACGATTGCAAATGAAATCGCTCAAGGATTCCCGGCGTGGCCTCAGCAATACAACGCGCAACACATCCGACATTCATCATGTGATCGTAAACGGAAATGCCCGGCTTCCCCTCTGATGTAGTCTTTGCCCAAAAATGAATTATGCTTGTTGTTTGCATTTAATTGTCCTCTATTCTATTCCTTTTCATTATATTCTGTTCCATATATTTATCCCAACTGTGTTTCTATAACTCAATTTTAAAAATCGTGGTTCATCTTTCTTGCATAAATATTGTAGCAAACGATCCCGACAAGGGTGTGTCGCGATGGTTTTGGGTGAAGATTAGGATTTTCCGCTATTTTTTTGTCTCTTTAATTATAATTTCACCTTAACAATTCTGCCACAGCCGGGACAGCGGCTTTTGCCGCTCTTGTCCGGTTCTGGAAAAAGCAAACCGATATCCACTCCAACCGCGCTCTTGCGGCAAACAATAAGCTTTCCATGTGTCGTAATATCTTCTTTTAATCCGCATTGGCATTCCAAGAGCTCACGGTGATTGAGGAATATCCCATGCTTCTCCGCATTTTTTTGTATTTCTAAAAAGCGATTGCCTATGGTTTTAGCCATATCGCGCATGGACTGATCTGTATTTTTTGCGCTTTTCTTTTTCATAATTTATATTATACAAATGTTCATCCGTCGGTTGCAGGGCGCTTTGGGGTGCGTGGACGCCGTCCATGTTGTTTTTTGTGTGCGCGTAATATTTGATTTCTTTATCCATATTTCTAATCAATATTTTAAAATATCTCCACGACAGCGTGGTGTCGTTTTATCTTATTAAATAACCCCCGCAGTTTCTCCGATAACCATATTTACCAAACTGCGGGGGTTTAAACGACGGCGCGATATTTTGCGCGTTTTTCTTTTGCTGAAAAGCCTATGCGTTTTTTGGGTTTCTCGGGCGGTGCCATAAGTTCGCGAATGGCGTCAAAAACAATTTTGAATTGAGCGTCGTATTTGTTTTCTAATATCTCTATTTTATCCTTTAGTTCCTTATGGTTGATAAGCATTTCTCTAATTTTTGTAAAAGTGCGCATTATTTGAATATTGGCTTCTATTGCTCGTTCGCTGTTAAGTACGCTTGAAAGCATGGCGACTCCTTTTTCAGTAAAAGCGGTAGATGCCCATCTTAAACCTTTTTTGAAACTTGGATTGGAGGTCACATTTTGTGACCTCCAGTTTTTCATTTCTACATTGCTTAATTTAAACATAAAATCAGGTGGAAAACGTTTTTTATTGCGTTTTACTGCCTGATTGAGAACTTTTGTGGGCACACCGTATAATTGCGCTAGATCAAAATCAATCATGACTCTGTGTTCGCGTATCAAAAAAATTTTATTTTCGATTATTTCCGCCGGAACAATATCTTTCATGCTTTATTTATCCTTGTACGAGTAATTGCCCATCAGGTAGCTGGGGGTAATATTTGATTTCTTTGTCCATATTCCTTAATTACATATTCTACAATATCTCTACGACAGCGTAGTGTCGCTTTATTTTTTTGCCAAGTATCTCGCTCTCTTCTCTTTTGCTGAAAAGCCTATGCGTTTTTTTGGTTTCTCGGGCGGTGCCATAAGTTCGCGAATGGCGTCAAAAACAATTTTGAATTGAGCGTCGTATTTGTTTTCAAGTTGGTTGAGTCTTTTAGATAAATCTTTATTAATGGAAAGCATTTTTCTTAATTTGACGAATGTGCGCATTATTGTTATGTTGACTTGGATGGCCCTTTGACTTTTTAAGACGCTGGAAAGCATTGCGATTCCTTCTTCTGTAAAGGCAAAAACGACTTTTGAAAATTTAAGATTGGAGGATGTCACAATTTGTGATATCCTCTTTATTTCTGTTCTGGTTAAGGTCATAACAAAATCCTTTGGAAATCTATCCAAATTGCGTCTTACTGCTTGATTAAGCGCTCTTGTTTCTACGCCGTATAGCATGGCTAAGTCTTTATCTATCATAATTTTGCGGTCACGAATAATGTAGATTTTTGTTTCAATTGCTTCGTACGGAATTATTTCTTTCATTTTTTTAGCCTTTTTTATTTTAGATTAGTTTCTTCAAAAGTGGTTCCCCTCACCGATAAAATGAATGGGATGAAGAACCAATCACGCTTTTATTATAGTTTTTTTGTGGGGAGTATCAAGAAAGGTTTTTTTCGTTTTTATTTATCTTACCCCGCGGGATGTTTTTGATGTTTCGCAACCGAGAAGCTATGGTCGTTCACATAGTTCTCGACATTTGATGAGCCATAGGCTCGTTGTTCCACAACAACCCGCGGGGTTTTTTAATTGATGATGCGGTATTTTGAGCGCTTCTCTTTTGCCGTGAATCCTATGCGTTTTTTGGGCTTTGCCGGCGGGGCCATAAGTTCGCGAATGGCGTCAAAAACAATTTTGAATTGAGTGTCGTATTTGTTTTCAAGTTGGTTAAGCCGCTTAGCAAGGTTTTTATTGGCGAATATTATTTCTCTGAGACGAACAAAAGCGCGCATAATCATAATATTCACTTCTATCGCTCTGTTGCTTTGCAATACTCCCGATAACATGGCTATTCCTTGTTCTGTGAAGGCAAGAGGAAGATATCTTATGTTTCGTTTTGATGCGGTCACAAATTGTGACCGCATCTCCATTGATTCTTTGGGGTTCAAGCGAAACATAAAATCAGCAGGAAATCTACGGATATTTCTTTGAGGCCTATCCCCTTTACTGAAGTATGCCCAAAT
>JAKLQJ010000108.1 GCA_022013385.1 Elusimicrobiota bacterium
CACAGGCATGCCCGTTATCGTATGCTCATGCGCGCTTCTGCCCGATACCGTATAAATCATTATTTTTACCGTGTCCGCTATTCCCGCTTCTATATGGAATGTCGGCTTCTGGCTTTTTATTGCAGGGTTCGGGAATACATATACTTCGCCAAGTTTGAATGTCGAATCAGGGCCGGCCGCGCTTGTTTTATACGCAGAAACTTTATGTTTTTTGTCTTCTTTCTCTTTTTCTTTGGCGGAAGATATTATAATGGTTTCGCCGGACGGCATGCCATATTTCAGTATTTTGTCTTTGCCAGCTTGGGCTATATATAAATTCCCTTCTTTGTCCAATGCCAGTCCTGAAAGTTTTCCCGGCTTTTCTTCTTTATGCCCTTTTTCTTTTTTGCTGCCGTATTCAAGGCTCAATTCTTCTTTTTTATTGAATTTGTATATTTTTCCTTCTTTTTCATCCGTGACTATTAGGCATTGGCTTTTGCCGTCTATCGCTATGCCGTAAGGCTCTTTCCATTTAAGGTCTTCGCCTATTTCGCTTTCCAATACGCCTTCGCCATTATATTTCAATACCCTCTTTCCTTTGCCGTCCGTTATATAAATGTTTCCTTCATTGTTCAGCGCTATGCCGTATGGTCTTCCGAGTTCGCCTTTTTCATCTTGATTGCCGCGGCCTTTTTTCTCTTCATTGTCATAGTCATCCTTTTCTTTGTGCTCTTTTTTGTCCGTTTTCGGAAGGCTAAATGACATTATAAATTCCCCTTCGCTTGAAAATTTCTGCACTCTTGAGTTATTTGTGTCCGCCACATATATTTCATTGCTTGAATTTATCGCCATGCCACGGGGTTGATGGAAACAGCCCGTGGATTTGCGATTTTCATATTTCTCGCCATGCTTTTTATTGTCTTTGCCTTCTTTTCGGCAGCCGAGTATCATCAGTTCTTCGCCTTCCGGCGATAGTTTTACCACGCGGTTATTGTCGCTGTCGGCGATAAATATATTCCCTTCATCGTCCAATGCCACGCCGCGCGGATGCTTGAATTTGAGTTCTTCTTTTTTGTCTTCTTTATGCCCTTTTTCTTTTTTATCATCATCGTCATCTTGATGTTTTTCTTTCTCTACGCCGTATTCGGTTTTGTATCCGCCTGTAGAAGTATATACAACTACGCGGTCATTGCCTGTATCCGCTATATACATATCGCCGTTTTCGCTTATGGCTATGCCTTGCGGGTCTTTAAACATCTTTTTGTCGCCCAATGATATTAATAGGCCGGGTTCGCCCGCGTATATTATTTTTTGTTTCTCGGTTTCATTGTCGGCGAAATCAATCACTTTTAATTTTATCGTGTAATAGCCTTCTTTCGGGGCTTGCCATTTGCCGAGTTCCATATTCACGGGGGCTTTGGTTGAAGTCATTATGTTTAGGAAATTCAATGTCCCTTCCTTGCCTTCGGCGTATTCAAGCCGATATTCTTTGAAGTTTTTGTCTTGGACCATCCCCAATAATGTTATTGTTCCTTTGAATATTCCGCAAAAACCGCCGATTTCGCTGGGGCAGATGAATTGGGCTTCGGGCAATATTGTGTCCAATTCGAATTCAATTGATTTATCTTCTTCTTTATTATTCACATTGTCGGTTGAAAAATATTCTATCCGCTTTATGCCGTCGGGGCTTTGCAATTTAAAAGGCGAAATATAAATGATGGGGTTCGGGTTTGAGGTTTCGGGGCTTGCTATGGAATAATATGTCGCCTTTAGGCCCGATGCCGCTTCTTTTACTATGGGGTCATTGGCGTTTAATATGAATTCGGTGTTCGCGTTCGCATAATTGATTCCGTTTATGCCGTTGTTTGCGCCTTCAACGCTTAATGAAGTTTCGGGCGCGGTATTGTCGCTGTATACTTTGAGCGTTTTTTCAGCTTCGGTATTTTCGACATTGTCTGTCGAGCGGTATTTTATCACATGAATTCCTTCGGCGAATTTAAGCGTTTTCGTATAAAGAACATATTGCCCGCCGTCTATTGATACTTCCACGCGGTTTACGCCGCTGGCCACTTCGCTTATTACGGGATCTGCTGCCGTAAATGTAAGTTCGCTCGACGGTGTTATATATCGCACACTGTCTTTCATATACAATGGCTGGGATATACTAAAAGAAGTTACCGGCGCTATATTGTCCACCAATATGGTTGTGCTCTTGGCTATTTCCTCATTCTCTACTTTATCCATTGAATAATATTTCAACTCATGGATGCCTTCACTCAATGCTATTTCTTCCGTGGTATTTTTTAATGTCCCGCCATTATCATTCCATGCCGTCCATTTCACCCCGCTGGCCACATTGCCAACTAACGGGTCCATTGCGTTCAGCGAAAATCTGCTGGCAAGCGAAGCATAAAAAGTATTGGCCGATGTTCCGTCATATTGCTTACCGGCCGTGATTCCAAGCGCTGTAACGGGTTTTGTATTATCAAGCAATACGGTTTGTGTCTTTTCAACTTCTGTATTCAAAACATTATCCGTGGAATAATATTTCAGCGCTTTCTCACCATCTGGAACCGGCGCTACAAAAGCATTTGAATACAAGTTTACAGCATCACTGCCAAACTTGTAATTTGTTTGTTTCACGCCCGACATAACTTCATTAACCTTCGGATCCTCAAATGCAAGGCTTAAAAAGGTCCAGCTGCTTATATAAACATTCCCTTCTATTTCATATTTCGGCATGCCTATTGTCAATGATGTTACGGGCTCTGTATCGTCTACATATACCATTGCGGATTTCAACAACTCCATGTTCATTACATTGTCATAACCGCGATATTCTATCAGTCTGATGCCTTCGCTCAAATCAAACTCGGAACTATATGCGCCAAATACTCCGTTATCAATCCTGTACTCGCTGTATTTTACCCCGCTGGCCACATCATTAATTATGGGGTCAATAGTTGTCAATGTTATTGAACTCTTTTGGTTTATATAAGTATTCCCGCCTACCGCCTGATACCTGTTACCTATTACCTCCGCCGTTGTTATCGGCTCTGTTCCGTCAACATAAATAATAGTGGATTTTATCACTTCGGTATTATCAACATTGTCTTTGGCGCTGTAATTTAAGGTTCTGATTCCTTCGGTTA
>JAKLQJ010000109.1 GCA_022013385.1 Elusimicrobiota bacterium
ATAACTTGACATTTACTATTTACGCATCTTGCGTCGTGGTTTTAACCCCGCGGGTTTTTTCTACAACCAAGTTTACCCAACCCACGGGGTAAAAACAAGCATTTAAATGTAAAGAAGTGTTGGACGCACTACACTAGTTAGCGACAAGGAATAAGGAAAATAGTTTCCTCCAAACAACCTGGCGGATCCCCCCCTCCACTACGATATCGGCGGGTTTCTGCCACATCTTGAGATGACGCAAAACTATTTTGTTGCTACAATAGTAGCGCGGTAACTTGAAAACTGAACAGTAATCAAAAGTAGCCAAGAGTAAATATAGCGGATGGTTTGGTATGGTAAATTTGATTGTCTAGTAGGCATGCCCGGAACACAAACCTTATATGGCCAAAGTCTACTTGATAGCTGAATTATCTTCCCTCCTATTGGCTGTTGTTTTCTGAGTTCTTGTTCTAACTTATTTCTCTGCCGCGCTATCGAGCTAATTCTTGTCGCTATTGATTTGTAAAGGCGTTTTTCTTATAATTCTATAGAGATGAACAGGTTGAATCACTCTTTAACTTCGCAACGATTTGAGTTTTTATAGTTTTATTGCGATCAGGGGGGCTGTTTGAAGACGAAAACAATTTTAATAGTTGATGATGATCCAAATGTAGGACTTCTAATATCGGCCATACTAAAACAGCAGGATTTTAGGGTTACACCATTGTATAACGGAGACGAAGTTCTTGACTTTCTAAAAAATGAATCACCCGATCTTATACTACTGGACCTTAAGATGCCGGGGATTGACGGGGTTTCCTTATGCAAAAAAATTAGGGAAACTCAAAAAACAAAAAATATTCCCATTATAGTGTTAAGCGGAGTTTCAAAAGTAGAAACCAAAATAACCGCGATAGAACTCGGCGCTGATGATTTCATAACCAAACCTTTTGATGTGGGCGAGCTTAGAGCTAGAATAAACAGAATTATAATGCGAAAAAAAACAGATATTTCGCTTAATCCCCTTACTCATTTACCCGGCGGTCCGGCCATACAAGATGAAACGATTATAAGAACAAAGAACTCTGAAAATTTCGCTTTCGCTTATATAGATGTTGACAATTTCAAGGCTTACAATGATGTCTACGGCTACGCGAAAGGCGATAATATAATCAAGGCGATAGCGGATATACTTAATGATAAAATAAGACAATTTCCAAAAGCCAAATTGTTCATAGGACATATAGGCGGAGATGATTTTGTATTTATATCAAATGAAAATGAAATAGAGTTTATTTCAAAAAAAATAGTGGCTGAATTTGACGCTCAAATTGGCTCATTTTACAAACCGGAACATCTAAAAAAAGGCTATATCACAATACCTGACAGAAAAGGAAATATCAAAAATTTTCCGATAATGTCGCTAACGATAGCGATAATTGTTCCCAAAAATATAAAACATTATGCTAGGCTTGTTGAAAAAGCGGCGGAACTTAAGGTTTATGCCAAAAAATTATCGGGCAGAAAAGGAAGCATTTATTTTAGAGACAGACGCGACTAAAAAATGACAGAACAAGATACCCTTTTGGGCACAACTTTTGCGGGATGTAAAATACTTAAAAAAATAGGCCAAGGCGGAATGGGAGCGGTATATAAAGCGCAACATTTGACGCTTGATAAAACGGTATGTATCAAAGTTCTTGCTCCCAATCTTTCAAAAGATTCCAGAAATATTGATTTTTTTCTCAGGGAAGCCCGTTCAGTGGCAAAGCTGGAACATCCAAACATTGTTCAGGTTTATGATTTCGGACGGAAAAATGATGTCTATTTCATTATAATGTCCTATATAAACGGTCGGGGTCTTGATGCTGTAATAAAAGAAAACGGAGCTTTCAGCGTTGAAAAAGCGACCGACATAATAATTAGCGTGCTTGAAGGACTTGAACATGCCCATTCAAAAACTATTATCCATCGAGATATAAAACCGGCAAATATTCTTCTTGATCAAGACGGAAAAGCCAAGATAGTTGATTTTGGACTGGCGCGAAGCATAACGGAGGAAAAAGAATTAACCATGGCCGGAGAAATGATCGGCACCGCTTATTTTATGTCGCCGGAACAATGCCTTGCGACTAAAGTTGATCATAGAGCGGATTTATATTCAATCGGAGCCACCTACTTTTACCTAATAACCGGCAAATATCCCTTTGAAGGAAAATCATCCATAGAGGTTACGCACAAACATATATCCGAACCCCTGCCTAGTATTCTCAGATTGTTGCCTAACACGCCTTTATGGGTTTCAAAAATTTTAGAAAAATCGATGAGCAAAAAGGCGGAAGATCGTTATCAAACGGCTAAAGAACTCAAAGACGATCTCATAAAATACAAAAATCCCGATAATATCAAGAGCCTTTATTCATCCGAAACTCTAATTGATATACCTGAACTGACATCCCGAATAGCAAACAAAAAAAAAGAAGAAGAAATGGAAATCTCTTCTTTAGAAAAAAGCGAACCGAGAGCGCAAACAATAAGCTCTCATGAAACTTTCAAAGCGTTACAAGAAAAACAAGAAAAAGAAGCAAAACCCAAGCTGCAACTGATGTTTATAAATAATATCGTCAAAGCGGCTATGCATTTTTCATTAACTCTGACTTTTATGGCGGTTTTTATTCTTGTGGGCTGTTTGCCGTCGAAAGAGACGATAATGACCGACAATCTTCAGTCTTTTTTTGGCCCTTTATTAAATAATCCTGCAAAATCAATTCTCTTTATATTGCTAGGAATGGGACTTATGTTCGGCGCAATATATATCAAACCCAAAAAATTGACTTTTTTCCATATTATTGCCATGATTCTGATTGCTCTGTCTTCATATGTAGCCGGCAGTCTCGCTCTTGCTCCCGGCAACTTTGATATGATAACCAAAACCGTTTTTGTTTTAAAAGCTTCCATTGAAAATTTATTCGCTAAAAACAATATAATCCCCTATGCCGTTTTTTGTCTGATACTGGGCTCCGCGTTTTCCATGAAAAAAAACTGGAAAATAAAACTCATAGGCATCATTCTATCCATGCTTTCAATAAATCTTACCTATCGCTATTTCATGACCGATTTATACACCGCGCCGGACCGCCTTATGTTTGGTTTGACTCTTGCTTCGCTTGCTATAGGCGTGATAGTGAGTATCAGCAGAAAAAGTTTCTCTCTGCTTATAAATCCCGCATTATTCTTTTTGATTTCAAACTTTCTAATATTCTTCGTTTTATCGGGGCCACAAATAACTCTATTGACGGAAAAAACGGCGAAAGAAGACCAAATAAAAGTCACGCAATTAAAACAACAAGAAACCGATAGACAACTAAAAGCATTGGCCAATATGATGCCGGAATATGATTTTGAAGGAAACCCGATAGTAAAAAAAATTGACAAAACGGTTGTCAATGCCATAAAACCTGCGTCTTTAAGCGAGTTAAAACACTTAGCCACTAAAAAGTATTACGCGATTCTTCTTCTATCGTTCAAAGAAATCGCGCTTAAGACCGGCGGCTTTTTAATTATCTCCTTGTTATTGCTTATTATGGTAAACATTGCTTTCATTGACGAACTCTTAAATTATCGTAAAGAGGGGTGCCTTTGGTGAAAAAATTTATATTTTCAAATTCGCTTTGGGGAGTTTTATTGTCCATCCTCACTATTTTTTTCTATTTCACGGGCACAGGAATTGAAACTATAGAATCAAAATTTTACGATTTCAGGTCAAAATTAAGAGCTGAAAATCTTCCAAAAACCGAATTCGCGATAATAGAAATAGACGATGAAAGCATATCAAAAATAGGCCGCTGGCCGTGGCCAAGAACTAAAATTAGCGATATGCTGGTTTGGCTTTCAAGCGCTCCCGCCAAACCGTCCGTAATAGGCCTTAATATTCTTTTCTCGGAAGAAGAAAAGAATGAGGGACTGCAAGCCGCAAAATTTCTGAAAGAAAAATACACCCAGCTTTTAAAAGAGAAAAAAATAAACGAAAAAGGCAATGATTCCGAATTTTTAAAAGCCGTAAACGAAATTACCGAGAACATGAACACGGACGTCAAACTCGCTAAAGCCATCAATGAGGCGGGCAATGTGGTATTGCCCATGTTCATGAAAACCGACAATCTTATGGCCAAGCCCGATGAAGCTCCGATCTGGATTAAAAAATTCGCTCTCAACACAGATGATTTTGAAGAGTCGGACGCCTTCCTTTTGGAAGGAAGCGCCATGACAACGCCGCTTGAAGTTTTATCTTCATCCGCCGCCGGCATAGGTCATGTAAATGTATTTAGCGAGACAGACGGAACAATAAGAAAGGAATATCCTTTCATCTCTTATAATCTGCATACTTTTCCATCATTTGCTCTTGAAATAGTAAGAAAACATTTAAAACGAGGAAGTAGCGAAATATTGGTTATGCCGGGACGGGGAATAAATATAGACAAATATGCCGTGCCTTTAGACGCTTCATCTTCAATGCTCATCTCGTTTAATGACGGAGAAACCTCGTTTAAAAGCTATTCTTTTTATGATGTTATAAACGGAAAAGTGGTTCCGGAAGCCTTTAGAGACAAAATAGTCTTGATCGGACCTACAGCTCAAGGTATAGGAACACTTTATGTGACGCCCTTGGAGAAAAATCTTCCGGCCGTAAAATTTACCGCGAATATAGTTGAGAACATTCTGCATAACAACTACATAATCAGGCCGACATGGGCTTTTCAGGCGGAACTGGCGCTCATAATTCTGATAACTGTTTTTATCATCTTTATCCTTCCAAAACTAAAAGCTATAACCGGAGCTATTCTGGCAGGTCTGATTTTGGCAGGCATGGTGTCCGCCGGAATTTTCATATTTGTCTCTAAAGGGGAATGGCTAAAAGTCACACATCCCTCTTTCCTGCTAATAGCCGGATATATATTTGTAATTTCAAAAAGGTTTTTCACTACTGAAAAGAGCAAAGAGCTTGTCGAAATTTCAGCCATAGAAACCAATAAAATGCTGGGGCTTTCATTTCAAGGACAAGGCATGCTGGATTTATCTTTTGAAAAATTCAGATTATGTCCCTTGGATGATGCCATGAAAGATTTGCTCTATAATCTTGCTCTTGATTTTGAAAGAAAAAGGCAATTCAATAAAGCTGTCGCCGTCTATGAACATGTCTCAAAGAAAGATACTAAATACAAAGATATCGCAAAAAAAATAGAAACCCTGAAAAAAGCCTCCGACGGAGCCGTTTTCGGCGGCTCGCTGAGCGGACAGTCTAGAGACTCCACTATATTGGTTGACGGCGCAAGCGCCACGCCGACACTCGGAAGATATGAGATTTTGAAAGAACTCGGCAAAGGCGCCATGGGAATAGTTTATCTCGGCAAAGATCCGCAAATTAACAGGCAAGTTGCGATAAAAACTCTGCGTTTTGAGGAAGGCATAGACGAAAATCAACTTAAAGCCTTTAAAGACAGATTTTTTAGAGAGGCGCAAGCGGCCGGTAATCTTTCTCATCCCAATATTGTAAAAATATACGATGCAGGAGAAGATCAAGAAATAGCTTATATGGCCATAGAGCTTTTAAAAGGCGACGATTTGAAAAAATGGACTGTTAAAAAAAATCTTTTGCCGATGGATAAAGCGCTTGAATATATATACAAGTCAGCCGATGCTTTGGATTATGCCCATAAAAACGGGGTTATCCATCGCGATATAAAACCTGCGAATATAATGCTGCTTGAAGACGGCAATATACGCGTTGTTGATTTTGGCATAGCCCGCATACAGGAGTCTTCAAAAACAGCTACCGGCACGGTTCTGGGGACGCCTTACTATATGAGCCCTGAACAAATATCCGGAAAAAAAGTTGACGGCCGCGCTGATATTTTTTCTCTAGGCGTTACCTTGTTTGAACTTTTGACGGGGGAAAAGCCATGGAAGGGGGGCGACGCTGTTGGAACGCTGTTCTTTCAAATAGCCGGCGACCCCTATCCTGATCCTCTAAAAATAAGACCGGATCTCCCGAAGGGCATAGTAGCGGTAATAGATAAGGCATTACAAAAAAATCCCGATAACAGATATCTTGAAGCCGGTAAAATGGCCGAAGATATAAAAGCGGTAATGGAAAATAAAACACCGCCAAACGCGGGAACCCTTTCAGGGCAATCAACTCCGAGAGCGACAGAGCGGCAGAGCGACAGAGCGGCAACCCATACTGCTAATACAACAACACCAACTGTGGAAAACAAGCCGGCTGTTGCCGGATCCGCACAAATGTCTAAACCCGCCGTGGCGGTCAAACCGCTTGCGGTAGAGCCACAAACAATTCAGAGAGCAACAGCTCAACAAAGCGATAGCACGACGGCTCCAAAACTCAATACTGCACAGCCTCAAACAATTCCCATAAAACCTTTATTTGCGCTATCCGAACAAACACCTGAAATAAAAAAAGAACCAATTGTCAATACATCCTTACAAGAAAAAAAAACCATTGAGTTGGAATCAAAACAAAATCTAGTTCGCGCTTCCGACGCGCCAAGCATCAAAAATAATGCCGACGCGAATAAAAAAGAAGAAACTCCGATTAAACCCGAAGCGGCAAAATTTGGAGACGGACAAATAGAACAAGCTCCATTATCTGAAACTTTGGGACAGCCCGATGCTGCCTTGCCGCAAGCTATTCCGCTTTCAGTCAAACCCGATATTGCCGAAAATAATGCCTCAACAAATTCTTCGGCGGAAGACAATAAAACCTCCGCTCAAAACTCAATGCCCCATAGTAATTCAACGAATGGAGAAGAATCCTCTTTTGAAAAAACTCTTCCATTGATATATCCTCAGGAGGATGAAAAATGAATTTTAAAATAGAGTTTAAATATTTAAGCGATGTCGGAAAATCCAGAAAAACCAATGAAGACAATGCTCTTGTTGCCGATGAACTTGACTTGGCGATAGTTGCCGACGGAATGGGCGGTCATAATTCCGGCGAAGTGGCAAGTAAATTAGCGGTCACCGTAATCAAAGAAAAATACGAATCCATGATAATGACGCAAGCAAAGCCATCCGAATATGACGAGAAATATTCGCCAAAAGCCAATCAGCTGGTTTTCGCCATAAAACTGGCAAATAGCGTCATCTATGAAGCGGGCAATACGGCGGACCATAAAGGCATGGGCACTACCGTAAGCGCGCTTACTCTCAATAAGGATAAATTTTCAATCGCGCATATTGGCGATTCCAGAATATATCTCCTGCGAAAAAAAATACTTCAACAATTGACCGAGGATCATTCATTGGTGATGGAACATGTAAAAAAGGGGTTTCTTACAAAAGAGCAGGCGAATAAATCACCTTTGCAAAATATCCTTACAAGAGCGCTTGGAACGCAAAAAAATCCCGCCGTGGATATTTATGAAATACCGGCGGAAGATCAGGATAGAGTCATTTTATGTTCAGACGGCTTATTTAAAGCGGTGAGTGAAGAGAATATTGTCAAAATTGCAAATGAAAATCCGGATAATGAGAAAGCTTGTGAAAAACTAGTTAAAACTGCTAATATAAACGGAGGACCGGATAATATAACCGTCATAATAGGATCCGTCCGGAAAAAAAACTGGAAAGAGGCTGTTAAGGATATGGTGAAAAAATCTTATGCCTAAACTACTTTTAAAGTTCGAATCGTCCGTAATCAAAGAAATTAATCTGGACAAACCGTTGTTTTCAATCGGAAGGAAGCCCGATAATGACATTGTGCTTGAACATACCACAGTATCGGGATATCATTGTAAAATTTATGACGCGGGCGGATCATTTTTTGTAGAAGACCTCGGCTCTACAAACGGAACCTTTTTAAACGGAAAAAAAATATTAAAATCGGGACTTCATCAAAATGATGCTGTCGGCATAGTGAAATACACGCTTATTTTTGTAGAAGACGGTAAAAAGGCAGAAGAAATATCAGGGATTAGCCCCGGCATTAAATTCATTTCGCCAAAAATTCAAAAAAGAGTAAAAGCTTTTCTTGAAGTTTTGGAAGGCATTGTGGATAAACAGGAATATGAAATTATCGCGACATCCACCTATATAGGAAAATCCGGTCAGGCCAATATTCCCATAAAAGGGTCCGGAATATTCGGCAGCGCGCCCGATATGGCGGCTGTTATAGCTATGCGTCCCGACGGTTTTTTCTTAATGCCCATAAAAGAAGGCTTTGCCAAACATAATGGCAGTCCTCTCAAAACCAAAATTACATTGAAAGATGATGATACAATAGAAGCGGGCGGAACCAAATTCCGTTTCTTCATAAAATCAGAATAAAGCAATCTGACACCGGTCATCCCGTGGCGCCTATGGCGCCACCAGTTTCCAAGTCACCAGTTTCCAAAACAAGTCACAAGTTGCAAGTCACAGGTCACAAGTTTACTGATTACTTGTAATCCTGTTGCTAATTGCCTTTTCTTGCTATAGCTTTGGCGCCACTATCTTTTCCCGACTGATTACTGTTCACTGATTACTGGTTACTGATTTGCAAGTCACCAGTTTCCAAGTCACAGTTTCCAAAACAAGTCACAAGTTGCAAGTCACAGGTCACAAGTTTACTGATTACTGTTCACTGATTACTGGTTACTGATTTGCCAGTCACCAGTTTCCAAGTCACCAGTTTCCAAGTCACCAGTTTCCAAAACAAGTCACAAGTTGCAAGTCACAGGTCACAAGTTTACTGATTACTTGTAATCCTGTTGCTAATTGCCTTTTCTTGCTATAGCTTTGGCG
>JAKLQJ010000110.1 GCA_022013385.1 Elusimicrobiota bacterium
AGCAATATTGGTCGTTCGTATAACTGCCGACACTTTATGAAGCATAGCTTCCAATATTGTGAAGTCCGACTTCCATGCGAGAAGTCATGGCGCTTATAGCGCCAAGGAAGACGGACTTCATAGCCACACAGCAAAAGATATACTCGGCGCCGCGAAATGGATAAAAAAACAAAAAAAAACGATATAGATAGCAAAAAATAAGGATTAAGCAATTAAGAAGCTAAGGAAGAATACAAAAAAAATTAGCCTGCATCCATTTTTTTAATAACTTGTGAATTCTAAAGCAGTTTCCGTATTTATGTATTAACATATTGCCCTATTTACATATTCACGCTGTTTTGTTACTACGGGGAAAAAATATGAAAAAAAGAATACTTATATCCCAAATTATAGCCCTTTTGATTTTGATGATAGCCAAACCCGATAATTGGATATTTTTCTTTGCCGGCTTAACGCTTTTTATTTTAGGGCAAATAATAAGACTGCTTTCAAGCGCTTGCATAATAAAATCAAAAACCTTGACTAAAAGCGGTCCTTATGCCGCGGCAAGAAATCCTTTGTATTTTGGCACATTCATAATGACATTGGGATTCATGTTAACATTATCAACGCCAAATCATCCGGCAAAAACCGTTATCGTATGGGTTTTGGCGATTGTGTCATTCTCTTTTATTTATAAAAAGCAAATTCTTTCCGAAGAAAAGTTTTTGCTGAAAATGTACGGCAAGGAATACTTAGACTATAAAAAAACCGTAAATTCCATAATTCCAAAGTTGGGTTCTTTGCGTAATTTTTGGGATTTAAATGTTTATTCACGGCAGACTTTCAAAAAAAATAAAGAATGGCGAGGAATGGCGGCAATGACTGTGATTATTGTTTTGGTCGCCATAAGGGTTTATTATGGTTTTTAAGCTTATTATCAATGTGCTATTAATATCATTTTTATCTTCCAATTTGAAGGCGACAGAAAAAATGAAAACCATAACTTGCCCATTGGAAAACGCGACGGAGACGGCAATTGATGAAACCACGCCGAACAAAACTTTTTACAAAGAAAAACTTGAATATGAAATATCATGGGGAATAATGAATGTCGGAAAATCATTTATCCATATAGACAGAACCGCTCTTATTGACGGCAATACGGCATACCATATGATTAGCAAAGCAAGAACATCGGGAATGGTGAAAAAATTTTACAGCGTTAGAGACATAAATGAATCATGGCCGGATGTGAATTTTAATCGTTCTTATGGTTATTTAAAAAAGCTTCAAGAAGGAAAATATTTTTACAATGAATGGCTTGTGTTTGATTATGAAAATATGACCTACCGCGGAGAAAAGCTGAATAAAAAAAACATCGTGCGAAAAGTAAAAAATAAACTTCAAAGAGATGTACATGATGTATTGTCAAGCCTTTATTATTTAAGAACGCTAAAGCTTGAACAAGGAAAAGATGTCTTAGTGAATGTAAACACAAAACGCGACTGGCAGCTTAGGGTAAAAGTTTTAAAAAAAGAAAAAATCAAAACTCCTTTCGGCAGGCGCAAATGCATTGTGGTTGAACCGAGAGTGGGCAATGAAGGGATATTTGTTCCCAAAGAAGGCAAAAAAATGTATGTTTGGCTTACGGACGATAAAGAAAGAATACCTGTAATGCTTAAAGCCGAGATATTTATAGGGTCAATAAAAGCAGAGCTCGTAAAAAGAAAATATGAATGATATAATAGAAAACAGAGCGGTCCCGCCAAAGGCGGGAACAGTAAAACAATATAAGAAGTCAGAAGCAAAACCGATAACAGGTAATTGTAACGAGTAATGGGCAGACAGGTGGGGGGTGACCCTACCACCTGCTTATCCCGCCTAAAAGCGGGATCAAAAGAAAACATCCGTGGCGCTAACATAAGGCGCCACAAGCAGGTGGTAGGGTAATTACCAGTTACTTATTACTATGGGTTGGATGAAATAATTATGGCTGATTCAGCTAGTCTTAAAAAAATAATTAAAAAATTTTCGGGTATAAAAGTAACCGTGATAGGCGAAATTATGTTGGACAGATTCATTAAAGGCTCTGTCACAAGGATTTCCCCCGAAGCTCCGGTTCCCATCGTAAAAATACGGGAAGAGAAAATTATTCCCGGAGGCGCCGGAAATGTGGCCAATAATCTGATGGAGCTTGGAGCCGATGTTTCATTAATATCTATTGTAGGCGATGATGAAGCCGGCAAAAAACTTATTGCTATCAATAGAGAAAGAAATATAAATATTTCCGGATTAATCCAATCAAAAGCGGTAAAAACCATAGAAAAAAATCGCATTATAGCCGAACATCAGCAAATAGTCCGATTTGATATGGATCCTTTGAATTTTAAACTTTCAAAAAATATGGAATGTCGGCTTTTGGGCGCTCTCAAAAATGACCTTGAGCGCGGCGCTAAGGCGATCATAGTATCCGACTATGGCAAAGGAGTATTTACTCCCGGCATGATAAATAAAACAATTAAATTATGCGCAAGTTTCAAGATTCCGGTATGCGTGGACCCTAAGGCGGAACATTTTGGAAAATATAAAAAGGTCACTTGCATCACTCCCAATATAAATGAAGCTTTCAGCGGAATGGGACAAATCCCAAAATCTTCTCAAGAAAAAATAATTGCTTTGGGGAAAAAGATAATAAAAAAACTTAGCCTTAAAACCCTTCTGATTACTCAGGGCGAAAATGGGATGACTCTTTTTAATAATACCCTAAAAAAACTTCGTATAAACCATATTCCGACTCAAACCAAAGAGGTTTTTGATGTCACTGGAGCGGGCGACACGGTTATTTCGGTTTTTACGCTTTCCATAGCCGCGGGGGCGAATTTTGAAAATGCGGCGGAGATTGCCAATATCGCAGGGCAAATCGTGGTAAGCAAATTGGGAACCGCAACGGTAAGCCAAGAAGAGATTAGCGCAGTAATTAACAGCGCGGCAGAACAGAAAACAGCGAGAAAAAAATGAAAAACTGCCTCATAGTTATACCGGCCAGATATCATTCTCAAAGATTTCCGGGAAAAGTTCTCAAAAAACTCGGAGGCAAACCCGTTATTCAATGGTGTTATGAAGCGGCGTTAAAATCCGGACTTGGAGATATCATCATAGCTACTGAAGACAAAAAAGTTTTGGAATTCGCAGGTTCAATAGGCGCTAAGGCGATTCTTACAAGCAAAGCGCTAAAATCTGGAACAGACAGAGTCTTCGTTGCGGCCCAAAAAACAAAATATGAATTTATCATAAATTTGCAGGGAGACGAACCGTTCATGCAAGCTATAACTCTGCGCAAAGCCTTTGAAAAACTTTTGGAAAATCCCGATAATGATATTGCCACCGCTTGTTCAAAAATAACGGATAAAAAAGAGATAAACAATCCCAATTGCGTTAAAATCGCCATGAATAAAAAAGGCCAAGCGCTTTATTTCTCGCGAGCGCCCATTCCTTTTCATCACGCTTTTTCAAAACTCTCAAAAAAAGAGCCCTACTATAAGCATTGCGGTTTTTATATTTACCGCAAAAACGCCCTTAAAACCTTTGTCAGTCTTCCTCAAAGCAATCTTGAAAACCTTGAATGTCTTGAACAATTGCGCGCGCTTGAAAACGGAATGAAAATAGTCGTAGCTAAGGTTAAAACGCTTGGCCCCGCCATTGATATGCCATCGGATATAAAAAGAGCGGAAAATTATTTAAAACAGGCGCGGCTTCGTTAATAAAATAGCGCCAAACAAAGGAAAATAAAATGCCGAAATTTATTTTTGTGACGGGCGGAGTCGTAAGTTCACTAGGGAAAGGAATAACGGCCGCCTCTGTAGCAAGGCTTTTAAAATCGCACGGACTATCAATTAATATAGTTAAATGCGACCCTTATATAAATGTGGACGCCGGAACAATGGCTCCGCTTCAACACGGAGAAGTCTTTGTAACGGATGACGGAGCCGAAACGGATTTGGATTTGGGCTATTATGAAAGATTTCTTAATATAAACACCTGCCGAAACAATAATATAACCGCGGGAAAAATCTACCAGTCGGTAATTTCAAAAGAACGAGAAGGGAAATATCTCGGCCAAACGGTCCAAGTTATTCCGCATATTACCAATGAAATAAAAAACAGATTTTTACAAGCGTCGAAAGGATATGACATAACCATAATAGAAATAGGCGGAACGGTCGGCGATATAGAAAGCCTCCCTTTTTTGGAAGCGGCAAGGCAAATGCGTCCGGATAGAAATCATAATGACACCATTTATATCCATGTAACTTTGATTCCTTATCTAAGCTCAAGCGATGAACTAAAAACCAAGCCTACTCAACACTCCGTAAACAAACTTAGAGAAATAGGCATTGACCCCGATATTATAGTCTGCAGAACAGAAAAGACTATTTCAAGAGAAATCAAAAATAAAATAGCCCTATTCTGCAGCGTTCCTCAAGAGGCGGTGATTGAAGCGCCAAATGCTCCTTCAATATATCATGTTCCCGATATATTAAAAAAACAAGGCATCGATGAACAAATAATGATGCTCCTAAGGCTTAGAAGTAAAAAGTGGGATTATGAAGAATGGGAGTCATATGTAAACAAGCTTGAACAATCGTCAAATTGGCCTTCCGTAAAAATAGCCATCGCGGGAAAATACACTCAGCTTAAAGATTCCTATAAGTCCCTTGTGGAAGCGATATCGCAAGCCGGCATAGCAAACAGCGTTAATATTGACTTTAGTTTTTTGGATGTTCAAAATAAAAATTTTTACACAGATATAAAAAAAGTCGCCGGAATCGTGGTTCCGGGCGGATTTGGCGATAGAGGAATAGAAGATAAAATAAATACCGTAAAATTTGCGAGAGAAAATAATGTGCCCTTTTTGGGAATATGCCTTGGAATGCAATGCGCGGTTATAGAATTCGCAAGAAATGTTCTTGATTTAAAAAAAGCTAATTCAACGGAATTTAATCAAAAAACCCCCCATAAAGTGGTGGATATTATGGAAGAGCAAAAAACAATAAAAGAAAAAGGCGGCACCATGCGTCTGGGCGCATATCCCTGCGCTTTAAAATCTTATACTTTAGCCAGAAAAATATACGGCAAAAACATAATAAAAGAAAGGCATCGCCACAGATATGAATTTAATCCCAAATATATGAAAGCTTGCTTAAAGAAAGGACTTATTGTAAGCGGAATACATAAAAAAATGAATTTGCCCGAGATAGTGGAATTAAAAAATCATCCGTGGTTTATAGCGGTTCAATTTCATCCTGAATTTAAATCAAGGCCATTATCGTCTCATCCGCTGTTTGACAGTTTTATAGCGGCCGCGAAGGGCGCGGAGAAAACGCAAAAAACATAGAAACGCAAATAATGTGTATGTTTTGCGTATTAATAAAGAGGATGATTCCAATATGAACGCGAAAAAAGTCAAAGTAAATGATACGATATTCTCTAATGACGAAAAACTCGTTTATATAATGGGTCCTTGCGTGATAGAGTCTGAAAGGGATTATAGAAAAACGGCAATTATTTTAAACAAAATATTTTCAAAGTTAAAAACCAAATTTATTATCAAGGCTTCTTTTGATAAAGCAAATAGAACATCACACAAATCTTTCAGAGGAATAGGATTTGAAAAGAGCATAAAATTTCTCGCTGAACTAAAAAAAGAGCTCAAAATAAATTTACTGGCGGATGTTCACGAAAAATGGCAAGTTGAACGGATAAAAAATATCGCGGATATTATTCAAATTCCGGCTTTTCTATGCAGGCAAACAGACCTTCTTTTTGCTTGCGCCGACACGGGAAAAACCATAAATGTAAAAAAAGGACAATTTCTCGCGCCATGGGACATGGTAAATGTAATAAAGAAAATAGAATCGCGAGGCAATAGATCCATATTACTAACCGAAAGAGGCTCTTCTTTCGGTTATGGAAATTTAGTGGCAGATATGCGCTCAATAGAGATAATGAAAGAAACGGGCTATCCTGTAATTTTTGATTGTACTCATTCCGTTCAAAGACCCGGCGCTTTAGGAACATCTACAGGGGGAGATATCCGATTTTCCATTCCTTTGGCCAAAGCCGCGGCAATATTGAAAATAGCCGGCATATTCATGGAAACTCATCCAAACCCTTCCAAAGCTCTTTCTGACGGCCACAATTCAATGAAACTTGATAATGTGCCCAAAGCGGTTAATATGCTAAACTATGTGGACAGCGCCGCCAAGAAGGCCGCTGAATTTAAAATTTAGGTGCAAAAAAGATATGAGATGTCCTAATTGTGGATACGAAAACAGAGCCGCGCTCAAATTGTGCAAAAAATGTTCGCGCGATTTAACCATCGCTCCCGTATGGTTTCCAAATTGGAAATGGCATTTAAAAACTCTTTCATGGATTTATCTGACGCTTATAATTGTCTTCTTTATCGCAAGCTTTTTCCTTCGCAAGCTCCCCCCCCCCCTATAATATAAGGGAAATACCGCCTCAGATGACCCCATGGTTATATCCTCATAAAGTTCCGGCGCCATGACGAAAACTAAAAACCTTTTAAATAAAAAAAGACTGATAGCGAACGCAAAAAAAATAATGCTAGAAGAAGCGAGCGCAGTGGCAAAAACAGCAAGAGGTTTGGGAATATCCTTTATTAAAGCCATAGATGTTTTTTCCAAACTTAAAGGTAAAATAATTGTTGTCGGTATAGGAAAATCGGGAATTATATCCCGTAAAATAGCGGCAACACTTTCATCCACCGGTTCTCCGAGCGTTTATCTTCATCCCGTTGAATGCCTTCACGGCGATATGGGTATAGTTAATGACGAAGATGCCATCCTTATGCTCTCTTATTCGGGCGAAACGGAAGAGACCAATAAGCTTTTGCCGTTTTTTAAATCCAAAGGGCTTACCATTGTAGCGATTACAAAGGGAATAAAATCAAAACTCGCCAAACATTCAAATATAACGATCCCCCTAAATATAAACAAAGAGGCATGTCCGTTTAATGTAGTTCCCACATCATCAACGGCCAGCATGTTGGCTCTCGGCGACGCTATAGCTATAACTCTAATGGGGCTAAAGGGTTTTAATAGTTCTCATTTCGCCAAACTTCATCCTGGCGGAAGACTTGGAAAACTTTTGAATATCAATACTAAAGACTTAATGCATAAAGGAAAAGACAACCCCGTAATAGGTGAAAATCAAACAATAAAAAAAGCCCTTTCTGTAATGACACAAACAAAAGCTGGAGCGGTATCGGTCATAAATTCAAAAGGAAAACTCACAGGTTTCTTTACCGACGGGGACCTTAGAAGATTGCTTCAAAAAGGCAAGATAAATCTTGATTTAAAAATCAAATTCGTCATGACAAAAAAACCCGCAACGGTATTCCCCGATACAAAAGCCATAGATGTCGCCCAAATAATCAGAACAAAAAAAATTGATAATATGCCGGTTATCGATCCTAAAACACTAAAACCCGTCGGCATCATAGACGAAAGAGATCTTCTTAATGAAGGGCTTCTCTAAGAGAATGGCGCCCCCCTTCTCTTAGAGAGGTCACAGGTTACAAGTTGCCATGCACAAGAGTTAGAAAGACCATTTGAAAGTAGCTGGAAAAGATAAATTATTGGCATCGGCGGGTCCGCCAAGGAAGTAATGGCGGAAAATTTTGCACTTTAAACTCTTTCTAAGTGAGAAACTAAAGACTTCAATGAATAAATACTTGCTTTTTTTTATATGCATGCCGTTTTTAATGTCTTCTTGTTCTAACGGCTCCGACTCCGTTCCGGCGACGGAAATTGAAAGTTTGATTTCTGAAATCAAAATTGCCGAAAGCGACTCAAATCAATATCAATGGGATTTAAATTCCCAAAAAGCCAAATTAAACGAAAAACAAGGAACAATGTCCTTTTTGAAACCGGATTTAAAATTTTATAAAAATGATGAAATCGTGTCCGAAATTACGGCGGATAAAGGCGTGTTAAACTTAAATACAAGAGACACCGAACTTACGGATAATGTGATTGTTAATTCAAAAAACGAGGACTCTTTGCTTAAAACAGAAAAACTTTTATTTTCAGCGGCAAAAAAAAAGATATGGACAGAAAATAAAGTAACCGTTTATAGGCAAAACACCATAGTTACGGGCGTGGGACTAACCGCTAATCCGGATTTATCTGAAATTGAAATTAGAAATCAAGAAACGCAGTTAAAAACCAAATGATTAAAAATATTCTGCTGTCTTTAGTTGTTATTTTTATTTTCACCGCTTTTTCCAATGCCGTGGATAAAGATAAATTTCTTATGGGCTCCATTGTAAAAAGCAAATCTTGGAAAATCGATAGAAAAAACAATAAAGAAATATTCAAGGGAGATGTATCTTTTAAAAATCAATATTATGACTTAAAATCGGATTATGCCGAATATGATCATAAAACAAAGTACTGGGATTTAAACGGCAATGTGTATTGCCAAAGATTTTTTCAAAATAAAACAAGCATAGAGCTTAATTGCGAAAGAGGAGTGTTTTTTGAAGAATTTGAAAACGCGGCTCTGTATAAGGGAACAAACCCTATAAAAACCGTATACTTTTCAAATGACGGGAGAACCCTTTCTTCTTATTGCGATGAGGTCAATATCGATAATAAGACCAATAGAATAGATTTTAAGAACAATTTTATTTTGGAAACCCAAAAAAGCCATGCCTACTCCGCTAATGCCCTTTATGATAATAATAAAGACATATTCACTCTCTCCGGCTCAAAACCTGTGGTGGTAGGAATGGAAAAAGGGTATAATTTCGCAATACAAGGCGATATATTAAAATTTTACAAAGATAAAAATGATATAGAAGTTCTTGGCCGCGCTAAAGGATGGGCGGATATCAGCAATATAAAGCGTTAAAAAAAATCGCTTGCGCTTTTTTTAGAGCGACAGAGGGCAGTGTGGCAGGTAAGGGCTCTAAATAATGAAACAAGTGGTTTTTTAGCTATTCATTATTCCCCTTGTTGCCTAAGCAGTACTTGGATATTTTATGATATTAAAATCTCAACTTTTGGAAAAAAGCTATAACGGACGAAAAGTGGTCAAAGGGGTTTCCATAAATGTAAATTCCGGAGAAGTTTGCGGACTATTGGGCCCAAATGGCGCTGGAAAAACCACCACTTTTCATATGTTTGTCGGCTTTACCCCTCCGGATTCGGGAAAAGTATTCATAGACGAACAAAATGTGTCCAATATGCCGATGTTTGAACGAGCGCGCAAAGGAATAGGGTTTTTAGCGCAAGAACCTACGGTATTTAAAGGGCTTACAGTCCAAGAAAATCTAATCGCCATTTTGGAAAGAACCATATTCGATAAAAGAATTATTCTTCAAAAAGTTAATAACCTTTTAAAAGAATTCGGTTTAATCGAACTTAAAAAACAAAAAGCGTGGTCATTGTCGGGAGGAGAAAAAAGACGGCTTGAAGTGGCAAGAGTAATGATAAACGATCCCAAAATAATACTTCTGGACGAGCCTTTCGTGGGAATAGACCCTATAACCGTTAGCGATTTAAAGAAAATAATAACAATGCTTAAAACCAAAGACATCGGAATCTTAATTACCGACCATAATGTAAGAGAAACACTTTCAATAACGGACAGAGCCTATATCCTTTATGACGGAGAACTGATTATCAGCGGAAATGCCGACACCCTTCTTAATGATAAAAAAACCCGAGAACTATATTTGGGTCATGATTTTAAAATGTAACGCAACACAACCGGTAACAGCGCGGCTTGTCCCGCCAAAGGCGGGAGCAGCGAGACAGCTTGACGGGCTAGACTGCAATTAGCAGAATAATAATCAGAAAGCAAAAGCAAGATGTAAGAAGCAGCGCGGGTAGCTTTATTTCCATTGTACTGTTAGTTCTATCTTATGCGAATCCCCCAGAACTCCGTATGAGCTAAACGCATAATTTAGTTCATATTTTGCAAAAGCTGTTTTATACGGCGCTACGCCAAATCCCAAAGTCAAGGCATTGCCCGC
>JAKLQJ010000111.1 GCA_022013385.1 Elusimicrobiota bacterium
AGTGGATAGTATTGACTGGCTCCTCGGGTAGGATTCGAACCTACAACCTATCGGTTACAAGAGCCCTTGAATTGCTTCAAGGCTTGGACTATATCATATCCGTATCCAATTTGGACTTAGGACTCAGGCGCTTCCCCTCCAATACTCTGAGGGTACTCCCTTGCAGGATAGTCTCTGCACCTTCCCCAAAAATCATTTGGGGCTTGGCTCAGGATTGTCCCGCTTTAGCGGGATTTCCCTGAATTCACCTGATTTTTCAATCCCGCTTTCGCGGGAAAGCTGCAACTTTTTGGCATGAACTTCTCTATGGCAATTTGCGCAAAGCATTACGCATTTAACGAGTTCTTCTTTTACTCTTTTCCAACTTCGAGTATATCCTTTGTAAGATATTCCAAAGTCTTTTTTCGAAGAAGAAATATGATGAAATTCTAAAGCTTCATCACATTTATCATAACCGCAGACTTGGCATTTTCCGCCTTTATATTCAATCGACATCTGTCTTACTTTTTTTCGTCTTTTTCTAACAGCGTTAATTAAATATTCTCTGCGATCAGAATATTGTCTCTTATCCATTTAGGTTCATGCCTTTTTTTACAGCCGATCGCTCCACCATTGAGCTACCGAGGAATATTAAATTTTCTTTATTCGCTCCACTCCGCCAAACAACTCGGCGGACTAATTGCATCAGCATTGCCAGCCTATGGCTGGTCCGCCTTTGGCGGAAGCTACCGAGGAATATTAAATTTTCTTTATTTAGAGAACAATTTGTTAAATCTGTTAGATACATTATAGCTGTTTTTTTTGTAAAATAAAACAATATGATTAAAGACTTTGAAGAGTTTTATGAAGCGATACTAAATAATTTAACCGGCGGTCTTGTGAGCCTTGATATGAAAGGCAATATCATTTATATCAATCCCATGGCCTATAAAATCTTACATATTGAATCCTCTAAGAATCTTTTGAATACCAAATATGCCGAGTCATTTGAAGATTTTGAAGCATTATCTAAAGTAATTAAAGAAACCATTGAAACGGGTAAAACCGTGCGCAGAGCGGAAATAGCCATAATGCACGCAAATGTTCCATTGATTATCGGCTATAGCACGCTAATAATTAAAAACGCTAAGAACCTTAATTTGGGAATAGCCGTAATATTTCAAGATATATCTTTCGTTTCAACGGCCAAAAAATGAAGCTCGCCAGGCTTGAAGGCTGGGGATTTTGAGCGAAATCTCTCCGAAGCAATTTGCGTTCATCCGCAACATAAAGTCTGCGGTTTTCTGCAAAGGAGGATAAAATGAAAAAAAATCACGGAAAATATAGACATAATAAAAACCGATATAATAATGCTCAAAATATTACAGGTGAATCCGCCGCACAAAATATTCCCAAAAACACAGAACAGCCAGAGCAGTCTGATGTTAGTAGTATGAAAGTTCTTTTGTTTTGGTCTGTAATACTATTGCTTATTTTTCTTGCTTGGCTGCTTCCAAAATTATTCAATACGCATGAATATACCATAGAGCGCTGGCTGATGCTTGGGTTTGCTTTATTCCTCGGAGTTTTTTTATACACCCTAAAAGATGAGCCCAAAATATAAAGATTATTATTCTGTGCTCGGCATTTCAAAAACTGCCGCTGAAAGCGAGGTTAAATCCGCTTTCAGAAAACTAGCCCTCAAATATCATCCCGACAAAAATAAAGGCAATAAAACAGCCGAAGATAAATTCAAAGAAATCAATGAGGCATATAATGTCCTTTCCGATACTCAAAAACGGAAAATGTATGATCAATTAGGTTCAAATTGGCAGGACGGCCAGAATTTTAATCCTCCCGGCGGCAGGGCGCGAGGCTATAGGCGTCAACAATATCAAGGCGGTTTTAGCAATCAAAATTTCAGGCAAGCTGAGGGGTTCAGCGATTTTTTTAAAACTATTTTTGGCTTTGACAATTTTGGCCAAGACGAACAAAACTCAGATTTTTTTTCTCATTATTCTCCTCAGGGTTTTAATCAAAACAGGATGCAATCTAATCTTGATATGGAAGCTGAATTGGATTTATCTCTTGAAGATCTAATAAGCGGCGGCCAAAAAATATTAAAGTTTAATTATAAAAATCCATGTTCTTCTTGCGCGGGGCAAGGCCAAACAAGGAATGGAATATGCCCCTCATGCAGTGGTTCAGGCGAAACAATAGCCGAAAAAACCATTAAAGTTAAAATACCGATAGGTATTAGAAATAGTAGCAAGATGCGCCTTAAGGGACAGGGCAAACAAGGCGCTTATGGCAAAAACGGAGATTTATATATAAAAATTCATTTGCGAAATAACCCCGATTTTGCGGTTAGAGGTGATGATTTGGAAACAAATATTAGAGTAATGCCATGGGATGCCGCATTGGGCGCCGATATATCCGTGCCTACTCTTAACGGTTATGTAAAAATAAAACTACCGGCAAATTCTCATACAGGTAAAATGCTGCGCATTAGCTCCAAAGGATTGCCAAAAAAAGACGGCTCTAAGGGCGATTTATACGCTAGAATAACAATTGATATTCCAAGCCTGCTTACTCAAGAACAAACGGAACTTCTAAAAAAACTTAAAAATTCAAAATAAACCAAATACACCTCGGAGGTGTATTTGGTTTGTTTATGGCGTTTTTCCGCCATTCGGCGGTTTAAAAACGAATAATAAAAAACCCGACATATTTTTTAGCTATGTCGGGTTTTTTTGTTTATTTCGGAGGATTACCAATTTATAGTCGCGCTTTCAATTAATTTGTCAGTTGCCAGAATTTGTTTCCGCGTTTTGGCCTCGGTTCTTTCCTTGCTGAACGGGCTTGCCAGTTCTTGCATAAATCCGTCGCCTTGAATATAATAA
>JAKLQJ010000112.1 GCA_022013385.1 Elusimicrobiota bacterium
AGAAGCATAACCACTTACTTATGGCACTGTAAGCGCCATCATGAATACGCTTCGCAAGTAGGTGGTAAGGGTAACGGCTACCCACGGGGTTTTTGCCATGTTGTAGCTACAAAACAACTAAACTATTACACAGCCCCTTGTGCTGCCCAATTTAATGTTATGTACAAATGACACAGCGTATAATATGATAATATGTTTTCGATAAAAGAGGGACTGAATTTGTATCTTATAAACGGTATCAGGAACTAAGGAGACATTATGGAAAGAAAAGCGATGATTGCCGGTAATTGGAAAATGAATTTGAATTCTAAAGAAGCTGAGGAATTGGCTTTGGCCTTAAAAAAAGGACTGGATGTGGATTTAAAGCATGAAGTTCTTTTGGCGCCGGGTTTTATCAATCTCTCAATTGTTAAAAAAATTATCGGCGGCTTGCCGATTTTGCTTGCCGCTCAGAATATGAGCTGGGAAAATAAGGGCGCTTTTACCGGCGAAGTATCGCCGATTCAGCTTAGAGATATAGGCTGTACTCATGTTATCATAGGTCATTCCGAAAGACGCCATGTCTTTGGCGAGACTGATGTAATAGTTAACAAAAAAATAAAGGCGGCCATAAAAAATTCGCTTACTCCTATTTTATGCATAGGCGAAACACTTGATGAAAGAGAAAATCAAAAAACTTATAGAGTGCTTGAAACTCAGCTTAAAGGGGCTTTTGAAGATTTGTCGGAAGAGCAAGTTTCAAATATTATAGTGGCATATGAGCCCGTATGGGCTATTGGCACCGGCAAAACCGCTACCCCAGACCAAGCGCAGGATGCTCATGTTTTTGTGAGAAAAGAATTGGAAAGGCTTTATGGCGATGATTTCGCTCAAAGCACTAGGATACTTTATGGCGGCTCCGTTAAAGTCGAGAACATAGACCAATTAATGGCTCAACCCGATTTGGACGGAGCATTGGTCGGCGGAGAGAGTTTGAAGGCCGATAAATTTCTGAGAGTAATTCATTATCAATAGGAAAAGGCTATTAGGAAATTAGGCAATTGGGCAATAAGGTAACAGCAAAAAAAAGCTATGTAGCTGCAAAGCAGAGCTTTGCCTAAATGAAAGGGAATTAAGCAATAAGGAAATTAGTAAAAAAAGGCTATTTGGAAATTAGGCAATTAGTAACAGCAATCAGGGAACGCTGTAATCGGTAATTAGCCGGGAAAAGATAGTGGCGCCAAAGCCATAGCACGCGCCACCGGGCATAGCCGGCAAAGAGAAAAAATGGATAAAAAATTAGTTGAAGATATTTCCAATGCTATAAAATTGCGCATGGAACGCTCGAAAAAATCCGTTCCTGTAGGCGTTTCAAATAAGCATATTCATTTTACCGAGAAAGATTTTAAGGCTCTTTTTGGCGCTGGTGCTAAACCTACTTTATACAAACAGTTGGTTCAACCCGGCTTTTACGCGGCCAATGAAAAAGTTGATATCTATGGCCCGAATGGCGTTTTTAAAAATGTCAGAATGATAGGGCCGTGCCGCTCTTATACGCAAGTTGAAATTTCAATGGGCGATGCGAGAATACTTGGCTTGAAACCGCCTATAAGGGATTCAGGAAAACTTGATAATACTCCGGGAATAAAGATTGCCGGCCCAAAGGGAAGCATAGAAATAAAGCATGGGGTTATTATTTCCAAAAGGCATATACATTTTAGTCCGAAAGATGCCCAAGAATTTAAAATAAAAGACGGAGAAGAGGCGCGAGTGCGTTGCGGGATAGCTAAAGATAGGGAGCTTATTTTTGAAAGAGTATTATGCAGGGTAAGCGATAAATACGCTCTTGAGTTTCATGTGGATATTGAAGAAGCCAATGCGGGAGCGCTTGAAAACGGAGAATCGGTTTTTATAATTTAAAAATAGAATTCAGAAGAATAGTTTAGAGACAGAACAAGAACATAGTACAGCGACAAAGTAGTTATGCAACAAGGAGCGCTTTTACTATAAACGAGGCTATGCCTCATAAAGTGTCGGTAGCTTTGCGAACGACCCCCGTGGGTTGCTGCGTAACTTCTGGTGCGGTAACATCTAGAGCATCCCGCGGGGTAAGACACTGAGATGGTGGCAACTACAATAGTTGCAACCTCACTCGTCCTCGTGGTTCCTGTCTGTCCCCTACATTTAGAACAGATTACCGTGGAATCTACGGGGAAGTTATATGAAAGGCCGGAATTGATGAAAAAAAGGCGGGATTTGATTTCTATAATAGAAATCAAAGGAGAATTAATCCATGGCAAATGGTATTGACTTGTTAGATATAAAAGAAGCAAGCAGATGGGCAAGCGCTTATTTAAATCGAAATGTTACGCCGTCAAATATATCGTATTTGGTTCAGTATGGAAGAGTTAAAAAATACAGAGCCAATGGCGCTGCCATGCTTGTTAATAAAAAAGAGCTGATAAAATATTACGAAACTTTTAATGGCAAGAGGGAAGTCCAATGGAAGGAAAAACTAGGCGATGATTTAAATTGGACACTGTCTTTTGATAATTACAAAGAAGCTGAAACAACAAAGCATGTGCATAGGCTGCATCCTTATAAAGGAAAATTTATTCCTCAGCTTGTCGAATATTTTCTTGATAATCACACCGATAAGTTCAAAAGAGATATTTGTTTTAAAAAAGGAGATATAGTTTTAGATCCTTTTTGTGGCAGTGGAACAGCATTAGTCCAAGCTAATGAATTAGGAATACATGCCGTAGGCATTGATATTTCAATGTTTAATTCTTTAATCAGTAATGTAAAAGTCGGCGAGCATCATTTACATAAATTAGACGATGAGTTAAAAAAAATTACAATAAAGCTAAAACAATTTCTTGCTGATTGCCATATTATAGAATTTGAAGACAAACTGCTTGCTAAATTATCCGGCTTTAATAATAAATATTTTCCGTCCCCTGAGTATAAATATAGAATAAACGATGGAATGTTTGACAGTTTCAAATATGGGGCCGAAAAGGCAAAACAATTTTTACCTATATTTCTGGATTTAATTAGAAAGTATGATATACAAATAAAAAATGAAGAAATAAAGTCTTTCTTGGATAAATGGTATTTGAAAAATGTAAGAGATGAGATTGATTTTGTGTTTGAGCTTATTAAGAATATTAAAGATGAAAAGATAAAAGAAGCGGTTAGAGTAATTTTAAGCCGCACAATCCGCTCATGTCGCGCTACTACTCATGCGGATTTGGCTACACTGAAAGAGCCGGTGACTCAAACATATTACTGCGCAAAACACGGCAAAATTTGCAAACCGCTGTTTTCAATCTTAAATTGGTGGGAAAGATACAGCGCGGATACAGTTAACCGACTTGGGCAATTTGAGAAGGTAAAAACAGATACTTACCAAAGTTGTTTAACCGGTGATGCAAGGAGAATTGATATTTTTGAAGCTTTAGAAAAGAAAAATGAAGATTTTAATAAAATTGCGCGCAAGCAGAAAATCAAGGGTATTTTCTCAAGTCCTCCGTATGTAGGACTGATCAATTATCACCAACAGCACGCTTATGCTTATGATTTATTTGGGTATAAAAGACAAGATGAACTAGAAATAGGCCCGCTGTTTAACGGGCAAGGGAAAGAGGCAAGAGAGTCGTATATACAGGGGATAGCCGATGTGCTTAATAATTGCAAGAAATTTTTAATAAAGGACTATGATGTATTTTTGGTGGCAAATGATAAATATGGCATGTATCCTTTTATCGCAAAAAAAGCCGATATGAAAATTGTTAAAGAGTATAAACGCCCTGTGTTAAATAGGACGGAAAAAGATAAATCCGCTTATGCAGAAACGATCTTTCATTTAAAAGCAAATTGACAAAATGTCAAAAAGTTTATGAGGACAGAATACAAAAAATCAGAGCGGTCAGAATAACTTAATTAGTATAATTATCGGAAATATGTATATCATTTTAAACTTAAAGTTAACGGAGGAATAGTATGGATGCATTAGGAATGATTGAAACAAAGGGACTTATAGCCTGCGTGGAAGCGGCGGATGCCGCTGTTAAAGCCGCCAATGTTAAACTTGTCGGTTATGAAAAAATAGGCGCGGGTCTTGTGACAGTTTTGTTTAGAGGCGAAGTTGCCGCTTGCAGAGCGGCTTGTGACGCGGGAGCCGCCGCCGCTCAAAGAGTGGGCGAGCTTATTAGCGTTCATGTAATACCTCAGCCTCATTCGGATCTTGAAGCCAAAATGCCTATAGCGATTAAAGGCGGAAAATAGAGGTACAGCACGGCGTAGATATGGGAATACGATGATAGGCTGATACGGAAATAAACATATCATCTTTTTCTTGCTGTTGCTTGTAATTTTTTTGGAGGGAATATGCTTTTTGCAAGAGTCGTGGGCAATGTTGTTTGCACGCATAAAGATGAAAAATTGGTCGGCAGTAAATTGTTATTGGTTCAGCCTGTAGGCCTTGACGATAAGCCGCGCGGCAATGTTTTAGTTGCAATTGATTCCGTAGGCGCCGGTGAGGGTGAATTGGTTTTGATTGTGCAGGGTTCTTCCGCAAGACAAACACAAAAAACCGAAAACAATCCTGTTGACTGCACTATTTTCGCCATAGTGGATACTATTGAAAAACAAGGAAAAACCGTTTTTACCAAAGCGAAAAATAAAATGGAGTAGAAAACAGTCCCGCCTAAGCAGTAATGGCGGAAAATTCTGAACTCTAAACTAACCATGTCTATAAGCGAAGATGATATACAAAAAATAGTGGGGGAAGTCATTAAAAACCTGAATAAATCCTCTAGTATTTCTGAAAAAGCTCATACAAATTTTTCAATAACAGGTCCGGTTTTCTCATGTGTTGACGATGCCGTCCTTGCCAGTGAAAAAGCTCAAAAAATATTTCAAAATCTCGGTCTTGAAATTAGGCGGAAAATTATTGAGGCCATGCGCCAAGTATCGCTCAAAAATGCCGAAAAATGGGCCAAGATGGTTGTTGAAGACACAGGCATGGGCAGAGTTTCAGATAAAATAGAGAAAAATATCATGTCGGCTTTAAAAACTCCCGGAGTTGAAGATTTACATTCCGTTTCTTATACCGGCGATAAAGGACTTACACTGATTGAATACGCCCCTTTCGGTGTTGCCGCCGCAATAACTCCGTCAACAAACGGGGTTGCCACCATTATAAGCAATGCCATAGGATTGCTTGCAGCCGGGAACAGCGCGGTTTTTTCTCCTCATCCTGTAGTTAAAAGATCGGTTCAAGATTCAGTCGTTATTCTAAATGAAGCCATTACTTCCGCGGGCGGCCCTGAAAATTTAGTTTCCACCATTGTAAATCCTACGCAGGAAAGCACCAAAGAGCTTTTGGCTCATCGGAAAGCCAAGCTTAATATTGTAACGGGCGGCCCCGCCATTGTAAAAGTGGCAATGACCGTCGGAAAAACCTGCAAAACAATAGCGGCCGGTCCCGGCAATCCTCCCATTGTAGTTGATGAAACCGCTGTTTTTCCTGATTGCGCAAGCGAAATAATAACCGGCGCGGGCTTTGACAATAATGTTTTATGCATAGCGGAAAAAGAAGTTATAGTCGTTGAAAAAATAAAAGATATATTTTTTGAAAGTATGCGGAAAGATACTCGCGCTTATGAATTAAATTCCGCGCAGATGGACGGGCTTACAAAAAAAATAATGACAAAATCGGGCGGGGAATATAAAGTAAACAGAGATTTTATCGGAAAAAATCCTTCTTACATAGCAAAAGCCATAGGGCTTGATTTGTCCGATGATATAAGAGTTTTATGGTCGGAAGTTTCAAATGCTCATCCTTTTGTCATAACGGAACAGCTGATGCCGGTTCTGCCTATTACAGTTGCCAAAGATATAGATTCAGCTATAGAGCTTGCCTATCATGTTGAGGGAGAAAATCATCATACGGCGGGGATGTACTCAACAAGTGTTGTTAATATGACTAAGATGGGCAGGCGAATGGCCTGCTCTATTTTTGTTAAAAATGCCTGCACGCTGAACGGTTTGGGGCTTGGCGAGGGATATTGTTCAATGACCATAGGCACGCCGACGGGCGACGGAATAACAAAGCCTACGCATTTTGTAAGACCTCTGCAATGCAGTATGGTCGGTTCTTTGCGCATAGCGTGAAACAGCGCGGCAGTACGACAGCGCGGCAGCGCGACAGTACGACAGTACAGCAAAACGACAGTGCGACAGCGCGACAGCGCGACAGCGCGACAGAGCTACAGTAAGACAGTACAGCAAAACGATAGTGCGACAGCGCGACAGCGCGACAGCGCGACAGAGCTACAGTAAGACAGTACAGCAAAACGACAGCGCGACAGCGCGGCAGTACGACAGCGCGGCAGCGCGACAGAGCTACAGTAAGACAGTGCGACAAAACGGCAGCGCTGCAGTACGACAGCGCGGCGGTTGTGGGTCTCAGGTCACAATTTACAGGAATTTAATTAAAGGAGAAAAATATGCAAGCTAATACGGCAATAGGACTTTTGGAAATTTCATCCATAGCCAAAGGTGTGGAAACCTTGGACGCTATGTGTAAAGCGGCTGGAATAAAACCTGAAATCGCTCGTCCCATTTCAAAAGGCAAATACATAATAATTGTATCGGGCCCGGTCGGAGAAGTTGAATCCGCTCTTTCCAAAGGGATTGAAATAGCCGAAAAAACGCTTATCTCCGAATTTATAATAAGAAATGTTCATAAAAGCGTGGCGGAAAGATTAAGTAAGAAGGCGACTATGCCGGAAAAACTTGAAGCCGTTTCTATAGTTGAAACTAAAAACAGCCTTAGCATTGTTTATGCCGCCGATATAGCGGCTAAGGCGGCTTCGATTAATATTTTAGAGATAAGCTTAGGCAAAGGAATAGGCGGAAAGGGTTATTTCAGTATGACCGGTGAAATTGGGGCAATCAGGTCGGCTGTGAATGCGGCTGTTAAAAGCATAGAGCCTGACGATCTTATTTCAAGAATCGTTATTCCAAATGCCGACGCTCATTTGCTGGAATTTTTATAATAGAATTTTATGGAGGCTGCACAAGATGAAAATAGTAATAGGTTCTGATCATGCGGGATTTGAGGCGAAGGAAAAAATTAAAAAATTTCTTCAGCTTTTAGGCCATGAAATTACGGATTTTGGCTGTTATTCCACGGAGTCTGTTGATTTTCCGGATATTTCCATGTTAGTCGGCGAAGCCATAAAGAGAAAGGAATTTGATAAAGGCATTCTGCTTGATGGTTTTGGCGGCGGGGTTTGTTTGGCTGTCAATAAAATTCGCGGTATAAGAGCCGTTTGCGCTTATGATATTATTTCGGCGAGATTTGCCGCGGCTCATGAAAATTGCAATGTAATATGTTTGGGCGGCAAAACTCACGGCGAACTTGCATTGAAAGAAATTTTGAAGGTATGGCTTGAAACTCCGTATGAAGGCGGGAGATATCAGAAGCGACTGGATAAAATAAGCGCGATTGAGAATGGCAGTTTATTGAATTAAAAAGGGTCTGAGAGTCTTGGTTAGCAATAGAATTAGTGTCATTTGCTAAACTTTTAACTCTGAACTTGCGAGTGAAACGAGCTTATGAAACAAGCAAAAATTATAGGAAGAGTTTTTTGTTCGGCTCAATGCCACGGCATGAAGCAAAAGACTTTGCTTTTGGTTCAGCCGCTTGATTGGGATACGGATAAGCCCTCCGGCGAACCGATAGTCGCGGCCGATTGCATTGGTTCCGGTTCGGGAGAAACTGTTTTTTATGTATCTTCAAAAGAGGCGATAGCGGCTTTTGAGGATTGGAGCGGAGAAAATTCGGTTGATGAAAATTATCCGCCCATAGACGCGGCTATTTTGGGAATAATTGACGGAAAACAAATAGAATAGGCAATAAGGTAACAAGGTAATTGGGCAATAGGTAACAGCAAAAAAAGCTATGTAGCTGCAAAGCAGAGCTTTGCCCAAATGAAGGTAACAAGATAATTAGGCAACTAGCAACAGGGGACAAGTGGCAAGTGAACGGTAATCGGTGAACAGTAACCGGCAAACTGGTCCCGCCTTTGGCGGGAGCAAACCGGTAACAGAGGATAGAGGAAACATGTTTATTGGAAAAGTAATTGGAAATGTTTGGGCTACACAAAAACATGCTCAATTGCAAAATTTGAAGCTACTTCTTGTTAAGCCTATTTCTCCGAATGATGCTAAATTTTCGGGCGTTACCACTTTAGCTGTGGACGGAAATATTGGCGCCGGAGTCGGAGATACCGTTCTTGTTGTTGATGAAGGCGGCTCGGCAAGAAAGATTTTAAATAATCCGAAAGCGCCGGTTAGAACAATAATTTGCGGCATAGTTGATTAGTTTAGTAACAAGGCAATCAGGCAACGAGGAATAAAAAACAAAAACGGAAATATGTAGATAAGGAAATAAGGAGAAAAGTATGCGTGAAGATGAAATAAGAAAAATAGCTAATGAAGTTGTAAAAATTTTAGGCGAGAAGGGTTTGACTTCCGCTAAATCAAATGCAAATAAACCTTATAAAGGCGTTACTATGGGAACCGGCGGTAAAGTTTTTCAGAATCCGCTTGTAAGTAAACCCTCGTCCGTTCCTTCACAAAAAAAGGAATATTCCGCGGCGGAAGCCGACTGCCGATTGGATAAAAATACTTGCGGGCCCAATTGTCAGGAATGTAATCCCTTAAACTATATGAGCGCCGAACAATTTAAGGGTATGGGCGTGGATAGAATAGGTCTTTGTAATGCCAATGAGAAAACCTCTTCCATAGCGCGAATGATTGACCACACATTATTAAAGGCTAATGCCACTCAGGAAGAAATAGGCAAGCTTTGTGAAGACGCCAGAAAATATTGTTTCGCGTCAGTGTGCGTGAATCCCGCTTATGTTATGCTCGCAAACAGGCTTTTGAGAGGCAGTAGTGTTAAGGTCTGCACGGTGATAGGTTTTCCATTGGGTTCAAGCACGCCCACAATTAAAGCTATTGAAGCGAGGGACGCGATAGCCAATGGCGCTGATGAGATAGATATGGTTATGAATATAGGCGCTTTGAAATCCGGCAATGACAGTCTTGTATTGGACGATATTAAAGCGGTTAGAAGCGCCACTTGCGGAAAGATTCTTAAGGTTATATTGGAAACATCCTATTTATCCAAAGAAGAAAAGATAAGAGCATGTATTCTTGCTAAAGAGGCCAAGTCCGATTTTGTTAAAACTTCAACGGGCTTTGGCTCGGGCGGAGCTACGGTTGAAGATATTGCTTTAATGAGAGAAACGGTCGGATTGGAAATGGGAATTAAGGCGTCAGGCGGCATAAAAGACGCTAATGTCGCTCAAGCGATGATAAAAGCGGGCGCAACTCGGCTTGGCACAAGCGCGAGTATTGCTATAATTTCCGGCAAGACAGCGGAGAAAGGACAATATTAACCCAAGTTCCGCAGTTAAAATAAAAACAACACCAAGAATGTCAGCCAATGCCGTTTTACGCAACCACCCCTCGGATATGTGAAGTTCGCTGGATGGTTCGCATAATCGCGCTATCGTTATTATTTCAGCTATATTCACCCATGAAATATTTTCATTGCCGCGAGGAAGATTTTCATCAAAAAATTTATCAAGCTTTGCCATGCGCTATAATTTATGTCCAAGCCACATATATCCAAATCGCCGAATCTGCTCAAGTTTTATTCCATTTAATCGCAATTGTATAACCTCTTTTTTTAAAGGAATATCAAATAAACTTGGCTCTTCGATATGCCCGCCTAATTGCCTCACAAAACTTTTAGCGCGTAAACGACCTTTATCGTCGAGCTCGCCAAGTTGCGCCACGGTTTCTTGACGGACTTTTTTACCAACGCGCACTGAACGCACCAACCGCCAATATGTATGTGACTTTCCGTCTTTCTTGATTATGTCGTGACGTAAATACATAACACAATAAAATCATTTCTTTAATGATTCTGAACAAGACCTAAGATTAGCGCTACATTGCCTTTTTTGAATAACTGATAAAGTTCCTCCCAATGAGGATAAAAAATTTAGAATAAAAAATTTAGATAGGGTTTTAGTAGGAAAAATAGTTAAAATTAGGCGCTCACTGCGGAAGTTGGGCTAACCTATACATATGGGACAGGCGCGGAGATGCAAGTATGAAACAGTTTCGTTTTGCGCCCGGCGCGACTCGAACGCGCGGCCACTCGCTTAAAAGGCGAATGCTCTACCACTGAGCTACGGGCGCTAACTTGAGCTAAAGTATACAAAAATTAGGAAAGCATATCAAAGCAAATAAATTCTGAAGATTTAGAGCTGAAAGTGTAAAGTTCAGATATAGGGAAATTGAAATGTAGAGTTTGTTTTCGAAACTCTTACTGTATCTGTTGTATTATACAATTCTTTCTCTGTCCTCTATCCTTATATTTAGGTAGAATAATATTGATGCCCAAGAAAATACTATCTCTTAGGGAAAGCAAAAAAAGGAAAATTATCATGCATAAAGTTAAGGTGCGGGTAAAAGTCAAAAAACATTTTTTAAAGAAAGCTTCTCTAACGATATCATGGATTCTATTGATTGGCGTTTTTGTTCTTTCCTTAAAAACAGTTTATGGCTTCGCGTCAGATAAAATGAAATCAGGCATATTTAGCGCGGAGATTAAATCTTTGGACATTAAAATCGGAAATGAAAAACTAAACCGCGAAATTTCAAAATTGTTTAATGATAGAATAGGAAAGAGATGGAATAAAGGTTTAAAAAATGGTATTAAAAGAGAACTTCTATCTAAGCGCCCTTACATCAACGATATTTCAGTTTCAAAAAATATTTTGACAGGCAAAGTTATAATTAGCGGCGAGCTTGAAAAAATCGTTTCAAAAATAGAGCTTAATGGGAGTAAAGAACATTATTTGGCTCTTAGCGGCAAAATTTTTTCATCGGCTTATGAAGAAGCTGTCAATCAAGATTTTATCCGCGTTGAAATTCATGCCGACAAAAAGCCTGAATTAAAAATTTTTGCCGAGTTCATAAATAAAATAAACTTATCCAGAAAACTATTCAAACTTAGGCCTGTCTTGATCAAATATAGTTTAAGCGGAGAGAAGTGCGCTATCATTTTGGAAGATAATTCTCTTGTAAATTGGGGAAAATTTGAACTGACTGACCAAAAAATATTAAGATTAAATAGCATCCTAGACGATATTGTTGGAAAGATTCCCGCTCCGCATAATGTGGATTTAAGACATTTTGCGATCGGCAAGATTTTTATAAGCGAATTATAAATGCTAAAATGTCTTTCCAAGTCGCAAAGCTTTTAATTTCCGCTTAAAGAAATAATCTTAAGAGAGGATTTTTATCATGACCAAATCCGATATTATTGCCGGTATTGATATGGGTAGCGGCCGTGTAACTTGTGTTTTAGCCGTTCACGATCAAAAAAGTGATAGCATCAAAATTCTATCAGGAGCCAGTGTTGCCTGTAAGGGTATTAAAGGCGGTGTGGTAGTTGATATTCCTGAAACCTCCCATGCCATAGTTAATGCCATGGAGCAGGCGGAGGATAAACTTAACGAAATAGTGGGCGAGGTTTATCTGGGTGTAAGAGGATACCATATAGAATCCTTCAATAACAGGGGCGCTTACAATATAGCAAGAACCGATAAGGAAATAAGCGCGGAAGATGTGGCAAGCGTAATTGAGAACGCCAAAGCCATAAAGATAACTCAGGATAGAGAAATACTGCATATTATTCCGCAGGGTTTTTCTTTGGATAAACAGAAAGGAGTTCCCAATCCTGTCGGTATGGAAGGTTCTTTATTGGAAGTTAATGTTCATATCGTAACGGCGGCTGTCTCCCACATCAATAATCTTATAAAGTCGGTGGCGCAATCGGGGTTTAGGGTGTCGGAATCAGTTTATAATTTGCTTGGCGTCGGTGAAATTGTAATAACCTCGGAAGAAAAGGATTTAGGCTGTCTTCTTATTGATATTGGCGGACAAACGACTTCCATCGGCATATATTACGACGGAAGCCTTCAATTTTCCAAAGAAATTCCATTAGGCGGAGATTATATTACCAGAGACATAGCTTATGGTCTTGGCACTACTATTCGTTCGGCTAAGGAAATAAAAGAGAAATACGGCGCGGTTTTATCTTCGGAAATTAATGATGACGAAACGATAATGGTGACGGGGACTGACGGTAAAACAAAAAAAGAAATAAAGCCCAGCGATTTACTTGACTATATTCAGCCGAGAGCCGAAGAACTATTTTCAAAAATAGACCACGCATTGCAAACTTCGGGTCTTTCGGATTTATGCAGAAGCGGAGCTGTCCTTATCGGCGGTTCCTCTTTGCTTAAAGGAATGCCGGAAGCTTGTCAGCAATATTTAGAGTTGAAGCAGACAAGGATTGGATTTCCGAACGCGGAAAACATAGATTCTCCTGAAGAATATATGAACCAAACATATATCACGGCCATGGGACTTGTTTGTTATCCTTATCTTAAGTCTTGTTCATCCAATCGGGGGATATCAGGCAAAGGGGCCGTAATGCCTTCTATTTTAGGATGGTTTAAAGATCTTTTTAGTTTTTAATTGGGAGGTGTTTCTATGGTAAGAATAGTTTGTGTGGATGATTTTAAGGGTAAAGAAGCAAGAATAAAAGTTATCGGAGTTGGCGGCGGCGGCGGAAATGCCGTTAATAGAATGATAGAAGCCGATATAAGGGGAGTCGAATTTGTATCTTTAAATACCGATGCTCAAGCTTTGAAAAAGAATAAAGCTCCTGTTAGAATTCAAATTGGCGAAGACATAACAAAAGGTCTTGGGGTCGGCGGCGATCCGGCAAAGGGGCGTCAAGCGGCTTTAGAATCCAATGAACAAATTAAAGAAATTGTAAGCGGTTGCGATCTTATTTTTATAACCGCCGGTATGGGCGGAGGAACTGGAACAGGCGGCTCTCCGGTCGTGGCCCAAATTGCGAAAGAATTTACCACAGCTCTTGTGGTGGGAGTTGTAACAAGACCGTTTGAATTTGAAGGTGATGTCAGAGCGGAACAGGCGCAAGTCGGTATAATGGAAATGCGCAAACACACCGATTCAATGCTGATTATCCCTAATGAGCGTTTGTGCGATATTGCGGATAAAGATACTAACACTGATGAAGCTTATAAAATGGCGGATGATGTTTTAAGACAAGCCATACAAGGCATTAGTGATGTGATAACGAATGCAGGCAATGTAAATGTTGATTTTGCCGATGTAAAAAAAGTTATGATCAAATCCGGCGAGGCTCTTATAGGCATAGGAATGGCTGAAGGGCCGGACAGACATATAGAAGCCGCGAGAAAAGCCATAGAATCTCCGCTTCTTGAAAATGCCATAATAGACGGGGCCAAGGGTATTCTTGCTATTTTTACCAGTTCGCGTAATTTCCCGCTTCATGCCTTAAAGGAGTCTATGGAGTTTATAAAAAAGTCCGTAAGTCCGGACGCTCTTATAAAATACGGACAAACTGAGGATGAAAATTTAGGGGATACTTTGAAAATCACGGTAATAGCGACGGGTTTTCCCACAAAGAGAAAAAAAGAGTTGTTTGCCGGTAAACATTCCAATCGGAAAGGAAAAAAATTACGCGATTGGGATGAACTTAATGTTCATCCGTCCTTCGCTTCAAATATTCAAGATGATACCGAAAATCTTGAAACACCGGCTTATTTAAGAATAAGAAGAGGCGGGATACTTAAATAGAACAATAGCGCTACTATCTTGATAAAAAAGTTTTGCAACTATAGTAGTTGGGTGTTCAGGATTTCTTGGCTACGGCGTGGGGGACGCTGTTCCTTGTTGCCATGTTGCCGAATTAACTTGTTGCCTAACTACAGTAATATAGCGCAACAGTTCGGCAATGATTAAGCAAGCGGTAAGGAGATTTTTTAATGGCGATAAATTTAGACCTTCTTTTAAAAGTCATGGTCCAAAATAAAGCGAGCGACACCCATATAAGAGGAGACGCGCCGGTGTCCTTGAGAATCAATGGCCTAATTACTCAGATAAAAGACTCAAGAATATCATCAAAAGAAATTGAAGATATGGTTTTTCCTTTAATGAATCAGCGTCTTAAATCAATATTTAATGAAAAGCATGAAGTTGATTTTTCCGTGAACGGTAAAGAATTGGGGAGATTCAGATTTAATGTTTTTATTCAGAAAGAAAAAATTTGCATAGCGATTAGGCATATTCCTTTGAAAATTCCGACATTTGAAGAATTAAAATTGCCGGAAGAATCAATTAAGAGGCTTTTGACCAATGAGAGAGGGCTTATTCTTGTTACCGGAATAACCGGCGCTGGCAAAACTTCAACATTGGCATCCATGATTGAGTATCTTAATCAAAGAAACGAGGGACATATTCTGACTATAGAGGATCCCATAGAATTTGTTTTTGAAGATAAAAAAAGCATAATAAGTCAAAGAGAGGTTGGCACGGATACTACCACATTTGTGGACGCTTTAAGGGCCGCGATGCGGCAAGATCCGGATATTATTCTTGTAGGCGAAATGCGGGACATTGAAACCACTAGAGCGGCCATTACGGCCGCGGAGACCGGCCATCTTGTTTTTGCCACGCTTCATACTCAAAATGCAGTTCAGACTATTTCAAGGATAATAGACCTTTATCCTCCGCATCAACAGACGCAAGTGCGCGTACAGCTTTCAGAAGCTTTGAAAGGAATAATTTCTCAAAGATTACTTCCGGGCACCAAAGGCGGGAGAGTGCCCGCCGTTGAAATCATGATGGTAACCGCGCATATCAAAAAGATGATCGCTGAAAGCAATATAGACGCGATAACTCAGGCGATAAGCAAGGGTTCTTTTTATGGCATGCAGAGTTTTAATCAAGCGCTTGTTAGAATTCACAGAGAAGGTTTGGCTAAGCTTGATGACATTTTGCAATCGGCTTCAAATCCGGATGATGTTTTATTGGCAATAAAAGGTATTGAGCAAGAAATAGAAACAAAGAGTTAATGCGCAGATGCCGCAGAAGCGCGAAAGCGCGTAAGATGGCACGAGTAGAATAATATTGGCGAAGTCCAACTTCCAAAGGCGAGAAGTTTCGCAGGAAATATAAGGAAGTATGAACTTCGTATTGAGCAAGAAATAGAAACAAAGAGTTGAAACGCAGAGCCGCAGAAGTTCATAAATATGGCGAAGTCCAACTTCCAAAGGCGAGAAGTTTCGCAGGAAATATGAGGAAGTATGAACTTCGTATTGAGCAAGAAATAGAAACAAAGAGTTAATGCGCAGATGCCGCAGAAGCGCGAAAGCGCGTAAGATGGCACGAGTAGAATAATATTGGCGAAGTTCAAGGCTGTGCTCCCGCCTATGGCGGGATATCAAGGAGCTATGCTCATCCCGCCACTACGACTTCGGCGGGCAGGCAGACGACCAACTTCCAGAGGCGAGAAGTTTCGCAGGAAATATGAGGAAGTATGAACTTCGTAGGAGAATAATTATGTTTGCTGAGGGATATATAGGAATAGCCGGAATTATCGGTGTGGGAAAATCAAGTCTTACTATTGAGCTTGCTAAGGCTCTTAATTTTTCGCCCGTGCTTGAAGAAGTTGCGGGGAACCCTTATCTTGAAAAATTTTATAAAGATATGAGCACATATGGAACTATGATGCAAATCTGGCTTTTAAATCATAGATTTCGTCAGCATAGAGAATTTGTATCCAGAATAAGTTTGGGGAAAATTCGCGGCGTTGTGCAGGACAGAACCATTTGGGAGGATACCATATTCGCTCGCATGCTTAATAGGCATCCCGAAAAAATAATAAGCGATATGGATTATAATACTTATTTGGATCTCTTTGATAATATGGTTCTGAGAGAGCTTGTTTTTCCACAGCTCTTGGTATTTTTAGATTGCAGGGTTGAGACCGCGATGCAAAGAATACAATCTCGCGGAAGAAATATGGAAAAAACGATCAGCATGGAATATCTCAAGCATCTTCAAGAGAATTATTATCAATTTGTAGAGGAAATGGAAACAGCAGGTGTTAGAATTTTAAGGCTTAATTGGGAGAGTTTTCAGCCTATGAGCGAAGTTGTCAGATTAGTTCACGAATATTCGCTTAAACCTTCAAATTTCACCAAATGGGTGAGGCCTTTAAGGCGCGCTCCTGAAAGTGAAAATTATCCTAAGAAAATTGTTAAGTCGGAAAAAGTATCCGCTAAGATTTAAGTTCAGAGACAGTTTTTATGAGAGCAAAAGGAATAATAATCGCGATTGACGGACCGGCGGGAGTGGGCAAATCAAGCATAGGCGAAATGCTTGCCTTTAAACTTAATTACAAATTTTTAAGCACCGGTAAAATGTATAGAGCTCTTGCATGGAAGGCAGGCGAGATTGGTTTGGATTTGTCAAATGAAGCTGAAATTATGAATTTGGCTAATGATATCAAATGGGATTTTAAAAGCGATGAAAATACATTGATAAAAATAATCGTTGACGGAATTGCCATGAATAGTCAAATAACCGATGAAAAAGTGGGTAAGGCCACCAGCGCGATAGCGAAATTGCCGCAAGTTAGAAAATTTATGTGCGCGGCGCAACGAGAAATAGGAGCGGACGGAGGAATTGTTTTGGAAGGCAGGGATATAGGAAGTAATGTTTTTCCCGATGCCGAACTTAAAATTTATTTGGATGCTTCCCCTTGCGAACGCGCGAGAAGACGCGTTAAACAACTTGCAGAGCAGAATCTTGAAGCTGATTATGAACAAATATTTTCATTAATTTTAAAGCGTGATAAGCAGGACGCTGAACGAAAATATAATCCTCTTAAAAAATCCGATAATTACCATTATATGGACAGCACAAAATTGAACAGAGAAGAAGTTGTAAATGAGATTTTTAAATTGGTCGTTCACATAGTTCCTAATGTTTTATGAAATATAATTCCATTTTTTGTATAAAGACATATCGGCGACAAAGTTTAGATATAACCAGAAATATAGTTTTGATTTCCGTAAGACTTCTATATAAATTATATAATAGGATAGAAATGCAGGGGCTTGAAAAGATTCCCGCAAGCGGGCCGCTGATAATTGCCGCCAATCATTTATCTAATGCCGATCCTCTCGCTCTTGTCGCGTATGCGAGTAAAATAAGAAAAACCAATGTTCTTGCCAAGAAAGAGCTTTTTAGATTTTGGCCGCTTGCGACTTTTGTTAAGATGATGGGAGGCTTGCCTGTAGACAGAAAAAAGGCCGGTGGTGATATAGCGGCTTTTAAAAAGTCCATAACTATTTTAAAAGAAAATGGCTGTCTTGTAATGTTTCCCGAAGGGACAAGATTAAAGGGACGGATATTGAAACCTAAAAGCGGGATATCGCTTATAGCGCACAAAACGGGAGCTTCTGTTCTGCCTGTAAGAATATTTAATTCTGAAAACTCCTTAAAATTAGGTAAAATGATTATGAAGTTTGGCAATGTAAAAACTTTTAATCCCGAGAAAGGCAGCGATATTAAAAAAGCGTATTCCGATTTTTCCGAAGACCTGATGAAAGATATATATTCAATAGAAAAAGACAAAACCTAATATAAAGGCGGGGGCTACAAGGCATGGCGCTTTTTAGCGTCGCGAAACTACTAAGGAGTGTGTAAGTGATGATAGAAGATGATGAAACCACAGACAATTTAATTGCGGGAGATAATCCTGAGATGGGAGATAAAAAAGAAGAAGAGATGTCCATGGAAGAACTTCTTAAGGGCGAGAAAGAGTTTTCCGAGAAACTTTATAATGGAGAAATTGTAAAAGTAAAAGTCGCGCAGGTTACGGATGAAAGTGTTTTTGTTGATATAAGCGAGAAGAAAGAAGCTATCATTTCCCTTGAGGATTTTAAGAATGAAAAAAGCAAACCTCAGGTGGGAGATACAGTTGAAGCTATTTTAGAGAAGAAAGGGGGAGAAACCAGACATACCATTTTATCCCACAAAAAAGCCAAAGAAAATCTTTCATGGCAATGGTGCGAAAAAGCTTTTAAAGCGAAAGAAAGAATTAAGGGGAGAATAAAGGACATCATTAAGGGCGGCTATTTAGTGGAAGTTTTAGATATTGAAGCTTTTATGCCCATGTCCCTATCTGAAATAAACGGAGCGCATAAGCATTATCTCCCTAGAAACGCAAAGGTGAAGTTTTATATAACCGACTTTTCCGAAAGAAACAAAAAATTTATTGTTTCGCGCAGACAAGTTCTTGAAGAAGATGAAAAGGAGAGAAAAAAGAAAATTTTTTCTGAAATAAATGTCGGCAGAGTTGTAAGAACCGTTGTGTCAAAAAGCATTGAAGAAGGTTTATTTGTCCGTTTTCAGGGGATAGAAGGCTTTGTCAAGCTTTTAGATATTTCATGGAATAATCAAAAAGAAGCTATGGCAACCTATAAAAGAGGACAGAGAATAAAGTGTAAGATTCTTCGTATTGATAATGAAAGCGAAAAGATTTCATTTGGCATAAAGCAGCTTACGCCAAATCCCGTGGATATTGTTAAAAGGAAGTTTCCTTATAAGTCCATAGTAAAAGGGAAAGTTATTTCTTTAAGCGATGAAGGCGCCAAAATTGAAGTTAGTGATAAAGTGCTCGGTTTTATTCCTGTTTCGGAATATGGTTTTAAAAGCGCTCCCAAAGAAAATGAACTCGTAAAAACCGTTATGGTGGGCGTTAATTCTTTTAATTATCAGCTTAATTTATCAATTAAAAAGCTTGAGGGAATGGAAGACAGAAAGAGAATGCAGGGCTATATGAAAGGTTCTCCATCTTTAACTCTCGGACAGATTTTAGAAAATTCCGAAGATACGGAAGAATAGTATAGTTAGCATAGTTAGCAAGGCAATTAGCAACATGGCAACAGGGAACAGCGTCAAACCTACAATAGCGCCTTAGCAGAAAGCTGTTAGCTGAACAGATAGATGTAAGAAAATCACATATTTTGTGTTTTAATTTTTTAATCCTAAACAACCTGCAGTTATGAATGCTTTTCGGAGCTCTTCGTAGATTTTGTCCGCCGTAGATTTGCAAAAAACGGAGCTATACTCCATTTCGTGGCGCCATAGGCGCCAACAGAAATAGCAAGTGTCGGAAAACTATGCCCACCCCGCCACTACGACTTCGGCGGGCAGGCCCGCCACTACTGCGTCGGCGGGTAAGTAGGTGTCATGAACTATGTGAATGGCCTTCTAATATTGGGCGTTTTTTTGTTCAATACTTGTTTTATTTACGCGGGTGAGCAGAATAGGGTTATAGTAAAAAAATTTGATTGGAAAATTTATTCCACCGAGCATTTTGATATTTATTATTACAGAGACAGCAATGGCTGGCTCAAATACACGGCCGATTCTCTTGAAAGAGCCTACCAAAAAATTTCCTCAGATTTAAACCCTTCTTTAGATAAAAGAATTCCTTTTTTCCTTTATGCAAGCTCCAATGATATGCAACAGACAAGTATTGCAAATATCTCGGACGGAACGGGCGGAATCACGGAGCCTTTAAAAGATAGGTTTATGATATGGAGCGATGGTTCGAAAGCTTGGCTAGACAATCTAATAGAGCATGAGTTTACCCATGAGGTTCAGTTTAGCATATTGATAGACGGATTTTGGAAATCGGCCAGAATTTTGAAAACATTTATTTATCCTTTATGGATGATGGAAGGTTTGGCTGAATATGAAACAGGCCAGCGCGATATGGCTATTCAGCAAATGTATGTGCGTGATGCCGCTATAGACGGCAATCTTATAAAACTGCTCTATATGAATCATTTCGGACATTTAAAGCCGGAGCAAATGACATTAGCCTATAAACAAAGCTCCGAAGCGATATATTTTCTTGCCGAGCAATATGGAAAAGAAAAACTGTCGCGAATGCTTGAACTTTATAAAACCCGGTACGATATAAATTCTGTTTTAAGAGAATTGATAGGCTCAAATATTTCTGATTTTGACAGAAGATTTGAGGAATATACCAAGCTTAAATACGCGATACAGATAGATGATGAAAATCTCGCGGAACCTGATCGCTATGGCCAAAAACTTACAAAGCAAGAAGATGATATTCCTGAATTTAATACAAGCTCGCAGGTGGATTCTAAAGGCAGAGTATTGGCCTATTTTTCCACCAAAAAAGGTCATCCCGTATCAATATGCGTCAGAAATCTTGAAACGGGGAAAGAAAAAGTAATTAAAGCCATAGATTTGGGCATAGAAAATATTCCTTCAGGAAGATTTAGCAAGATACTAAAAAGCCTTTCAATGTCTCGCGACGGCAAATGGCTTATTTTCTCAGGACAAAAAAATCATCGAGAAGCTCTCTATTTGTACAATATAGAAACCGAAAAAAACTATCATATCAGGGTTCCTGAATTAATGGAAATGCGCCAGCCTTCTTTTTCCCGAGACGCCTCAAAAATCGTATTTGTCGGCATGCGCGAGGGATTTAATGACATTTACGAAATCAAATTTGAGCCGGATTTTTTTAATCGCGATATTTCTTTAAGCGAGCTTAAGCGTCTTACAAAAAATGATAATGACGAGTCCTCCCCCGCATATTCTCCCGACGGTAAAACTGTGGCGTATTCTTGTGAAATTGAAAAGGACGGCTTATTTGAGCGCGATATATGCGTGGTTGATATGACAGGCAATATCTCGCGTGAAATTGAGCTTAAAGCCAATCAGTATGATCCTGTTTTTTCTCCAAACGGTAAAAGCCTTATCTTTATAAATGACGATGACAATATATTTGAAATTTATGAAAAAGATTTGGAAAACGGAAAAGTTTATCGTATGACAAGAACGCGGGGGGGGAACTTTGCGCCGTCATATTCCGGCGATGGCTCATTTGTTTATTTTTCTTCGTTTAGGCATGGGAATATGAATATTTTTAAAGCGGATATTAGAAATTTTCTTTATCAGGAAATTACCGCGCCGCCTGTTCAGGCAGTAAAGCAGCCTTCATATCGTCGTCCTATTAGTGATTTAAAAAACCAAATGCAATCAGATAATAAGGAAAGCGCGGATATTAGTAGTTCTAGCGGAACACATAAGGATATTAAACACAATATTTCAACGGATTTATTTTATCCCGCTTTTATGTTTTCTTCGCCGGGCGGACTTTTTTGGTTTAATTATTGGCAGCTTTCAGATATGCTGGGTTATCATAATATTGGTTTTTTTCTCAACTATAATTCAGGAAATAATTATCTGAACTACTCCCTTAATTATTCATATACAAGATTTAGGCCGCAGTTTTTTGCTCAAGTTTCAGGAGCTGCTTTAGACGGCATAAATGACGATACTTTGGATCTTGAATATGATAAAAGATATTCAAAACGGGTTTTTGGTTTGTCTTATCCTTTTGACAGGTACAATAGAATGGAATTTGCGGGCATATGCAAGGATGACAGAGAAATATATCAGGATGCGAACTATAGAACAATTTCAAAAACAAGGGCGTTTCAAACTTTTTTTATCAGAGATACCATTAATGGCCTTTATTTAATTGCCAATAGCGGCAATCGTCTTGAACTTAGTCATGTTAAAGCGGATGAGTTTTCCGGTGGAAATCAAAAATATGATGCTTATTATATGGAAAACCTTAAATATCTCCCTTTATCCAAACGAAGCGCTATTGTAGCTCGAATATTGGCCGGCATAAGCACGGGCAGAGATAGACTTACATTTAATTTTGGCGGATTGGGAGGAGTGAGAGGTTTTCAGCGCAGTTCGGATTTAAATGATGTCCCTAATGTAGTAATGGGTAACCTTGAGTTAAGAACTCCGATAGTAGACGATTTGAATTATTATATGTGGTATATGTTCCCTGATTTTTATTTTAAATCGATATATCTTAAAGTTTTTGCGGATTCCGCTTATGGTTTTGAAAATAGTTCTAAAATTAATAACTTTGGAGCTTCAAATTTGGATGCTTCATTTGGTTTTGGTTTGAATATTCATACTTTTGTTCTTCAAAATTTTCAAATGGTTTTAAGTTTTGATTATGCCGTAAGGGCCAGTGATGGGGGGAAAATATTCTACTTTTATTTAGGCCCGATGTTTTAGCAATGAGAAAGAATAGAAGCAAAAGACAAAACAGAGCGGCAGTGATACAGTGTGGCAGAGAAATAAGTTACAAGCTACAAATCATATATCACAAGTTCCTGCCTACTAAATAAACTATTAGTGAAGGATAGAATATAAAATGCAGAGAAAAATACAGTTGGAAAGCGTAGAAGCGATTTTAAAAAATTATTTGCCTGCTTAGTCTTAAGGGCTGTTACTGGATGCGGGGTATTGCATCATATTAAGCCAAAATACTAGAATTCTAAGTATGAAAACAAGAATAATTTCAAATATTATCATAAGCACAGTTCTACTCTCTGCCAATATTGTTTATGGGGCAGACCCCGGTAGTTTCTTGCAAAAACAAAGCATTCCCTCAGTTTCAAAAAAAAATCAAACACAAGGGCAAACAGGGGCAAGCGGAATGCAGATGGAAAGTGGTTCTCAGAAAAAATCTGCCAAAAATGAGGTTTCAACGGCTAAAAAAACAAATGTAATTGAGAAAGCAAGCGCAATTGAAAAAACAAGTACAAGTGTCGTAAATGTTTCTGAAGCGATTGTAAATCCTAAAACCCCTTTTGAATCAGCGCTTGATAATATTAAATCGGATGACCCGAACATAAGAAGAATGGGGGCAGTGGAATTTTCGCGTCTGCGCGATAAACGCGCTGTAGAGCCTTTATTAAAAATTCTTAAAGACAAAAACGCGGGCGTAAGAACTGCGGCCATTGACGCTTTAGGGCTTTTAAGGGCAAAAGAAGCGCTTGTGGAAATTTCCGAACTTCTTATAAAAGATCCTGATGAGAGTGTTAGGCATACGGCGGCTATATCTTTGTCTTACATAGGCGGTATGGAAGCCGGAGAAGCTCTTATAAAAGCTATGGATGATAAATCTGTCGGCGTTAAATATGCCGCCATAAGAACCATTGCGGTTTTGCGCTATACGAAAGCGGAAGCAAAGCTGATAAAGCTTTTAACAAATGAAGATGTCAATATGCGCCGTTCCGTTATAAATACTTTGGGGCAAATTCGTTCCATAAAATCGGCAAAGGGCATATCGGAATATTATAATGACAAAGATATTTATACTCGTCGAGAAGTTGCTAAAGCTTTAGGTGAAATAGGTGATGAGGAAAGATGTCCCATTCTAAAAAATATGCTTAAAGATGATGAAGAAACCGTTCAGATTGAAGCGGCATACGCTCTTGCTAAAATGAAGGACGATAGCGGTCTTGATAGAGCTCATAAGTTTATAAAATCATCCGATAGACTATTGAAACAGAATTCTTCATCTATAATAGCTCTTGTCGGAAATGAAAAGAGTCTAAAAGTTCTTGAAGACGCCTATAAGATTGAAGACGACCCGAATACTAAATCGTTTATGAATTTTTCGAAAGAAAGGCTATTATCGCGCCTAAAGCTGGAAAAAAAGAAATAGTTAATCCCACAACCATATGGGTAAGAAAAGTTTTAAAAAAAAGTTTACGGCCAATAATAGGCGCGTAGATACGGGTAAGAACTCTCAAAATTCCATATACACTAATACTATCTGTGACATATCATGGAGAATAATATTTACGGCGATAGCCATAATAATGGTAGGGTATATTTTATTGGCTAATGCTGATCCCCTTGGAAAAAATATACATAGCGCGATAGCGCCGATTTTTCTTTTAGGCGGACATATGCTGATAATATTAGGTATGGTATATACTCCAAAATAATCCCACTAACTCTTTTATCACCACGGTATCCAATTATTGTTTTCAGGATTTGCTTCTATATTCCCTAAAATACCCCAAATACCCTCGTTGTAATTCTCTCGCGATTAGATTTGCCTTATTCTTGTCTGTGTCCCCCGCGTGCTTAAATTTGCTTTATTTTGGTTGTTCGTAGCTTACGGCGCCTAATGAACCGAAAGATTTGTGTTCCGGCATACCTTTAGATGAAAATACCTATATATGTTTGTCCAATTTTAGCCCATGGTGGTGTTTTTAGAAATATCATTTTTATCGAGAAAGGCTTTTGATATTATTTATTTTTTGATTTTTGATAAAATTTGTTTGGGTTTTTATTATTTTGAGCTTTCATGGTATTTTCAAAAATAGGCATTTTGGGATATTTTCAAGATTAGATGCTTTTCATTGTGTTTTAAGTTTGTCAAAAAGTTGGCAACTTTTTGGCTATTTTGCGCCGTGCTCTTTCACGGTATTTTCAATTGCCGGTTTCTTAGTGGGTTTTTTGGGGGGATGTTTGATGGTATTTCTGGCCTTTTTCAAATCCGAAAACTAGCATAGTTTAGTATGTCCAAAATCGAATTTGGCCGTTTGCATAAACCTCTCGGTATTGTGGATGAACCGAGATAGGGATGGTTTTATTGTTTAGGCGATCCTTTATGGTTTTGGTCGCTTTTATGGTATTTCACTTGCGCATGGAGTTGGATTAGTTTTATTTTTGCTGACCTAAAATTTCTCAAAAAGTTGACAACTTTTGGGGATTCTAAAATTTAAAAAATTAAAAATAATTGATTATCTGTAAAAATGGGATTGCTAATTATAAAAACTTAAAATCTATATTAGGTTTGCTTAAATTATATTTAAAAAATAACGATAATTCAGAAAACCATAATAAATATTTTAAGTTCCTTAAATCAAACAAGGGGAATGTATAAGTTAACATAATATATATTATCGTGAGTTATTCAATATAATGATTTGTTTCCTTTATATTAGAATTTCGGCATGTACTTGTATGGCGGTATTTGTATTTAAGCGCTTTGGGTGGTGCTTTTCTTGTCTGTCCCGCTCTGTTTCGCGGATGCGCATGGGCTTAGTATTTTCTATTGCTCTTTTGTTGGCTATGTTTTTAATTATTTTTGCTATTTAGCTCTCGGTTTAATTGGGTCATTCGTTAATAATGTGGAATAATATAGTAAATGTAATGGTAATATAGTGTTATGACATTGCTTCCAACACCGTTTCTAAAGTTGACATAAAAGGCTGTATATCAGTCAATTTTTAACTTTAGGATGTGATACTCATTAGGATTAAATATAGCATGAATCCCATTCCTAAAGATGACTTACTCAATTAACGAAACGAGAAATCTGTTGCAAATTACAAATTATGTATATATTATAAGCACTTTCTAACAAAACTAAAAGCAATATTCCACAATAAATACGAAAGAACTGTTTAATTATGGGCTGTATCTTGCAATCCGCCAGCTATGCTGTTTTGCAGGAAGTCTGTCTTCTCCACAGATATACTGTGCGGCTTTTCGCTAAGAAGTCGGACTTCTGAATATTTTAAGTTTATACTTTTTTTGTTACTATTATTTGTTGTGGCCGCCATACTGATATTTCCACCGGCTTACAAGGTCTTTTCTTTCTTTTTTGCCGTTTCTGCCGCGTTGTTGTGTTGCCGGGGTCTGTAGCGCTGATTTAGCTTTCTATGGCTTTCTTGAGTTTTTGTATGGCCATATAAGCGTTTTGTATGCCCTTTTGATTTAGTTTGTAAAGCCGGTTTCTCTTGGATCCGGATGCTATTATTTCACCTTGTTTTATTTTTTTTGACAGCAATCTATCCAGCCTTTCCGGCTCATAGCCGGATATCTTTAAAGATTTGGACAGGTTTATAGCGCTTATTTTGTCATTTTGGCCGGTCGCTTGACTGGCTGAGATGATGATTAATGAGGCTTCAATTGGGCTTATTTCAGGAGATTTGGCTTTTAGTATATATAGATTATCCCTACTCTCTACTATGTTTTGCCAAAAGGCGTGAGATTTATCTTCTTTGAGCGAGGATTCTAAGCTTTGCCTATGACTTGATTGTCTGTCAAATTTACTCAAAAAATCATGTTTTTCGCTTGCAATGAAGTCTTCCGAACCTTCAGCTTCAAATTCTGCGCCTGAAGGGTGTTTTATTCTTAATCTGTATTTGTCCATATTAGCGTCTTTTACCACTTATATGTCAATATTTTAACCTATAACTTAATATATGTCAAGTTATGCCACTCTTATGGCGTATATATGTCAAATAATGTTGATAAGTTTGTTGATAAGTCCATATATTAGGAATTTCAAAGTTTAGAGGCGTGCCAAGTATGTGGCAACTACAGCGGTAGAAACAAAAGCAAGCTGTCGCGTTATTCCCAGCCTATGGCGGGGCTAATTTAATCAATGGCAAATAACGGAGATGGATATTTTAACCTCCCCCCTCCCCCCTGTTTATACTTCAAAAGTTAAGATGGTGGTTTTATAGAAAAACAAGAGGCAAATCTAGCATGTCCTCTAGATTTTACTATTTCCGCTAAGGGTTAAAATTTTCCTATAACGGAGAAAGATAGTAATTTGGTTTTTTCAGTCAAAGGAGTGTATACTGCTTGGGGCGTAAAAGTCGCGTAGACAGCTTTAAATGAAAGATTTTCACTCATGGGGTAAACGGCCACTAAATCCAATTCGCTCCCTACTTGCAGGGACGAGCCTAAAATATTCTGCGCCGCTCTAAACTTCAAAAAATCAATTGAAAGGAGTAGTTTTTTATATGGAAAATCTATGCCGAAGTTTATTATATTAAGTCCGCTAACGCCGTCCGGCAAACCATTTGCCGTATTTGAGGTTTTTATTGTGTCATAGAGACTTGCGGCCATTATGGCGCCATAGCCATCTCTTTCAATGCCCTTGTATTTATGTCCGAATGTGGGCAAGAACATTTTATCAGTATCAGCTACAGCGGATGAATTTCCCGATGATTTTCCATATGCGAGTCTTGCCTTAACTTTGCCCAGAAAGCCCATTTTCTGTCGCCAAGAACCTTTCATCATAAAGGCGTGGCCTTCATAATTTATATTCCCCCCACTCGTTTTTGTCGCTTTGCCTGTTTGTTGAATAAACTCTCCGTCAAAACTTAATTGTCCGCGGGATAGAAAGTATCTTATGCCTGTAAAATTTTTAATTCGAGTATTTACATTAAATCCGCTTTCTTGAACGGGAGAACCGTCATTGTCCTTTAAATAATAAAATTGCCATAACCCTTCGTCGGAAGGCAGATAAAAGCTGGCGCCGAATATTTTGGTAAATCTTGTCTCATCCCATATTCTAAATACAAAAAAATCACCTTTCAAGGATTTATATAATTTATTGAATTCAAGCCTTATACCGGGAAAACCCAAATTATCGTCTGAAAGTATTATCCCTTGTCCAAGCATAAATTCCTGCCTGCCGAATGTAGCGGTGATATCTTTATCTAAAAATTTGTAAACCTTAATATATGTCCGACTTAAAAATGGAGAGCCGTTATTTTCAGGGTAGCGATAGAGAGCGTCTTGAAAAAGCGAGCTACGGATAGTATTTGTGCTGGCGCCTGTGCCGATACTATTGAGAACTATACCGACATCCATTGAAGACTTTTTCGTTTTCTCAAGGCCTATACTTCTTATTATAAATCCCAATTCCGCGTTTTCCGAATAATATGGCAGTTTGGATTGTTGGGAACCGTCTATAAGATTAGAGTAGTTTGCGGCTTTTATTTCCAAATTGGAAAACAAATCAAGTTTAACGGCATGAGATAAAGAAGGAAGAGTGAGAAGCAAAGCAAAAATAGAGGGCAGAGAGTAGAGAGTAGAGAGTTTCATTGACAATAATTATACATAAAATAAGCGTTATGCCGTTAACAAAACCAGTACAACCGCGTAGGTTGTACTGGTTACTCTAGTATTAAGTGGCTTACTTTTGCTAATTCTCGCTGATAATTGATTCTGTCATTTACGAATTTTTTATAATCTTTCGGGTCTATGCTAAGGACTTCTGAAAAATCACAAAGCTTGTTTTTTTCTAAATTCAAATATTCGCGATAAGACGAGTATTCCCATGTTTCCGGCTTATCGATTAAATTGCTTGTAACGGGATTTAAATGAATATAGCGCGTTAAATGCAAGAGTTGCTCATCATCTTTTACTAAAACATTTTTAAATCTGCCTTGCCACAAAGGCCCTTTTCTATTATGTTTGATATTGAAGTATCTGCTATAACTATTAGAAATATTATTTATATATTTTGAAATTCCCCCGTTGTCCAATTGCTTTAATATCAAATGAAAGTGAGTGGGCATAATGCAATAGGCAATAATTTTAACAGAGATATTTTTTTGTGAATGTTCTATTTCATTTGATCTGATAAAAACAGAAAAACTTGTGTCTTTAGGCGATTGGTAATATAAAAGATTTTGCTTTATTCGTAAAAAATCATTTGATGTATTGAAGATTTTATAATCGGCAATACTTTTATTAAAGATATGATAAATCTCATTGGTTACAAGGGCATCTTTTCTGTCATTTTCCATAAATATCTCCGGTAATAATTATACCAAATACAACCTACGCGGTTGTATTGGTTTATAAATTAAAAACCCCGCATCCGAAGACGCGGGGTTTTTGTTTTTTCCGTTTATAGCCCGAAGACTACAGAGGAAATTTTTCTTTAGAACTTTACATTGACATCAAAACCAAACAAAGTTTGAGCATCATTGTTTACTGCAGCAATATCTTTGTCCGGGGTGAACATTGCGTAGGAGGCTTTCAGCATAACATTGTCTGAATGATTCCATACTGCCGCAAAGTCCATTTCGCTTCCGATGTTCTCGGCTGTGCCGACTTTTTCGGAATATTTGAAGGTGTAATATTTTCCGCAGAGCGCAAGTTTTTCCCATTTGTTGGGAGTAAAATTAACGCCCACATTGTATGTGGTAAGGTTGCCAAGATTTACGGCCGCGCCTATTCCACCGATTCCGCCGTATATCAAGCCGGGGATATAATTGCTGTTGATGGCTGTGAATACTTTGTTGTCAGTGTCAGTCGCATTGTCGTCACCTGATCCCATGGCATATTCGCCCATGAATGTGAACTTACCGATTTTATCAGCGTTTAAACCGTAATCGGCATTGAATTTCATTGCGGAACCTTTATAATCCAGTGGTGTATTGTCGTTAGTTCCGGTATTCATGGCATATTCAGCCATATAGCCGATGCCTTCAACTTTACCTTCAACTTTAACGCCAGCGACATTGAGCCTATTTGAAATGTTGACGGTGGTCAGTCTGTTGTCGCTTTGATAAACATAAGCAGAGGGATTGATTTTCTCTGAATAGTCATATTTGGCGGTAACGCCATATACATCGTGGTCCCTCATGGTGGTGGCGGAAAAGTCATTAACTTTACCCATTACACCAGTTACCGTGAGTTTGTCTTTCTTCCATACACCAGACCAAGCGTCAAGAGCTTGAACCGCGTAAGCAACAGATTTCATGGCTGAAGGGCCGTAGTATATCACTATGTCGCCTTCATTGCCGTAGAATTGTCTTCCTACTTTATGGTCTAAGCCAAGAACACCTTTGAGGTTAAGGTAAGCTTCCGCGACATCGATATTCGCTGTGAGATTATCAATGTCTTCTTCGCTTTGTACACCGGTGCCCGCTTGGTCGTTCCATGTTCTGTTATATTTGGCAAAGGTTACCTGAGCATTAGCCTCTTCATTGAGGTCAAAGTTCATGCCGAATACAACTCTGGTTTTGGTATTGCTGTATTTGTCTTCGGTGTCTTTATCGAAGTTTGTATTATCTACTGTCACATTTTTTACCAATATGCTACCATCATACTTGAAGTTCTTGAGAAGCTCCGCACTTGCAACTGAAGTGAAAAGCGCAAGAACTGTTATTATTCCTACGAGTTTCTTCATTTATACTCCTCCTCTTATTTTATCGTCGGCCCCCGCCGGTTATCAAACATATTCTCTTCGGGGCTTGTCCGCCATAGCTTTTTCAAGCGTCGGCTGGACTTCCGCTCTTTCCGCCGCCACTATTACAACAGCGGGCAGGGCACCCCGCTTGCCGGGGCCTACGGTTCCCTAAGAAGAAACGCCTCAAGTTTTTTGTGGCGTTCCGCAAGTTAATTTTGGTCGTTCACAAAGCTACCGACACTTTATGAAGCATAGCTTCCAATTTTGCGGACCTTCCAAAGAACTCCTACAATTCGGAAGGCTCCTTTACAGAGCAATATTATATTACAACAAAGTTTCAGATATGTCAATAGATAATTTTACCATGATAATTTTACCTTATATGGCAAGCGCATATTTATATGGCATTAGGCAGGTTATAGAACTCAGGTCACAAGCCACAAATGATAACAGAAAGTACAGAACTAAAGAAAAGTATAAAGGCAATTCCTTATTATTCAACCCCAACGAGGGTTTTCGCCATAATCAAAATTATGCCAACAGTGGGTGGCTATAGGGGGTACAGAGTTACAAAGAAAAAAATAAAAATTGCGTGAAAGTTAAATAAAAAGACCTCGGTTTTATCCGCGGTCTTTTTATTAAGAAATTTTTAGTGGTATTCGCCGTGTTTGTTTGCTTATGACCTGAGACTTGTAACCTGTCATCTGTTTCTCCTCCGCTGAGAAAGAAACTTTAGCTTTTATTTTTATCTATGCCCAGCTTGGTTTTAGCGCTTTCAGACCACAATGTTTGAGGATAAAGTATGGCGATTTTTTCATAAGCGGATTTAGCTTCGTCTTTTTTATCCTGCATTTCATAAATAGTCGCTATGGAAAAATGGGCTTCGGGAGCCAAGAAATGTTCCGGATATCTTTCAAGAAAACTTTTATAGGAGGCTATGGCCTTATCAAAATCCTTCCCCGCTTCCTGTGATTTTCCAATATTGGATAATGCCACAGGAACAATTGTTTCGGGTTTGGCAAAATCCGAGGCTTTTTGGTACGCAGCCGCGGCATCTTCATATTTTTGTTGAGTGAATAAAATATCTCCTTTAAGCAAGAAAGCGTAGCCGGCTGCCGTTGTATTTGAAAAACCGGTTTCAATTTTGGCCAAAGATTGATTAGCCAAATCTATCTTCCCCATTTTGGCTTGTTGTTTGGCCATAAAAAGCTCTTTCCAAGCGGCTTTTTTTATTTGAGAATACCTTAAAGCAAAAAACGAGCCTAAAATAATCGCGGCGATTAGTATTACAAAACTGCCGACAAAAGTTTCACGATTTTCCTTTATCCATTTTAATGCGATTTCAGACTTTGACGCTTTTCTGACTGCTCCGCTTTCTATCCAATCATTGCTCATGGTAAATCTCCTTGTTTTAATCAAAAAAACAGTTAAGCTTAAAAATACCCTATACTCTACGCCCTGTACTTCTAAATTGGCACCCCCGGGCGGAGTTGAACCACCAACCTTCTCCTTAGGACGGAGCAGCTCTATCCAATTGAGCTACGGGGGCATAAGCGAAAAGCAATTATACTTTTTGTAGAGGCCAGAGTTTTATGGAGTTTCCTTATAAATCTGTTTTATTGCTACATTATTTCCGTATCATCTCATCAACATATTTTTGTATTCACACTAGTGTAGTGCGTCCAACACTTCTTTACATTTAAATGCTTGTTTTTACCCCGTGGGTTGGGTAAACTTGGTTGTAGAAAAAACCCGCGGGGTTAAAACCACGACGCAAGATGCGTAAATAGTAAATGTCAAGTTAT
>JAKLQJ010000113.1 GCA_022013385.1 Elusimicrobiota bacterium
ATCTGATTTTAGTAGACCGCTTTAAGCGCTCTATTACGATTATACATAATTTAGAGCATATTTCAGCTCAAATAACATTTTAGAGTAAAAATTATGCGGCGCGATTGGCCAGCTGTATCGCTGCTCCCGCTTTTAGCGGGACAAGCTGCGCTGTTGCACTGTATCACTGTTGCGCTGTATAGCTATTTCATATCCCGATGTCTTCATTCCATAATTTGGGATTATGGTTTATAAAATCCGTCATCATATTTTTGGCCGTTCGCATAGCTCCCTGCACTTTATGAGGCATAGCCTCGCTTTTCGCATTCGGACAAATTGAGATTGATAAGTTTTAAATATCTTTTGGAATAATTTTCAGGCCCTTTGAATGTTTTATTTTCTCCTATAATTACCAACGGAATCTTATAGAGAAGCACAGCCCCCGAACACATAAAACAAGGAGAAAGCGTGGAATACAAAACACATTTTTCATAGTCAGAGGCTTTTAATCTGCCCGCGTTTTCAAGGCAATCCATCTCGGCATGAAGTATAGCGGATTTCTTTTGAACCCTTTTATTATGTCCTCTGCCTATTATTTTTCCTCTTTTGACCAGAACGGCTCCAATGGGAATGCCGCCTTCTTTAAGACCTTCCCGAGCTTCTTTAATGGCCTCAGCCATAAATTTTAAATGCTCTTTTTTAATCATAGTAAGTTTTTCGCCAGCATTTCTTTTTCGCCATTCCTATCTTAGGCCGGACTCGCTAATGCTTTAGTGGCGGAAAAGTTTAGAGAAAGAAAATAGCGAAAACGCCCAAGCTTTCTCATTGCCACACTTTATCTCTATTTTCCGCTCAATGCTTTCTGCTTCCACTTATGATTTCAATCACTCAAGTTTCGTGCCGCATTCGCCGCAAAATCTTATTCCCGCCTGATTTTGAGTTCCGCATTTTGGACATTTAATTAAGTTGAGCGAAGCTCCGCAATTGGCGCAGAATTTGCCTTCTCCCGCGGGCTTACCGCATTTGGGGCAAATGGTTTGTTTGCTTTCTATTTTTCCAGAGAACACATCAGTCACCTCAGCCGCGGCTTTTATGTCCTTGGACATTTTTTCAGCTTTAGCCGCCGCCACTTCAACATTTGTTCTTGGAGCGTCTTCAGTGCAAAGACCTTCCTGCTCATTCCAATCACTGTCGCAAACATATTTTCTGCATTTTGGACAGCGATGAAAATGTTCTCTGCCCTCGTTCTGAGCAAGCTCAAACGCCGCCTCATGCTCTTTATGCCATTCCGGCGACGCGCCTGTAAATCTGGATGAAACGGCATCCGTTCCTCGCTCCAAATTATACCCGATGCTCGAATGTCCGGTCATGGAGCCTATTACTCTGACCGCGCTTCCGAGCATTCGGAAAAGCCCCTTTTTTTTATAAGTTTTGGACTCTATGAACGCAGTCTTATAACCGTCTCCGCACAGGTCGCAGAAAAAAGTAAACTGAAATCCCGCTTCGGTGCTATTATCCGAGAAGTTTTTTGTGAAAGGCTGAAGTGCCATAACTACCTCCTAACTTTTAGTGGTTTGCCGCATTTGGCGCATTTATCGCTTATGGGCGGCTGTTCAAATTTACATTTTGGATTTGGACATACGACAGTAAGTCTCGCGTCGCAATTGAAACAATAATCCCCGAAAAAAGCCGATTTGCCGCATTTGGGGCAAATTATTTCAAGGTCCAATCCGCAATTATTGCATTTCTTCCATTCTTTTTTGATCGGACTCCTGCATTTCGGACATCTAAACGAACCTAATGGATTCACTTTGCCGCACAATGGACAAACATTTGAATCGGGCGGTATAAGTTTATCGCAATAGCGGCATGGATGTTTATAACCGGCCATTATTCCTCCTTCCGAGAGATTGTAATTTGCTCTTCAAGGCTATGCTGGGTGCCGGTCGTTCGTATAACTCACGACACCTGATGAACCAAAAGGTTCGCGTTCCGTGTTACGAACTATGTTCATCAAAACGGCCAATTGTTTCTTCATCATCTATTTTCTCTTCTTCGGCGCTAAGAACCATGCCTTTAAATTTTACCGAATCATCCAAAGATGTTACATTGAAAGCGAGAAGTTTTTTTATATCTTCACTCCAACTTTCATAACTTGAATGTATTATTCTGCCTATATAAGAATCGCGTAAAATTCTCAACTCCTTAACCTTGGCGATGGCTGAACGATATTTCGCGTATTTCGCGTCTTCAAGCTTTTCATCGGATAAAAACAAGGGCGCCCTTCTAAAATTTATCGCGCTCATGGCTCGATTAAAAAACTGGCCGAAAACATTCATTTTTTCGTCCAATTCCGAAATATTTTTGGCGAGAGAATAATTCTTTCGAGACGCGAGTTTAAAAAAATAAGTGGCCTTGTTTTCCGTATTTTTATCTCTACATCCGGCATCCAACTTCCCATCCACATTGATTGCCTTGCTCAACATAGACACTATTTTTTTGCCGATGACATCGGCATTGGATGTTTTCGAGTCATTAGTATTTCCGCGCGCCACCGATTTGCCGCATATAGTCTCCAACTTAAACGCCTCCATAGCCACCGCATTGCCGGGCTTTTCAATATCGGCGGAGTAAATCGGAAAAAGAAAAAGCATATAATCACCCGATAAAGAACCCGTTAAGCCTTTTTTAAAACCAAAATATATTTTGTCAGTCATACTCAATGATTTCAAAAATTCATATTCTTTTTTGTTTTCAGGATCGGAACATACGGCTTTTCCAAGATTTTTTGAAAATTCCGGATAAATCTCATCCATCTTTTTAAGCGGAATTATTTTACCTTCTTTTAAAATCAGCGACGCTTTTCTTAAAATCAGACCGGAAATTTCGGGAGAGACGGATTTAATAAGCTCCTGCCCCTCCAATAATATTTGATTCATCTGCTTGGACAAATGTGTCTTAAAATAATCAAATTTATTTCCTAATTTTGAAAACCTCAATTTTTCGCCTGAATCCAAATTAATCGTCACGAATAAATCGCCTTCGGCGACACTTTTTATATCGCGAAAAGGAATTTTTTTTATTTCGTTTTTTTCGGGAATAATGAGCGCCGCGGTTTCATAAATACGCAGCTCGCAAACACCTTTGGAAAGAACTTTATCGCCAATATCAAAAAAAGAATATTCAGCCTCTATTTGCGATTTTTTAAGAGGTTCATTAAGCAATGAATCCTTAATAAGCATTTCATTTCTAAAATGCGAAGCTATTTTTATGAAGTCCTCAAACTTATAGCCCAAAGAAGATAATTCTATCTTGTCTCCGGACAATATAAGTATTGAGATTTCGTAATCGCTTGGCTTTAGTTCCAATATATCTCGCCATGACAATAAAAGCGGCGCGCCAAGTTCGGGCAAAAAACGGAGATTCTCTTTGTCAAGCGCGACCTTGCCATGGCCGGATTCCATTTTTCCGCCATCTCCGTCAAAAAAAGTATATTCCGCGGTAAAATTCATCTTATTTCACGAACACATAGTTTATGGTTTTTTTTACGCCTTTATACTCCGCCACTATTTCAACAGTGCCTGCCCGCAAGCCCTTTACCGCCACCATTTCCCCTCTCATCGGAGAAATTTCAATAAGCTCCGGTTTGCTTGCTTGCCACTTGGGTTTTATTTTTATAAGCCTGTTGTTGGCGTCGCGCCCCTGAGCGCTCAAATAAGCCGTTCCGCCTATGCTTATTGTCATGCCGTCCGGCGATGGCCCGCTTTCTCCGAGAGCGACATTACCCGTATAAACCACTATTTTCGCCAAAGGCCCCGCGTGAAGCACATCCTCAATGGGCGGAACCAATTTTTTGGGATTCGCGGCGCAAGCCGTAAATAAGCAAACAATAAAACCTGCAAATAAAATTTTCATTGATTTATTCATTTTTCCCCTCCCTAACAAAATAATTTTCTATGCTTATTATACCTTAAATGCCATTATTCGCTTAAATTCTTTCCGAATTGAGGGATACCTTACGACTTTTTTCGTTCTCGAAACTCTTAATTCCGCTCTCTGTTTTCTACTCACTTCTCTCTAACTCCCTAATTATCCAATATATATCCAAACATTATCGGAGCGACAATACTCGCGTCGGATTCAATAATAAAACTAGGTGTTTTGGGACCCAGTTTTCCCCAAGTTATTTTTTCATTCGGCACAGCTCCCGAATAAGACCCATAAGATGTTGTGCTATCTGAAATTTGACAGAAATAAGACCATAACCTGCATTTGGTTTTTAAATCCTGTTCTATCAAAGGAACAACGCAAATCGGAAAATCACCCGCTATTCCTCCTCCGATTTGAAAAAAGCCTATAGGATTCTTGAGTGATGTTTTCTTATACCAACCTATAAGCTCAATCATCTGTTCAATGCCGGATTTAATTATTGAAGACGATTTTACTTTTCCCTTCAGTATATTTGCGGCAAAAATATTTCCAATCGTGGAATCTTCCCAACCGGGAGTAAAAATAGGGAGATTTTTTTCACAAGCCGCTACAAGCCATGAATCCTTTGGATTTATTTGGTAATGCTTTTTTAAACTCCTCCTTCGGATAAGCTTGTATATATACTCATAAGGAAAATGCCTCTTGTCCTGGACTTCGGCTTCCGTCCAAAGCTCTATGATATGCTTTTCAATTCTCCTAAAAGCTTCTTCCTCGGGAATACATGTATCGGTAACGCGATTATATTTACCCTTCAAAAGTTTAACTTCATCTTCGGTTGAAAGATAGCGGTAATTGGGAATAAGTTTGTAATGGTTATGGGCTACAAGATTAAAAATATCCTCTTCCAGATTTGCGCCCGTACACGATATGGCATGAACCTTGTTTTTTCGTATCATCTCGGCAAAACTTAAACCTATTTCGGCAGTGCTCATTGCTCCGGCTAAAGTCATGAACATTTTTCCGCCTTTATCAAGAAAATCAACATAAGCCCGACTAGCGTTTTTTAAAGCCGCCGCGTTAAAATGCCTATAGTTATGGTCAACAAATTTTCTGATAAATTTCACGGAGCCTCCTAAAAACCACATGCGTGGTTTTTACCCCCCGTGCTTATCCCGCCACAGGCGGGATACGGGGGGTATGTCAATGATATTCCTATTCTCCTTAAAGAATACTTTTCCTTTCAACAATAGAAATATTTTAGTTTAAATAAAAAGCTTTGACAACTGCAACGCGACCCAACAATATAACAAGGGCTATGCTATGACGCCATATGCCCATGAATAACCGAACAACCAAATTTGTCCGCTATTCCCGTATAGTGTCTTGGCAAAAAAATTTTGAAACACCGTTGTGATTCAACCCCGCGGGATTCTCCCGCCTATGGCGGGACAGAGTAGCATAACGGCAACCCGCGGGGTATTTTTCTTGTTACTATAATAGCATAGGCCAAAAGTCTTATGACAAAAATCATATTTATGATAATATACCCATAAGAGCAATATCTACTATGAAAGCTTTAAAAGTTTTAAAACCTGTTCTTGCTTCATTAGTGGCATTGTTGCTTTGCGTTTCCGCCACTACAGCTTTGGCGGACAACAGTACGGCAACCCAATCTCCGTCCGCTTTTGATGCCCTTAAAAATAATGCTTCCGCCGATATATCCAAGAAACTTTCTGGCGAAAAGCTTTTTCAGTATTTGCATAAGATTACAAAACCTTCTAATATAGTAACAGACCTCTCTGAATACACCGCCGCAAAATCATATATGTATTCGGTAGCGGATAATGTTACCTGCAACGGAAGACCCGGCTTAATAACTTTCTACTCCCTTGTATGCGCTAATGGCGCAAGCGGCAACGGCTCTGATTATAATGAACTTGGCGATGCCAATGGCGATGGAACTTGGAATGACGAAATAAACACGGAACATATTTGGCCGCAATCATTTTTTAGTGAGAAGTATCCAATGCGCGCTGATCTCCACCACCTGCGTCCGACCTTCATCAAAACAAACACTATGCGGGCAAATCATCCCTTTGCCGTGTTATCTGACTGGGATTATTCAACATCAGCGGGAACAAAGCAAGGCGATAATAAATTTGAACCTTGCGACTCGGCAAAAGGCGATGTCGCCAGGGCTATGTTTTATTTTATGGTCCGCTATTATGACCGGAGTATTCGCGATTCAATGGATTACAATGATTTTTGGATAAATCGCGTGGATATGTTATTAGAATGGAACAGACAAGACCCGCCGGATGACAATGAAAAAAGACGAAACAATCTTATAGAAAAGTATCAGGGCAATAGAAACCCCTTCACAGATGAACCTTCCCTCGCCGATAAAATAGGCGCGCAAGTTTTTCAATCACATTAAACGAAGCTATGCTTCATCAGGTGTCGGTAGCTATGTGAACGACCATTAATTCATATGTTCCTAAACTAGGAACATATGAATGTCACAAGTCACAGGTCACAAGTTACCTTATTGCCTAGTATAGCGTTTCAATAAAACACCCTCAAATAAATTAATTTGCAAATTCAAAATTTTTCCACTGATGCACTACGGGCTCTTGATTTATTTCATCAATGCCTTTTAATATTCTATCTTTTAATTCTGTCAAAGAATTAA
>JAKLQJ010000114.1 GCA_022013385.1 Elusimicrobiota bacterium
ATAACTTGACATTTACTATTTACGCATCTTGCGTCGTGGTTTTAACCCCGCGGGTTTTTTCTACAACCAAGTTTACCCAACCCACGGGGTAAAAACAAGCATTTAAATGTAAAGAAGTGTTGGACGCACTACACTAGGTAACAAAGCAATCCCGCCTTTATGGCGGGATGACCTGTAACTTTTAACCGGAGGTTAATATGGCAAGACTTGTTTTTTGTGGTTCCGCCATAGGCAGGTACAAATAAGGACGAAGAAAGAAGTTTTACTAACCACCAATCACCAATCAATAATCACTTAACACTGATATAGATTAAATTAGGCAGAGCAAGCTCTGCAGCTACAAAACAATTAAACTGACTACACTTTGAAATTCCTATAGATGAACTTATGTGGGACCATATTCTGAAGAAATATTGTTTAAAAATAAGCGCCTTTATTTTAGTTTTATTTATGGCGCCCTATTTATCGTCGCCGGCGATTTATGCGGCAAGCAACGTTAAACAACAAAAGCACAAACTTACAAATATACAAAAACAAATTGAATTAAAACAAGAAGAACTTGAAAAGTATAAGAGAAAAGAGAATTCAATTAAGAACGAAATAGACGGGCTTAAGAAAAAAGAAAGAAAAGCGCTTTCAAAGCAGAGAGAGTTAAACAAAATACTTTCCGACACAAAAAAGGAAAGTAAAGACGCAAAAACAAAATACAGTTCATTGGAAACAGCGTCCGAGCAATGGACCAAAGCGCTTAAAGACGAGCTTGTTTTCTATTTTTTAAATACGAGGATGTCTTCGGTTTATTTCGGGCGAGAGGATTTAATGGCGGATATTTCTCTAAAAGCCATAATGAATGAAAAAGTTTTTCTTGTGAATAAAGCAAAGGGAGCTTCTTTGGAGGTAAAAAAGGGAATTTTACAGCTTAAAAAAAAAGACAGCGAACTTGAAAGCAAAAGAAGGAATATTATCGGGCAGCGCCGTTTTCAGAATAAGCAGGTGGTCCAAAAAAAATCCGAATTAAGCAAAATGGAGAAAGAATATAAAAGAAAGGGCGAAGAAATTGAAAATCTCAAAAATGACGCGAAAAGCTTATTATGGCTTATTAAAAAACTTGAAAGCCGTTCGCCTTATAAAAAAAGAATGCCGGAAAATAAGGAGCATCTGCCGATAGAGAAGCATTCATTGCCATGGCCGGTTCAAGGCATGGTTATCAGTAATTTCGGCAGGGAAAATTTGCCGCATCTTAAGACATGGATTGTGCGAGAAGGCATAAAGATTGAAACTCAGGTTGATAAAGAGGTTTTTCCCGTTATGAATGGAAATGTTATTTATTCGGGGCATTTTAGAACCTACGGCAATGTTGTCATATTAGATCATGAAAAGGGTTTTTTTACTGTTTATGGCTTTCTTAAAAGTATAAGCGTTAAAAAAAATGAATCGGTGAATATGAATACCGTTATAGGCAGGGCGGGTATTGATACTCAGTCTGCGTCAGGGAGCGAGGGGAATAATCTTGGAGCCTTATATTTTGAGATTAGGGCAGGGACAAACGCGATTAATCCCGTTACATACTTGCGGCTTAAGTAAGCAATACACGGCGTAACTATGAGATTACGATGATATGGAAATAAAAAGGCAAACAAACGACATAGATAAAGAAATGCGGAATATAGAATAGATTTCCAGAATCGCGGCGTATATGGTGTTATTATTTGTGAGTGAACTTGGGTAGCAAGAAATAAGAAGTGAATGCGAGAGGGCTTAAAGATTTGGCGTAATTTGCGATTATGGAGAAAATAAAATTATTGTACCCCCTATCCCGTGGCGCCATAGGCGCCACGGGATATAAGCGCAGGGGTAAAAAACACGCAAGTGTTTTTTAGGAGGCTTCGTGAAAAACATCAGAAAATTAGCGATAATCGCAATCATATCTCTGAGTATAGGAATCATTTTTCCCTATGTAAATTATGCCATTGATAAGACTTATCAGCAGTTAAAAGTTCTTGTGGATGTGCTTGAAATTATAAGAGAAAACTATGTTGAGAAAATAGATGCTCAAAAATTGGTTTACGGCGCGGCTCGCGGCATGGTAAAACAATTGGATGATTTTTCTCAGTTTATGGATCCGGATGTATATAAGCGTGTTAAAAGCGATACGGAGGGGGAATTTGGCGGCATAGGAATAAGGGTTGACATAAGAGACGGTTGGATTACCGTGGTTACGCCGCTTCCCAAAACTCCGGCTTTTGAGGCGGGCTTATATCCGGGAGACAAAATAATTGAGATTGAAGGGGAAACCACTAAGGATATTCTTTTGGAAGAGGCTGTTAAGCTTCTCAGAGGGGTTCCGGGAACTAAGGTTAAAATTACCATTGCAAGGGATAATGAAGACAAAAACAAAGATTGGATTACCAAAGAAATAACGCTCACGAGAGCGCTTATTGTGATGGAAAACACCAAATTTAGAATGCTGGATTCCAATATCGGTTATATCAAAGTAATTGATTTCACCGGCCATGTCGTGGAGGATGTTGAGAAAGACCTTAAAAAATTAAAAAAGCAGGGTATGGAAGCTCTGATTATGGATTTGCGATTTAATCCCGGAGGTCTTTTGATGGCGTCCGTAGATATTTCAAAATTGTTTTTAGATTCCAATAAAATGATTGTGTATACTAAAGGAAGGTCCCAGCAGAATTACCAGGAATTCAAGGCGAATTCAAAAGCTGTTTACAGTAAACTTCCTTTGGTTATTCTTGTCAACGGAGCATCCGCTTCCGCCAGTGAAATTGTGGCCGGCGCGATGCAGGACAATAAAAGAGCCGTTATTATAGGGGATACAACTTTTGGAAAGGCAAGCGTGCAATCAATTATCCCTTTAGCTGATCAATCGGCTTTAAGGCTTACAATAGCCAAATATTATACGCCAAGCGGCAGGTCAATACAAAGGGATGATAAAGACAAAGGTCATATAGGAGGAATAAAACCCGATATTGAGATAAAAGTTACAAAGGATACTCAGATAAAACTGCTCAAGCAGGAAGAAGAATTATTTTTTCCTGACAGTCAGAAAACCACAAGCAATCCAAAAACTATGACGCCTCAGGCAGGTGAAAAAGTTAAAGAAAAAGATAAGGAAGAATTGGTTAAAGACGAAATACTTGAGAGAGCGCTTGAAATTCTTAAAGCGCGGGATATATTGGGTAATTTAAAGGTAAATAGTGAATAGAAAACAGAAATAGCTGTGTAGCTGCAAAGCAAAGCTTTGCCCGACAGTTGAGAGTTCAGAGTTAAAGAGTTTAAAGAGTTAAGAGTTCAAAGAGTTGCAGAGTTTTAGAGTTGAGAGTTTCCGCCATTACTACTTAGGCGGACCCGCCGATGTCGTAGTGGCGGGAAAGAGTTTAAAGAGTTTTAGAGTTTTGAGAAGAGATTAAGCAATTAGCAACAAGGCAACTGGTGACAGGTGACTAGAAACTGGTAACTGGAAACTGGTGACTAGAAACTGGTGACTTGCAACTGGTGACTGGTGACTTGCAACTGGAAACTGGCAACTGGAAACTGGTGACTAGAAACTGGTGACTGGAAACTGGCAACTGGTGTGTCAGAAGCAAGAAACAATAATTTGGTAAACGGAGTTAAAATGTTGATTGGCAAGCGCGGGACAATTCCCAAAGGTAAATTTGCAATGGCCGCAGTTTGTTCGCGGCTTGCGGTATTGTTTTGTCTGTTTTTTTTCGCGGCCTCGATTATTGAAGCGGCAACGCCGACATCGGTTCAATTTACCGCCGCCTCAAGCGATACGGTCAGCGCATCATGGGTTTTAGACGATCCCGGCGCGCAATATCCTCTCGTCGCGCTGTCGCTTGTTTCGGATTTTTCAACGACGGTATCGTCGGGAACAATGGCATTAGGCGCGCAGGCAACAACATATTTGTCGCTCAATCCAAACACAACATACTATTTCAAGGTAAAGGTTTCCGTTGAATCCGATGCAAGCTATAGCGCGACTATTTCCACTATAACCCGCATAGAAACACCGACTGATATGACTTTTGAGGTTTCAACCGCGGCTATAGTCGCCTTGGCTGTAGGCGCGCCGGGTTTCACTAATTTAGGCGAGGGTTTATCGGCAACAAATGTGGCCATAGACGAGACTTATGCGGGCTGGCATACCGGCGCGAATACATGGACGACTAAGGCGAATATACCCACTTCGCGAAGTTGTTTGTCTGCCGCCGCGGTTGGCGGAAAGATATATGCAATAGGGGCGAGTAATACTATAACAGGTAACAAAAACGAAGAGTACGACCCCGTAGCCAATACATGGACAACTAAAGCTAATATACCTACGCCGCGAGGTTGTTTGGCGACCGCGGTAGTAAGCGGAAAAATATACGCGATTGGCGGCGGATGGGGGGGCGGAACAGGCGATGAAAACGAAGAATATGATCCGCTGACCAATACATGGTCAACTAAAGCTGATATGCCGACATATCGGAGTTATTTGGTCGCCGCGGCGGTCGGCGGAAAGATATACGCAATGGGTGGTTGGGGAGCCGTAGTTCCTATTAATAAAAACGAAGAATACAATCCCGAAACCGATACATGGTCAACTAAAGCGGTATTGCCTACGGCGCGTCGACAATTGTGTGCCGCAACACTGGATGGAAAAATATATGCTGTGGGTGGAATAGGTGCGGCTACTACAGGTAAAAATGAAGAGTATGATCCCGCAAACGGCGTAGACGGTACATGGATAACTAAAACTGATATGCCCACTGCGCGTTATGATTTGGCGGCCGCGGTGACAGGCGGAAAAATATATGCGCTTGGCGGGTATTTCGGAACACAGAAAGAAAACGAAGAATATGACCCTGTGACTGACATATGGGTAACTAAGGCTGATATGCCCACTGCGCGTGGTGTGTTGGCAGGCGCGGCTGTGGGCGGAAAGATATACACGCTTCAAACCGCAATAAACGAAGAGTATGACCCGGGAATTGCTCAAAGGTTTACGGGGCTTATTCCAAATACCGAGTATGATTTTAAAGCCAAAGCCAGAAATATGGCCGGAACCGAAACAGCAGAATCCGTAATCGTGTCAACTTATACGCTTGCTTATTCATCGGGGCCGGCTTCATTTCCCGGAATTTATCCAAGCAGTATAACAGTGGCATGGTCAACAGGCTCGGCTTTAGGCGGCTATAATGGTCCCGGCGCGACCTATTTTGTCCAGGCCTCTAATCTTGCAAATTTTAGCACGATAGCCGGCTCATCGCAAACCGCCAATATCTTTGCCACAGTTGAAGGATTGTACCCGCCGACCACTTTCTTTTTTCGCATTAAGGCCATGAACAGTATTGGTGTTTGGAACAATTATGCCATTATCGGTTCAAAGGCAAACGG
>JAKLQJ010000115.1 GCA_022013385.1 Elusimicrobiota bacterium
CACTTCCGCCAAACAAACTGGCGGATCCGCCTCTGGCGGAAAATCTTGGCGCCATAGGCGCCATGTAGTAATGGAGAGCGCCTAAGTAGTAGTGGCGAATATGGCGGGCCTGCCCGCCGATGCAGTAGTGGCGGGACAACAAGGAATACGGAATAGTTTCCTCCAAACAAATCGGCGGAAAAACCATCTTGAGATGATGCAAAACTATTTTGTTGCTACAATAGTGTCTTGATTTTTTCACGAGCGCTATTTAAAAATATACCCCATGCCGAAAACAGTTTCAATATGACGAGCAAAAAAACCCAGTTTGCTTCTCAAGATTTCTATTCTTTTATCCACCGCCCTTACCGAAACATTAAAATCTCTGTTCCACACATTGGATATAAGACTTAAACGAGAAACTACTCTGTTTTTATTTTTCATGAAATAAAGGAGCATATTGAACTCAAGAGAAGTTAATTTTATCTCTTTAGATAAATATGACGCAGTCATTGAATCTGCGCAAATTTCAAGGCCGTCAAATTTAATTATGATAGCGGAATTTTCTATTTTTAAAAATCTCCTTTCAAGAAGATTTTTGATTCTTACGGCAAAAAGATTTTTATCAACAGGATAAGTAAAATAATCATCCGCTCCGGATTCAAAACTTTTTACTTTTTGAGAAAGCTCAATATTATCTGAAACCGCGACAATAAGCATTTTGGCCATACCGGGATTATTTTTCAAAATAAGCAATAAATCATTTCCGGTAATATCCGGCAAATTCATATCCAGAATAAGCAAATCAGGGATTTTCCCGCTTAAAGAATTTATGAAGCGCCCTGCGGTTTGAAAAACGGAAAGGATACTTTTTGCCGGAAATGGCAATGAGGATAAACATTCTCTCATCTCTTTTCGCGGAAATAGTAAAGCTATATCAATGTTTTTATCGGAATTAGACATTTCAATTTTTGGAACACCGAGACTATGTCACATCAAATGACCCGGGGCCCATGGCGGGGCCAAGAAAAGATTTAACCTTTTCAAGCAAATCATCGGGATTAAAAGGTTTAATGAGGTATTTGCAATTATTTTGATTTAAAGCATTACGCAAGCATTCCATTTCGGAACATACGGTAAAAAAGATTACCGGAATTTTAGCGGCGGACAAATTCTTATTAAGCTGTTTTTTTAGATCAATGCCGCTAATATCGGGCAAACCTATATCAAGAATAAGAAGATCCGGATTTTCTCCGATTATTATATCCAAGCCGTCTTTTCCATTTTCAGCGGTCATAACCTCAAATCCCGCATTTTTTAATATTTGGGCGGCTATATTCAAATAGTCCGTTTCATCATCAATAATCAGTATTTTTAATTTATCTTCCATAAGTTTTGTCGCTGGCAAAATTACAAGCAACAGCGTAAAAAAGTTGATATAAAAATATGTTGATATGTAAATAAGAAAACTTCGTTTTACATATTAATTTCTAAACTTATCACCGTATTCCCTTATCTACGCTGTTTTTTTACTTCTTGCCCAAGATAGCTTCAACTTTTTTTTGAATGACCGCAATTTCCGCCATTTTACTTAAAAAATCCTTACAATTGGATTCTTGCCTGAAAAGCTGATTCATTTCATTTTCAAAAAAGGTCCCTGTAATTACAATCACCGGAATTTTTCTTGTGTCTTCATCGGCTCCCAGCTCCCTTAAAACTTCTATTCCTCCGATATCCGGCATCATTACATCCAAAAATATTATATCCGGCTTGTTTTTTTTCGCCATCTCAATACCGGCTTTTCCGTTTTCGGCTTCAAAAACCGCAAAATTAAATTCTGAAAAATAATCCGATATCATAATCCTAAACTCCATATTGTCGTCTATAACAAGCATTTTCATAACTATTTGCCCCCTTAGTTGTTTAAAGATTTGCTAACCGTGAATATAAACTTGCTTCCCTTTCCGACTTCAGACTCCACCCATATTTTTCCGCCATGCAGATTTACCGTCATAGAACACATTGCAAGGCCAATACCAAAACCCATATTTTTATGCTCTTCCATCTGGGAATATTTTTCAAAAATAGATTTGCGTTGATTTTCCGGTATACCGGGGCCATTATCTTCCACCGAAATACGCACTTCCGTTTCATTTTCTTCGGCGAAAAGATTTATACGCCCTCCCTTAGGCGTAAATTTAAGCGAATTACCCACAAGGTTCGTTATAACCCGTTCAAGCATTAAAGGATCTCCATAAAACTTAAAATCCCGCGCGGGAAAATTTGTTATCACTTCAATGTTTTTCGGCACGGCGACAGGTTCATGATTTTCTTTTATTCTATTGAGAAACGCTCCGGCATCTATTTCTTCAATCTGCAGCATCAAAGTTCCCTTTTCAAGTTTTGTGGCATTAAGAATATCGTCAATCATGCCTCTCAGTCTTCTTGATGAATACAACATGCTCTTTAGATATTTATCAGTGCGCTGCGATTGAGGAATAATCTTTATCAACAACTCAACATAACCCTGAATAGCGGATAAAGGAGCTCTCATATCATGAGTGATCATATGGAAGAAATCTTCTCTCATCTTCTCAAGCTCTTTTTCCTCGCTAATATCTCGTAACATTATAACTCTTCCCGGTCTTTTAAGGGTTTCAAGCATAAACTGTCTTGAAATTATGCGGAAACTCTTTGCCAGAGGGGGGTCAAAACTTATTTTGGCATAGACTTCGGTTTCAATAAGTTTTTCTTTTGATGAGACGATAAATGACAGTTTTTCATTAAAGTCTCTATTGGTTACTGATTTGGGAATAAGAATATCCTGGGAAATTTTTGGAATATTTAAAAGCCGCAGCGCCACGCCATTTGAATAAATAAGCCTATTAGCATTGTCGATTAAAAGAACTCCGTCCGGAATAGTGTCTATCAAAGCTTGAGCTTTATTTTTTTCCTCCACTATCTGATTTAATTGAAAAGCGCGATAAGCTTGAAGCTCAAGCATTAATCTGTTTAAAATTGAAACCAGACTCTTTATCTCCGGCCAACCTTCCATGCGAATAACTTTATCCAACCGTTGGTCTCTCAAAAAATACTTTACGCTGTGCATAATATTGTTTATTGGTCGGATTATTTGTCTGGATATCATAAATATGATCAGGATTGATATAGCCAATGTTATAACGGTAAAAATGGAAAAAAGAATGATAGCTTTTCGCCTCGAACCGTAAATTTCATCATTACTCTGCAAAGAAACAACAACCCAAGGCAAACCTTCTGCTTTGCAATATGATCCCGAATATTTTTTTTTGCCTATCTTAAAATCGCTTATAAAACCGGATTTGCCGCTTTTAAGGAAAGCTTCTGTGATATTCTTCAAATCATATTTGGAATTTTGAGAACTCTGGCATCCAAGCAATTTTCCTTTTTCATTTATAATTATGACTTTTCCTGATTCTCCGGTTTTTTGGGAAATTAGTTTATGCCATAAATTTGAAAGTGAAAAATGAAACAAAACCGTTTTGCCGTTTATAAGAGGATAAGCTAAGGGGAAATAAGGTTCGTCTTCAATACACAGAACATCTCCCAAAGCCACCTTTCCCGTTTCATTAGCTCTAGCGAGAAGGTCATTATTATAAACGCTTAAATGTTTTTTGGATTTTACTTTCTCGCTTTGAAGTTCAAAAATTGATTTCCCGTTTATTCCTATAAAGCTAAGCGCCATTATTTCGGAATTTACCGTAGTCGCCTGCTTTATAATTCTATTTTCGTCAATTTTCTGCCTTGCGAGGGGATTTTCGATTTCATATAAAAAAGCGAAGCTTCTATTAACGCGCTGAAGCCATTCATCGACATTAGCCGCCGCAAGATTTGAAACAACTTTGTGCAAATCAAAAAAAGTATTAGCGGTTGAATGATACTGATACACATTCCATGAAACGGAAATTGCCATCGGAATAACGGCAATTATCAGCAGTATTAGAAAAAATCTTGTAGTCAGCTTCATAATAATTTCAAAACGACATAAACAAGTGAATACGGAAATATGTAAATAAGGAAATTCCCTTTTTCTTAATCACCGTATCAGCATATTTCCATATCTACGCTGTTTGCTTATCCTGCATCTTGTCTCTTGCTACCCAATCCATTTGTTTACAGGATTATGTCCTACTAATACACGACACGATAGCGTAGTCCACTTACAAGTCACAAGAAACGGCATAAATGCAGAAATACGATGATGAATTGATATGAAAATAAATCAATAAAGGAATTGCTTTTTACTTATCACCGTATAAACATATCAACTTTTTCCCGCTGTTTACTATCGCGCTATATTTCATGCCTTATAATATTAACTTCGATTCTTCTATTGGCGGATCTTCCTTCCGGCATATCATTGCTTTGCAAAGGTTTAAATTCGCCATAACCCACAGCCGAAAGCTTTTCGGGAGCAACCCCTTGGTTTACAAAATACTTTAAAACGCTGAAAGCGCGCGCGGACGACAATTCCCAATTTGACTTATAAACAGAATGCTTCCCCAGCGGTCTATTATCGGTATGCCCCTCTATTTGAATTGGATTCGGCAAATCAATTAAGACTTTAGCCAATTTTTTTAAGTGAAGAAATGACGATTTTTTAAGCTTATCGCTGCCGGGAGCGAAAAGCACCGGTTCGGAAAAATTTATATTTATTTTGTTTGAGGAAATTTCAACTTTCGCGATTTGCTGTATGCCGTGCTTTGAGAAAATCTCGCTCACGATCTGCGTGTCCGGCCCAAAAGTTTCTTCCACGCCCTTCATCGCGAACTGTGAAACAATATCTTTTGAAGAATAAAAAGCAAACAAAATGAGAAAGAAAATCATTAAATAGCTCATCATATCGCCGTAGGTAATAGCCCACAAAGCGCCTCTGTTAAGTTCATTTTCCAACTCATCTTCCCTTTCATAAAATCTTGACATAATAATATTTTACTATTCAATCTGCCCAATGCTCCTTCAAACAAATTTCCGAAGCGGGAGAGTTCTTTAAACTGTTTTTTCTCCAAACTCTCAACTTTACCCCAATATACATTAGGGTACCATGGTCATGGGCATGGTCATGGGCATGGTCATGGGCATGGTCATGGGCATGGTCATGGGTTTATCCCATGATTTATCCCATGATTTATTCCATGGTAAACTTTCTCTATTCTCTTTATCACTTAGGATTTTAATCTCCCAAAGGCAAATAACCCTTCAAATGCATATCAATAAGATGCGGCGGTTTTCCGCTCATTATGTCCATAACTCCTTCCACAATAAGCTGAAGAATCATAGTTTCCCGCATAGCATTTAATCTTATTTTATTTGCGACGGGCACAAATACAAGATTGGAAAGAGTTATGCCGTATAAAGCGCTTGTTATGGCAACCGCCATAGACGAGCCTATTTTACCGGGATCGGAAAGATTGCTTAAAGTCTGAATAATTCCCAAAAGGGTTCCGACTAAACCGAACATAGGCGATAAAACTCCCATGGTTCTATAAAAATTAGAATCCTCTTGCCTATTAAGTCTTTTTCTTCTAACTTCATCCTCCAAAATATATCTTGTTTCATTGGACTGCCCGCTGGTCATAGCCACTGTAATAGCTCTTTTAAGAAAACCCCCCGCAAAAACAGGGTCAACATTCTGAAGGGCCATTATCCCGCCCTCTCTGTGAGCCGTGTCCGATAATTGCACAATAGATTGAATAGTCTCGTCAACAGTAGGGAATTCCTCTTTTTTTATTATGTGCGCAAAGGCTTTAATACCGCTCATAAAACCCTTAAAGCTGGTATTTATCGCGATTGAAGCTAAAGTGCCGCCCACAACAATTACAAATCCGTGAAAATTTAGAAGCAATTTCATCACTCCCGTTGAAACTCCCGCCCATAAAAGAATCAAAAATCCCAGAAAAGCGCCGGCCAATGACATTATATCCATAGTTTTTCCTTAAAGTTCGTTATAAATATCTGTAATATTATAACATAGCAGTCGGATGATATCATAGGCAAATATTATTGCCTTTTTTTTGCGTAAATGCGTAGACATTAAAAATACCATAGCCGGTGGGTATGAACCGCTTTGTCGTATCTGTACTGTGTGTGTCTGTGCTGTCAGCGAGCGTGTCCATTGTTCTCAAATTTTAGTATCATTGTCTTGTGGAAAGACTATTTCTTATAAACCCCGTTGATGGAAGATATTCAAAACAAACCGAACCTCTTAAAGACTATTTCAGTGAAGCGGCTTTGATAAAATATCGAATCATTGTCGAATGCGAATACTTTTTATATTTGGCTCTGCAAAAAACTGTTAAAACCCAAAAACTTAAATCTTCCGACATCGAATTTATTAAAGGTTTAGAAAATCCTTCTTCAAATGATATTGCCAAAGTAAAGGAAATAGAAACCGAAGGAACTTATGATGCGCCGGCCACAAATCATGATGTTAAAGCCGTTGAATACTACCTTAAAGCAAAATTTGCCGAAGGAGGACTTTCCAATTTAAGCGAATACCTGCATTTAGCGTTGACAAGCGAAGACACCAATAATATCTCTTACGCAATGATGCTTAGCTCAGCGCTAAAAAAAATAATATTGCCTAAACTCGAAAATATCCAAAAACATCTTTTAAAATTCAGCAATGACTATGCCGGCTCGGTTCTGCTTGCCAGAACGCATGGTCAACCTGCCGTTCCCACCACTTTCGGCAAGGAATTTAGAGTTTATGAAAACCGAATTAGAACACAGATAAGTCGCATAAACCAAGTGAAAATTCTCTCAAAACTAAACGGCGCCGCCGGCAATTATAATGCTCATGTGGCGGCATTTCCGAAAATAAACTGGCTTAAATTTTCAGAAAATTTTATAAAGCGTCTTAATGACAAGTTTGATTTAAATATTGCCGTTAATAAAATAACAACGCAAATAGAGCCCCATGACAGTTATTGCGAACTTTTTGACGCATTACGCGCTGTAAATATTGTTTTGACGGATATGTGCCAAGATATATGGCGATATATAAGCGACGATTTATTGATTCAAAAAGCGCAAAAGGGAGAAATAGGCTCATCCACAATGCCTCATAAAATAAATCCCATATCCTTTGAAAACGCGGAAGGAAATCTCGGCATGGCAAACGCTCTTTTTCAGCACTTTAGCTCTAAACTTCCAATATCTCGCCTTCAAAGGGATTTGTCCGATTCCACCGTGGAAAGAAATTTCGGCGTTGCTTTCGCTCATTCCTTAATCGCTTATAACTCCGTTGTAAAAGGGCTTTCAAGAATTAAAGTTAGTCCGGCCAAAGCTGCTCAACAAATCGCGGAACATCCGGAAATATATGCTGAAGCAATTCAAACAATTCTTCGCAGAGAAAATTTTCCCAAACCCTATGAACTTTTAAAAACTCTGACGCGCGGAAGTAAGATAAATCACTCCAAACTGAACAGATTTATAAAAAATCTTAAAATAAGCAAAAAAACGAAAAAAGAGATACTCGATTCCATAAACACGGGCTATATCGGAATAGCGAATAAAATAGCCAAAATTTTAGAATAAAGTAAACTATTCCCGCGCTTATAGCCATGTGTAACTGGCGACAGAATAGCCAAAAATTTATAATGAAATAGGAGGGCTAATGCCTGTAGATATTGTAGTGGGAGGACAAGCCGGAGACGAAGGAAAGGGGAAAATTTCCGCGTATTTGGCTTATAAAAACGATTTTGACTATTGCGTAAAAGTCGGAGGCCCCAATGCAGGGCATACTGTCTTTTTTGAAGACAAAATATTCGCCTTAAAAAACATCCCCGCGGGCTTTGTAAATAAAAAAACCAAATTGGTTTTGGGCCCAGGAACATATATTATTAGCGATTGGCTATTAAAAGAAATAAAAGAAACAAATACCGAGTCCAGAATCATAATAGACCCTAATGCGGTAATTATAGAGCCGAGACAAATGCAGGCGGAAAGAAGCAATAAAAGAATGATGAAAAGCATCGGCAGCGTCGGAACGGGACTTGGAGAAGCGGTAAGAGAGCGAATAGATAGAAAAAAAATAAAATTTGCGAAAAACGAACCGCGCCTAAAAAAATTTATAAAGGATGTTCCGTCTCTGCTTAATAAAGCGCTTGCCAAAAATCGGAAAATTCTTTTGGAAGGAACTCAAGGAATTAAATTGTCTCTTCTCCACGGTGAATATCCCTTCGTAACATCAAGAGACACTTCAGCGTCCACCTTTCTTGCTGAAACGGGATTGGGGCCCAAATATGTTCGTGATATTTATGCCATATTCAAACCTTATACCACCCGAACAGGACCTGGTCCCATCAGAAATGAAATTAAAAATAAAGAAAGCCTGCGCGACCATCATACCAAGGGCAGAGAGATCGGGAGTGTAAGCGGCCGTTTTAGAAGAATAGGCGCTTTTGAAAAAGAAACAGCGATAAAAACAATATGTATAAATTCAGCCACAAAACTAGTTATTACGCATATAGATATTTTGAACGGCGGTCAAAACGCTAAAAAATTAAAAGATTTCAAAGGAAAAGCAAAACAGTTCATAACAAGAATGAACACTCTTTCAAAAATTTATCCCTATCCGAAATTGTCAATTATATCTTATGGGCCGGGACTATTTGATGTCATAGACTTGAGAAGGTGAGATAGAAAACAGCGTAAATACGGAAATATGGTGATATGGGAATAAAGAAACAAATAAATAACGATGATATGTAATAAACACGGAAGCACCGGAATACATAGATGCGTTGATAAGTTAATACTGCGACATAGACGCCATGAATAATCTTTTTCCGTATCATCGTATAAATGTATCGTCTTTTTACGCTATTGCTAAACTAAAATGAATATAATAGTCTGCATAAAACAAACTCCGCTGACTGATAAAGTGGAATTTGATTCGAACGGCAATCTTGAGCGGGACAATATAGAATCCGGCATTAATCCCTTTGACGAATATGCTTTGGAAGAAGCGCTCAAAATAAAAGATAATAATCCCGAGACAGTCATATCCGCTCTAACCATGGGGCCGCCAAATGCAGGCGAAATTCTTAGATATGCGATTTCAAAGGGATGCAATGACGGATATCTTCTAAGCGACATATTATTAAAAGGTTCGGATACTCTCGCAACAAGTTATGCTCTCGCCAAAGCGATAGAAAAAATAAATTCAATTACAAAATCTTCTCTTATTATTTGCGGCATGGGTTCAAATGACAGTGATACCGGGCATATCGCCTCTCAACTGGCGGTTCATTTAAATTTTCCCAATATATCGCTATCATCGAAAGTCTTATCACTAAACGAAAACTCAATCATCCTTGAAAAAAAAGGAGGGCAAAACATAGAAAAACTTGAAATGGAATTGCCGGCCGTAATATCCTTTGAAAAAAATATAAATTGTCCAAGACTGGCAAGCATAAAAGGCCGTTTAAAATCCGGAGCATTCAAGCCCGTTATATGGACAATATACGATATCGACTGTGAACAGAAAAAAATCGGCATAGAAGGCTCGCCGACATTTGTCAGCGAATGCTTTTCTCCGGCAAAAAAAAGCAAAACATCTTCCATAATCGCGGGGGCGAATATTGAAGAAAAAGCGGAAAACACCGCTAAAATTCTGAAAGAATTAAATTTTATATGACAAATTTGCGAAAAAACAAAAAAACATGGATTATAAACATTTGCGCCGCGCCCGACTCTGAACTATCGGCATATGAACTCATTACGGCCGGCAGGGAAATTTCCGACGGCTCAAATGAAAGTTTATCCTGCGTAATAATCGGGCACGAAGCCTCCGCTCGCGCCGATTATTTTTTTAAAAGAGGAATTAAAAAAATCTATATCATTCAAGGCGAAATTTATAAAAACTTGATTGAAGAAATATATTCCGACTCTCTTGCGCAGCTGATATTAAAAGAAAAACCCGATAAAATTCTTTTTTCAGCGGCAAAAGAATCAAAAACAATAGCGGCGAGACTTGCCGCTAAACTTAATATAGGTCTTATATCGGATGCCATAAAGCTTAAGTCTGAAGCATCCGGAAAAACCAGCGCCATAAAACCCACTTTCGGCGGAGACTTAATGGCTAAAATAGAGTCCCGTTCAAACATAGAAATGATAACCATAAGAGCGGGATTTTATTCAAAAGCTCAATTATTAAATCCCGCTAAAAACGGAGAACTTATAAATTTTAAGCCGGATTTATCCCAATTAAATGCCAAAATAAAACTAGTCGGATTATCTCCGAAACCAAAAGAAGACGATGAAGATATTTCCGATGCGGAAATTGTGGTAGCTGCGGGAAGGGGAATAAAAACAAAAGAAGAATTTGAAATGGTCCGCCAATTTTCCGATCTATTAGGCGCTTCGTTGGGAATAACAAGGCCTTTAGCCGATTTAGGATTCGCGAGCGAAAACTGCCAAATAGGAATAACGGGAAAAACAATAAAACCTAAACTCTATATCGCCTTAGGTATTTCGGGAAAAACTCATCATACTCAGGGAATACTAAACGCTAAAACCATTGTCTCCGTCAATAAAGACGCTAATGCTCCCATAAAAGATATTTCCGATTACTTTATTGAAGCCGATATTAAAGAGTTTCTTCCGGCAATGATTAAGAAATTAAGAGAAATTAAAGGCATGGAAGGAACAGCGAGAAAAAGTTGATCCGCCTTTGGCGGACGGTGATAAGTAAAAAGCAATTCCTTTATTAATTTATTTCATATCACCTTATCATCGTATTTCTTCTGACTTCAGACACTCTATGGTCATTCGTGGTTTCGTGTTCTAAAGCACAGCTTCGTTTTCTATACACATCTGACTCCGCTATTCTCTCTGCCCTGAACCCTACACCCTATTTACCATATTTTTATTCAGGCAATTTTATAATGCCCGTTTTCATTTTAATGGCAGTTTCGTCCATAGACCTTTTAATCGCAAACTCCGCCATTTTATAAAGCTCATCTCTATTAGGATTAAGTCTGGCTACGCCTTGCTCTATCGCCTTCATACCGACGGCAACGGCTTCTTCGATAAAAACGCCCGGCTCATCCATTTCAGGAAGAAGATGATTCTCGTTTAAGCCTTTTTTTTCAGCGTATTTAGCCAATTCCTCAGCGGCGGCTATGCACATCTCATCGGTAATTGTAGCTGCTCTTACATCAAGAACACCTCTAAATATGCCTGGAAAACCGAGTGAATTATTTACCTGATTTGGAAAATCCGATCTGCCGGTCGCGACCACTTTCGCTCCGGCTTCTTTCGCTTCCCAAGGCCAAATTTCAGGAATTGGATTAGCGGTTGCAAAAACAATAGCGTCTTTTGCCATAGAGGCTATCCATTCTTTCTTTATGGTGTCCGGACCCGGTTTGGAAGCCGCGCTAAGAACATCAGCCCCTCTCAAAACTTCCTCCGCTCTTCCCTCAAGATTGTCCTTATTTGTTATCTCGCACATATTCCATTTTTGTATATGATTTTTCAAGTCAGTTCTGCCTTTATGAAGAGCGCCTTTTGAATCAACATATATCAAATTGCCGGGTTTAGCTCCATAAGCCATATAGAGCATGCCGATTCTGATATTAGCGGCACCCGCTCCAATCAAAACTATTTTAACATCCTCAATGCGTTTGCCGACTATCTTAAGAGCGTTTATCAAACCCGCCAAAGATACGGTTGCCGTTCCTTGTTGATCATCATGCCAAACGGGAATATTCATTTTTTTGCGCAATTCATCCAAAATATAAAAACATTTGGGCTGAGCTATATCCTCAAGGTTAATCCCGCCAAAGGACGGCTCTAAATTTATAATCGTTTTGATTATCTCGTCGGGATCCTTAGTATTTAAACATATCGGAAAAGCGTCAACTCCTCCTAAATATTTAAAAAGAAGCCCTTTGCCTTCCATCACGGGCAAACCCGCCTCAGGGCCGATATCTCCAAGCCCCAAAACTCTGGTTCCGTCCGATACTACCGCAACCATATTCCCTTTATTGGTATGCTCAAAAACTTTTTCCGGATTTTTATATATGTCCTTACAAACCTCGGCCACGCCGGGCGTATACCATATCGCGAAATCGCCAATATCTCTTATACAGGATTTAGGCGAAATTTCTATCTTTCCTTTATAAAACGGATGTAGCTTCATCGCGTCTCGTGCAGGCTTAAGGGCTTTTTTTAGAAGTTCTTCTTTTGAAAGTTTTCTCTCTTCTGATTTTGAATTAGTAGGCATAATGCTCCTTAGTTTTAGATTTAGATACATGAATAATTTTAGGAAATTAATTTTGCCGAAACAACCCTTATTTTGTATACTTTATTTTTAGACACAATATTCACCCGAAGGATGAAAATCTTCCGGTGAAGAAACCTGCCCGTTAAGATGTGGCACCGTAGCTCAGTGGTTAGAGCGGGCGTTTCATAAGCGCTAGGTCAGAGGTTCAATCCCTCTCGGTGCCACTTTGTTTAGAAGGCAAAAAATAGGTTCTGGGGTATACAAAACACTGAAACAAGTGTCTAAATGAACCTCTGACCTTCAGCATAAGAAGTGGTGAACGCCATAAATTATGAACGAAGTTCATGCGTTCAACCAGAGGTTTCCGCCACTAAATCCCGCCGATAGTGGTTCATACTATTTTATGATCTTTTAGTTTGCTAGGGGACTGTTTGTAAAAAAACCTTATTCCTTCAATGTATTTTCAGACAACAAACAGGCGAATACTCTTTAAAAAAAGTACCAGGGGGTTTTATGACAGATATATATATATCAAAAGACGGCTATAAAAAATTAAAGAACGATTTGGCGGAATTAAACCGCAAAAAAATTGAAATAGCGCAAGAAATAGGCGAAGCTATGGAACAGGGCGATCTTAAAGAAAATGCCGGTTATACCGCGGCAAAGGAAAAACAGGCCCTTGTTTTGGAAAGAATAGCTGAAATTGAAACCAAATTGCAATCGGCAAAAATAACGGATAATCTTAAGATAGATAAAAATAATGCCCATATAGGCGCTACCGTAACCATGATGGATACCGATTCAAAAGAAGAGTATGTCTACACTTTGGTAAGCTCGGATGAAGCCAATCCGTTAAAAGGAAAAATATCAATAAATTCTCCCATGGCGCAAGGACTTCTAGGGGCCAAAAAACTTTCCAATGTAAAGATAAAGCTTCCAAACGCCGAAAAAAAATTTCTCATTACTAAGATAGAATATAAATAAGATATAATACCGGAAGCGGAAACATTTTCAAGGAGGATAGTATGGTATTTTGGGGACAAAACAAGCCTGAAGAGGAGAACAAACCTTCTTCTCCGAATACAACTGATCAATCATCGGTAGAAACGCTGAGTGATGATTACCAGAAATTGATAAAAACAAAAGGGAGATCTCCCGCTATAGATTTGGCCATAAAGTTAAGCGATCTTTTGCTTGAACATGCCGTAAGAGAAAGAACCAGTGACATTCATATAGAAATGCAAGGTTCGAATCTGCGCGTAAGATTCAGAGTGGACGGCATACTTCAGGATATGCTAATAACTCCCAAAAGCGTCGATATACCGTTAACGCAAAGACTAAGAGTATTGGCCGGTTTTGACCCTGAACCGCCGAAATCCTTCAGGAATGAAGAAGGCCGTTTTCAAAAAATGATTTCAAACAGGGCAATACAAATAAGAGTTTCTTCCTTTCCCACCGTTAACGGTGAAAAACTTGTTTTAAGAGTATTGGACAGACAGGGATTGGGAATGGATATTGAACAATTAGGCATGAATAAAGATACTCTAACCGTGATAAAAAAACTCATCAGAAATCCTTACGGCATATTCTTTATAACCGGGTCAACAGGCAGCGGAAAAACCACTTCTCTTTATGCTTTATTGAAAAACATCAGCACTCCGATGATAAATATTATAACTCTTGAAGATCCTGTTGAATATAGACTTGAAGGAATCAATCAATCGCAAATAAGCCAAAAAACAGGGTTCACATGGGCGGAGGGCTTAAGAACCGTTTTAAGACAGGATCCCGATGTCATAATGGTAGGAGAAATAAGAGATTATGAGACAGCCGAAATAAGTTTAAGATCCGCTCTCACCGGTCATTTGCTTTTCACAACAATCCATACAATAAACGCCCCAAGTATAATAGAAAGACTCTTTGAAATGGGTGTGCCGCCTTTCTTAATAGCATCTTCAATGCTGGGGGCAATGTCTCAAAGACTTGTAAGAAATGTATGCCCGCATTGCGCTCAAAAAGCCGCTCCGCCTTCGGAAACTGTAGTAAATGAGTTTGTTAAAAATATGGATTCAATAGAAGCAAAATTGGTTAGTGAAATGATACTAAAACCGGGCGCGAACTATAAAGTTGAAAAAGGTTGCCCGAAATGCAGAAATACGGGCTATCTCGGAAGAACCGGCATATTTGAACTTATGCTGATGAACGAAGAAATAAGAAAACAAGTGCTCGAACACAGTCCCACTGATATAATAAAAAGAACCGCTATAGTCAAAGGTAAAATGAAAACGCTTCTTATGGACGGAATAGACAAAGCAAGGGACGGGATTACAACTCTCTCTGAAGTTATAAGAGTAACAGCGACTATGGTATAAGAAAAAATAAATTAGTCCCGTCCCGCCCCCTCCACTACGACTTCGGCGGGTTTCCGCCACTAAATCTTTGGCGGACTTCCGCCACTACAACTTTGGCGGACTCACCGATGTAGTAATGGGGAGCACCGATGCAG